>NZ_CAUQHZ010000003.1:0-318982 GCF_963518075.1 uncultured Plantibacter sp.
CCTTGAGTGAGACGTTACCGATGAGCTCGCGGTCGAGACGGTCCTTGACCATGCGTGCGGTGAGCTTGTGGCCCTTGACCTTGCCCATGAGCGGCGAGGTGTTGGTACCGATCGTCATCGAGATGGCCGGGTCGTCGACCGTGATGGCCGGCAGCGCGCGGACGTCCTCGGGGTCGGCCAGGGTGTCGCCGATCATGATGTCGGCGAAACCGGCGACGGCGACGATGTCGCCGGGGCCGGCGCTCTCGGCCGGGTAGCGGTCGAGCGCCTTCGTGATCATGAGCTCGGTGACGCGGACGTTGTGGACGTCGCCGTCGTGGCGGACCCAGGCGACCGTCTGGCCCTTCTTCAACGTGCCGTTGAAGATGCGCAGGAGCGCGAGGCGACCGAGGAACGGCGAGGCGTCGAGGTTCGTGACATGCGCCTGGAGCGGGTGCTCGTCGTCGTACTGCGGAGCCGGGATGTGCTCGAGGATGGCCTCGAAGAGTGGCTCGAGGTTCTCGCTGTCGGGCAGCTCGCCGTTGGCGGGCTTGGTGGACGACGCACGGCCGGCCTTACCCGAGGCGTACACGACCGGGACGTCGAGGATGGCGTCGAGGTCGAGGTCGGGGACGTCGTCGGCCATGTCGCTGGCGAGTCCGATGAGGAGGTCCTGGCTCTCGACGACGACCTCGTCGATGCGCGCATCGGGACGGTCGGTCTTGTTGACCAGGAGGATGACGGGCAGCTTGGCCTCGAGCGCCTTGCGGAGCACGAAGCGGGTCTGCGGGAGGGGGCCCTCGGACGCGTCGACGAGGAGGACGACGCCGTCGACCATGGACAGGCCGCGCTCGACCTCTCCACCGAAGTCGGCGTGACCCGGGGTGTCGATGACGTTGATCGTGATCGGGCCGTCGGTGGCGTGTTCGCCCTTGTACGAGATCGCCGTGTTCTTGGCGAGGATGGTGATGCCCTTTTCGCGCTCGAGCTCATTCGAGTCCATGGCGCGTTCTTCGAGGTGGGCGTGTTCGGCGAAAGAGTTGGTCTGTCGCAGCATGGCGTCGACGAGGGTCGTCTTGCCGTGGTCAACGTGGGCCACGATCGCGACATTGCGCAGATCGGAACGAGTGGCGAGCGCCATAAAAGGGTGGCTTCCTTCAAGTGGATGGGATTCGGGCACGATGGTGCCGACGGACCATCATACCGCAGGAGTTCTGGCCGGGGGCTGAACGGCGACGGGCACCGGCGGTTTCCCGCCGATGCCCGTCGAGGCTGCGTTCAGATCGAACGCGTGCTGATGCTTACTTCTTCCAGCCCACGTTCTTCCAGTCGATGGTCTCGAACTGGGTCGGCCCGTAGTTCACGAGGCCGGTCTTGACGCCGTAGGTGTACGGCACCGGGAACAGCGGCAGCGTGGTCGCGAGGGCGACGATCTTCTTGTCGATCTCCTTCGCGATCTCGAGGCGCTTGTCGGGGTCGAGCTCCGCGTTGGCGCTCGCCCAGAGCTCGCCGAGCGAATCGTCGGTGACGCCAGGGAAGTTCTGCCCGGAGTCGGCCGGGTAGAAGATCGACTCGGTGCTCGAGATCGGGAACGCGGTGCCCTGCCACGCGAAGCTCACGGCGTCGAAGTCGCGGGTCTCGGTGGTGACGTACTTCGTGAAGAAGTCGTCGGACGGGACGGTGTCGATCTGGAGGTCGAAGCCGGACTCCTTCACCATGGCCTGGACCTGCTGCGAGGTCTCGGCCGAGACCGGGTTGTCGGAGTCGATGACGTAGCGGACGGTCAGCTTCTTGCCGTCCTTCTCGCGGATGCCACCGCTGCCTTCCTTCCAACCGGCGTCGTCGAGCTGCTTCTTGGCGGCGTCGATGTCGTAGCCGAGCACCTTGGAGGCGTCGTCCTCGTAGCCGTCCTGGCCGGGAAGGAAGATGAGGTTGTTCAGCAGGTCGGTCGGTGCGTCGATCGCTGCGAGGCGGGCCTCGGCGATGGTCTGACGGTTGATCGACTTGGCGAACGCCTGGCGGACCTCGGGGTCGCTCAGGACCTCGGACGTGCCGTTCAGGGTGATGTGGTTGTACGTCGTTCCACGCGAACGCTGGATCTCGGCGTCACTGCGCTTCTTGGCCGTCTCGTAGTTGTCGGCGTTCGAGCCGATGCTGAAGACGTCGATCTCACTGTTCGAGAACGCCTGCGCGAGACCCGAGCGGGACACCTGCTTGAAGATGATGTTGTCGAGCTTCGGCTTGTCGCCCCACCACTTCGGGTTGGGCTCGAAGGTCACGACCGCGCCGGTCTGGTCGATCTTGCTGACGATGTACGGACCGCCGGAGACGTAGGTCGTGCCGTCGGCCGCATAGGGTCCGGTCGCCCAGAGGGTGTTGAAGGACTCCGGCGTCGCGCCGAGCCACTTCGGCCAGATGTTGCCGAGGATCGACGGCCAGTCCGCGTTCTTGTTCTTGAACGTGATGAGGACGTCCTGCGGGCTGTCGCCGGCGGTGACGGACTCGATGTCCTTCCACACGTTCGTGGCGGTAGGCGCGTAGGCGGGGTCGACGCCGTTCAGCGACTTCCAGGTCGCGGCGAAATCGTCGACGCTCATGGCGGTGCCGTCCGACCAGACGGCGTCCGGGTTGATCTTGATCTCGACGACCTGCGGGTCCTCGGTCTTCAGCTCGACGGAGGTCGCGAAGTCGGGGTTCGCCTCCCAGGTGCCGTCCTCCTTGATGTTGATGAACGACGGTGTGTACAGGTTGCTGAGGAACTGGTCGTCGACGGTGCCACTGTCGAGGTTGTAGAGGTTCCAGTTCGCGGGGATCGCGTCGACGGCGAGGTTGAGCGAACCGCCCTGGGCGATCTGGTCGGCGTCGGCGCGCTCCCAGCCGGTGCCGGACAGCTCGGCGGGCTTCGACGTCGAGCCGCCACCGCCTGAACCGCCTCCGGTGCAAGCCGTCAATGCGAGGGCGACGATCGAGACGCCGGCGAGGATCATCCCGCCGCGCCGCTTCGATCCCTGTGTTCTGGAACTCATCGAGATCCACCTTTCGTGACGTGTAACTGCGCAAGGCCGCACCGATGCGGAGCGGAAGGCGCGCAGGCCAATGTGGACCATCTTGCACCCGCTCCGGGGATCCCCCACAAGTGGGGATGAATTGTTACCGTTTCGATTTATCGGCAACACGTGCCGGAAACATACGTTTCGTTTCCTGAGAACACGCGTCGTTTTCTGATTCCAGACACTTGGGGGTTACAGTGTCTCCACCCCCACGAGGGGAGCACAGCTGACGGGACGACGCGGTCCCGCACAACGACTTCGCAAGGCTGGTACATGATCGGGTTCATTGCACGGCGGTTGGTCAACTACCTGTTCCTCTCCGCGATCGCCACCATGCTGGGCTACGTGCTCGTGAGCATGACGCTCCAGCCGTCGGCCCGGTTCCTCGGGAAGAACCCGCCCATCCCCCAGGCGTCCATCGATGCGGCGCTGGACAAGATGGGCGTGAACCCGAAGGTCCCGCTGCTCGAACGCCTCTGGGACTGGGTCACGCAACTGGTGACCACCGGCTCCCTCGGGATCAGCACGCGCGGCACCCAGGTCACCGCCGACATCTTCGAGCGCTCGGGCACGAGCCTCCGCCTCCTCGTCATCGGCACCATCCTCGGCGCGGTCATCGGCGTCGCCCTCGGCGTGTGGGGCGCGGTCCGCCAATACCGGGCCAGTGACCAGATCATCACCTACGCCTCGTTCACGATCCTCGCGATGCCCGTCTTCGTCATCGGCGTCGTGCTCATGATCCTCGCGACGTCCCTCAACCAGGCGGTCGGCACGAACGTCATCAACTTCACCGGCGAGTACACCGCCGGCCTCCAGGGCGGGTTCTGGACACAGTTCGGCGACCGGGCGATGCATCTGCTGTTGCCCACGATCACCCTCACCGTCGGCGCCGTCGCCTCGTACTCGCGGTACCAGCGCAGCGCCATGCTCGACGTGATGAGCGCCGACTACATCCGGACCGCGCGCTCGAAGGGCCGGACCCGCGGTTCCGCGATCATCCGGCACGGTGTCCGCGTCGCGCTCATCCCGATGTCGACGTTCTTCGCCTACTCCTTCGGGCTCATCCTCACCGGCGCGAGTGTGACGGAGAACGTCTTCAGCTGGCACGGCATGGGCGAGTACCTCCTCACGAGCGTCTCGAACTCGGACATCAACGCCGCCGCTGGGACCATCCTGTTCACCTCCATCCTCGTCCTGATCGCCGGAACGCTCTCCGACGTGATCTATGCGGCGCTCGACCCGAGAGTGCGGGTGTAACGACATGGCACTGACCGACCCCTCGACCCTCACCGTCGGCGACCCGGAGAAGATGGCGGACGCCCCCAAGCGTCCGCAGTCCCGCGGGCGCACGATCCTGCGGAAGGTGCTCGCCACGAAGCGCGCCCGCATCGGTGGCGGTGTCCTCCTCTTCATCATCCTCTGGGCGTTCATCGGCCCGCTGCTCTCCCCCTGGTCGTTCACCGACCAGGACGGCCTCGCCTTCAGCCAGCCGCCCTCGCTCGACCACTGGTTCGGTACCAACAACATCGGCCAGGACGTGTACGCACAGACGCTCGTCGGGCTGCAGAAGTCCATCGTCATCGGTCTGATCGTCGGCCCGGGCGCTGCGATCATCGCCGGACTCGTCGGGGCCATCGCCGGCTACGTCGGAGGCGTCTGGGACAAGGCGATCGTGTGGCTCATCGACCTCCTCCTCGTCATCCCCGGCTTCTTCCTCCTCGTGCTCCTGAGCCCGGCGTTCAAGTCGCTGTCCTGGCTCGCCCTCGTCGTCTTCCTCGTCCTGTTCGGCTGGATGGTGCTCGCGCGCGTCATCCGTGGGCAGACGATGTCGCTCCGCGAACGCGAGTACGTCAAGGCGGCCCGGTTCATGGGCGTCCCCGGGTTCACGATCATCCGTCGCCACATCATCCCGAACGTCGCGAGCCTCCTCATCATCGACGCGACGCTCGGCATCGGCGCGGCGATCCTGTCGGAGACGACCCTGAGCTTCTTCGGCTTCGGCGTGCAGGCGCCCGACGTCTCGCTCGGCACCCTGCTCGCCGCCGGTGCGAGTGCGGCCGTGACTCGGCCCTGGCTGTTCGTCTTCCCCGCAGCGATCCTCGTCATCACCGTGCTCGCCTCCAGCCTCCTCGGCGACGCCCTGCGCGACGCCATCGACCCGACCTCAGGAGCCAACCGTGACTGACCCCCAGGCGACCGCGCCGCTCCTCAAGGTCGACGACCTCACCGTCACCTTCCCCAACGCCGGCACGCCCGTGCATGCCGTCCGCGGTGTCTCCTACGAGGTGCGGCGTGGAGAGTTCCTCGGCATCGTCGGCGAGTCGGGCTCCGGCAAGAGCGTCTCCTCGATGGCCGTCATGGGGCTGCTCCCCACCAACGCGCAGGTGAGCGGCAGCATCCGCTACGACGGCGTCGAGCTGCTCGGCCAATCGGATAAGGAGCTGTCGAAGATCCGCGGGCGGGACATCGCCATGATCTTCCAGGATCCGCTCTCGGCGCTCACGCCCGTCTACACGATCGGTCAGCAGATCGCCGAAGGCCTCCGCCTCCACGACTCCGCGCTCTCGCAGCGCGCAGCAGAGACCCGGGCCGTCGAACTCTTGAAGATCGTCGGCATTCCGAACGCGGAGCGGCGTGCGAAGTCGTTCCCGCACGAGTTCTCCGGTGGCATGCGTCAGCGGGCCATGATCGCGATCGCCATCGCCAACGACCCGCAGCTGATCATCGCCGACGAGCCGACCACCGCACTCGACGTCACCATCCAGGCGCAGATCCTCGAGGTGCTCCAGAAGGCGAAGGACATCACCGGCGCCGCCGTGGTGCTCATCACGCACGACCTCGGTGTCGTCGCCGGCAACGCCGACCGGGTGGCCGTGATGTACGCGGGCCGGATCGTCGAGACGGCGCCCGTGGTCCCGCTGTTCCGCGAACCGCTCATGCCGTACACGATCGGTCTGTTGCGCTCCATGCCGAACATGGCGGCGAACCAGCAAGAGCGACTCGTCCCGCTCGAAGGACGCCCACCGCTGTTGACGACCGTGCCGACCGGCTGCCCCTTCGCCCCGCGCTGCCCGATCGCCGTGGCCGCGTGCCTCGAGGGCGAACCGGCGTTGCTCCCCGTCCTCGACGGGCCCGTCGAGGACCCGACGACCTCGGTCGATCACACCGCCGCGTGCATCCGCGCCGGCGAGATCGCCGACGGATCGCTGCGCCGCCCGGAGATCTTCCCTCGGCCGGACGAGGTGCCGGAGGAGCTCGTCGCGGAGGTCGCCCCGGAGACCGTCCTCGACGTCCGTGACCTGACCCGCGCCTTCCCGCTCACGAAGGGCGTCGTGTTCCGTCGCAACATCGGCACGGTCCGCGCGGTCGACGGGGTCTCGTTCAGTGTCCAGCGCGGGCGCACCCTCGGCCTGGTCGGCGAGTCCGGGTGCGGGAAGACGACGACGATCATGGAGATCCTCGAACTCGCCAGGACGCAGGGCGGCAGCATCCACGTGAACGGGGTCGACACCGCGACGCTGTCGAAGCCCGACCGCCGGAAGCTGCGCAGCGACATCCAGGTGGTGTTCCAGGACCCGATGGCCTCACTCGATCCGCGCATGACGATCGAGGACATCATCGGTGAACCGTTGACCGTCCACGGGGTCTCCCCCGCCGAGATCCGCTCCCGCGTCGGGGCCATGCTCGAACTCGTCGGCTTGGAGCCGTCCTTCGCCGGCCGATACCCGCACGAGTTCTCGGGTGGACAGCGACAGCGCATCGGCATCGCTCGGGCGCTCGTCGTCGAACCGAAGATCCTCGTGCTCGACGAGCCGGTCTCCGCGCTCGACGTCTCCGTCCAGGCCGGCGTCATCAATCTGCTCGAAGACCTCAAGCAGCGGCTCGGACTCTCGTACCTCTTCGTCGCCCACGACCTCGCCGTCGTCCGCCACATCGCCGACGACGTGGCGGTCATGTACCTCGGACGCATCGTCGAGTATGGACCGAGCGCCACGATCTTCGACGACCCGAAGCACCCGTACACGCAGGCGCTCCTGTCCGCGGTGCCGGTCCCGGACCCCGAGATCGAACGCAGTCGGCGGCGCATCCTGCTGAACGGCGACCTCCCCTCCCCCAGCGACGACCGGGTCGGCTGCAGTTTCCGGAGCCGGTGCCCGTTGTTCCAGCTGCTGCCGGCCGACAAGCAGGCGGTCTGCGAACGCGACGATCCACGAGAGCGCCCGGTCGACGGACGGCTCGTCGCGTGCCACCATGCGGAGAGCGACCGGCTCGTCACCGCCTGATCGAGCCGAGCGGCGCCCGAGGGTCGGCGGCCTGGAAGGATGGTGGACGTGAACGAAGCGACGAACGCCGGCAATCGGACCACCCTGCGGAGCACGAGCGGCTTCTGGATCCTCGGGGTCACCGCCATCCTCATGGTCTTCTTCATCATCGACGCCGTGAGCCGTGGAGCCTGGGGCTTCGCGGTCCAGGCGCTCCCGTGGGAGGTCCTCGTCGTGTGGCTGGTCTACCTCGTCCTCGTCCGTCCGTGCATCATCATCGAACCGTCGCAGCTGACGGTCGTGAACGTCGGGCGTATCCACGACATCCCCTGGTCGCGCATGGAGGAGGCGACGAGCCGCTACCAGCTCACGGTGCTCCTGCGGGACGGGCGGAAGATCACCAGCTGGGGCGCACCGAGCGCTGGGCTCGACCGCCCGTCGCTGATCGGCGGACGTGCCGGACGAAGCGGGGTCGACCATCAGGACCGCGCTGCAGGCGTCCGCCGACCCGGTCGTGCCGGAAACGAGGGTCCGACTGCCGTCGACCTCATCGACCGTGCCCACGAACGCTGGGGTCGGATCGACCCGAAGGACGACCGCCTCGCCACCTCTCGCTGGGACGTCGTCGCCCTGGGCGTCACGGCGGCACTCCTCGCCTGGGGCGTCGCCTCTGCGCTCCTCGTCTAGCGACCGGCGGACACCTCCCGCAACGCCGAAGGGCGGTGCCCCGGATCGCTCCGTGGCACCGCCCTTCGGCGTTCTGCGCGGGTTACAGCGCGAGCTCGATCCCGGCGCCGGGGATGGCGTCGAGGAGTTCGCGTGTGTACTGCTGCTTCGGGTTCTCGAAGACGTCGTCCGTGGTCGACGCCTCGACGATCTTCCCTTTCTGCATGACCGCGACGTTGTCGGCGATCACGCGCACGACCGCGAGGTCGTGGGTGATGAAGAGGTACGTCAGCTGCAGCTCCGACTGGAGGTCGGCGAGCAACTGCAGGATCTGCGCCTGGACGAGGACGTCGAGCGCGGACACCGCTTCGTCGAGGACGACGATCTCCGGCTTCAACGCGAGTGCGCGGGCGATCGCGATGCGCTGACGCTGTCCACCGGAGAGCTCGTTCGGGTACCGGGTCGCGACCGCCTGCGGCAGCGAGACCTGATCGAGGAGCTCCAGCACGCGCGCACGGCGGGAGGCCTTGTCGCCCACCTTGTGCGTGACGAGCGGTTCAGCGATCGTGTTCCCGATGTTCCGTAGCGGGTCGAGGGAGCCGTAGGGGTCCTGGAAGACCGGCTGCATCTTGCGGCGCAGCGCGAGGAGGCCCTTGCGATCGAGCCCCTCCATCACCTTGCCACCGATGCGGATACTGCCCGAGGTCGGAGTCTCCAGTTGGAGCAGCAGCTTCGCGACCGTGGACTTGCCCGAACCGGACTCGCCGACGAGCGCCATGGTGGTGCCCTTCGGGATCTGGAACGAGACACCGTCGACAGCCTTCAGCTCGCTCGCCTGACCTTTCTGTCCACGGATCTTGTACACCTTCTCCAAGTCGTCGACGACGATCGCCGGCTCGACCTTCGCGAGATCGAGCTGCGCGGCGGCACGGTGCTCCGCTGCCACGATGAGGTCGATCCCCTCGGAACCGGCCGGGGCCTCGTGCTCGAGCGTCTCCAGCGACCCGGTCGCGGACTGGATACGACGGGATGCGAGGCTCGGCGCCGCAGCGACAAGACGCTGGGTGTACGGGTGCACCGGGTTCTGCAGGATCTCGACCGACGGACCGGCCTCGACGATCTGCCCCTTGTACATGACGATGAGCTTCTCAGCGCGCTCGGCGGCGAGGCCGAGATCGTGCGTGATGAAGAGCAGCGCCGTGCCGCTGTCGCGGGTCAGGCTTTCGAGGTGGTCGAGGATCTTCCGCTGCACCGTGACGTCGAGCGCCGAGGTGGGCTCGTCCGCGATGAGCAGCTTCGGGCTCGAGGACAGACCGATACCGATGAGCACGCGCTGACGCATGCCGCCGGAGAACTGGTGCGGGAACTGCTTCAGGCGACGGTCGGCGTCGGACAGACCGGCCTGCTGGAGGACCTCGATCGCCTTGGCGCGAACGGCCTGCTTGCCCTGGGCGATGCCGTTGGCACGGATGGCCTCCTCGACCTGGAACCCGATGTTCCACACCGGGTTCAGGTTGGACATCGGGTCCTGGGGCACGAAACCGATCAGGCGTCCGCGGACGTCCTCGATCTCCTTGCGCGAGAGCTTGGAGAGGTCACGACCCTCGAAGAGGATCTCGCCGCCCGTGATCTTGCCGGTCCCGGGGAGCAGGTTGATGATGGCGTGCGCCGTCGTCGACTTCCCGGAACCCGATTCACCGACGATCGCGACCGTCTCACCGGGCATCATGGTGAAACTCGTCTTACGGATGGCCTGGACGGTGCCGCTCTGCGTCCGGAACCCGACCTCGAGGTCCTTGACCTCGAGGAGCGGCTGCCCGGTGCGTGCGCCGGCCGATGGGGTGTGGCTGCTCAACGGAGTGCCCTCGCCTTCGGGTCGAGTGCATCGCGCAGGACCTCGCCGAGCATGATGAAGCTGAGCACGGTGAGCGAGAGCGCGATGGACGGGTAGATGAGCACTTGCGGAGCGGTCCGGAGGTCGCGCTGGGCCTGCGAGATGTCCGCGCCCCACGAGATCGATTCCGAGCCGAGTCCGACGCCGAGGAACGAGAGCGTGGCTTCTGCGACGATGGCCGAGGCCAACGACAGCGTGATCACGACGATGACCGGGGCGATCGAGTTCGGCAGGACGTGGCGCACGAGGATCCGGAACCGCGAGACGCCGAGAGCGATGGAGGCCTGCACGTAGTCCGCGTTCTTCACTCGCAGGACCTCAGCACGAAGCACTCTCGCGACGCTCGGCCAGACGAACAGTCCGACCGCGAGGGAGATGGTCCAGACACTGCGATATGCGGCGAGAGCCGACATGACGACGACCGCGGCGAGGATGTACGGGATCGAGAAGAAGATGTCGCCGATGCGCGAGAGCACCGAGTCGACCCAGCCGCCGTAGAAGCCGGACAACGCACCGAAGCTGATGCCGAGCACGCAGACGATCGCGGTCACGATGAGCCCGACCGCGAGCGAGGTGTTGGCACCGAAGATGACCCGCGAGTAGATGTCGCAGCCCTGCTTCGTGAAGCCGAGCGGGTGTGCGAGCGACGGATCGCCGAGGCTGTTGTCGAGATTGCAGCTCCGTGGATCGACGTGTGAGAACAGGCCGGGCAACAGCGACACGACGACGACGAGCACGATGAGTACGGCCGAGATCCAGAACATCGGCTGACGGCGCATGTACGCCCAGGCGTCGGTCCAGAGGTTACTCGGCTTCTCGTCGACCTTGACAGCATCGATCACCGCAAGCGGCGTCTCCTCCAGCGGGGCGACGAAGTGCGTGGATGAACGCTTCATCTGTGGTTCCTGATCATGACTTGACATAGCGGATCCTCGGGTCGAGCACGGCGTACAGCAGGTCGACCAGCAGGTTGACGAGCAGATAGACGAGCACCATCACGGTCACGAAGGACACGACGGTGGGCCCTTCCCCGCGGATGATCGCCTGGTAGAGCGTGCGACCGACACCGGGCACGTTGAAGATGCCCTCGGTGACCGTCGCTCCGACGATGAGCACACCGAAGTCGACGGCCAGGTAGGTGACGACCGGGATCAGCGAGTTACGGAGGATGTGCACCGGGATGATGCGACGACGGCTGAGGCCCTTCGAGGCCGCGGTGCGCACGAAGTCGAGCGACTGGGTCTCGATCACGGCGCCGCGGGTCAGGCGGGTGATCTGCGCGAAGCTGATCGTCGCGAGTACGAGCGCCGGAAGTAACAGGTCCTGTATCGGCGCACCGGCACCGACGGTCACCCTGAACCAACCGAGTTGGATGCCGAAGACGAACTGCGCGATGAACGCCACCACGAAGACCGGCAGCGAGATGAGGATGAGGCTGACGACCAGGAAGGACGCATCGAAGATACCGCCCTTGCGGAGTCCCGAGACGAGCCCGATCGTGATGCCGGCGACCATCTCGAAGAAGACGGCGAGGACAGCGAGGCGGAGCGTGACCGGGAAGGTCTGCGCGAGGATCTCGGAGACCGGCTGCCCGGAGAACGAGGTACCGAGGTCGCCGGTGAGGATGCCGCCGAGGTACAGGAAGTACTGCACGATGAACGGCTTGTCGAGGTTGTACTCCGCGCGCAACTGTTCGAGGACGGCCGGGCTGGGGGTCCGGTCACCGAAGAGCGCGAGGATGGGATCGCCCGGGAGGGCGAACACCATGAAGTAGATGAGGAAGGTCGTACCGAGCAGGACCGGGATGGCCTGCAGGATACGGCGGAGGATGTAATTGCCCAAAGCGGGACTCCTGAACTCGTGAAAACTGGGTGGGCCCGGAAGAACCGGACCCACCCAGTTGTGCCGTCTACAAGATTACTTGGTGATCTCGTAGTAGAGGGGCACGGAGTTCCAACCGAACTCGACGTTCTGGACGCCTTCGCCGAAACCACCGCTCACGTTCTGGTACCAGAGCGGAATGGCGGGCAGGTCCTTGAACAGGACCTCCTGGGCCTCCTGGAACTTCTTGTTCGCGGCATCCAGGTCGGACTCGCTCGCACCCTCGCTCAGCAGCTTGTCGAACTCGGGGCTCGAGTAGTCGCCGTCGTTGGAGGAAGCGCCGGTCGCGTACAGCGGGCCGAGGAAGTTGTACAGACCCGGGTAGTCGGCCTGCCATCCGCTGCGGAACGCGGTCTGGATCTGACGGCTCGTGATGCTCTCGCGGAAGTCACCGAAGACGGCGACCGGAACACCGGAGGACTCGATGCCGAGCGTGTTCTTGATGTTGTTCGTCACCGCGTCGACCCAGGCCTGGTGCGGTCCGTCGGCGTTGTAGGCGATCTGGAAGGAGCCGTCCCACGGGGAGATGGCGTCAGCCTCGGCCCAGAGTTCCTTGGCCTTCTTGTCGTCGTTGGTCAGCACCTCGTTGCCGGGGATGTCCTTCGAGTAGCCGTCGATGACGGGCGAGGTGAAGTCGGTCGCCGGGGTGCGGGTGCCCTCGAAGATGACGTCGGTGATCTGCTTGCGGTTGATCGCGTAGGAGATCGCCTGACGACGCAGCTGACCCTCTTCGCCGCTGAAGTGCGGGAGGCGGGACGGGATGGTGAAGGACTGGAACACGGCAGCGGGCTGGTTCACAGCGCGGTCACCCAGGTCGTCCTGGAAGGTGGAGATGGCCGAGTCGGGGATCTGGTCCAGGACGTCGAGGTTGCCACCGAGCAGGTCGGCGTACGCCGCGTCGAAGCTGGCGTAGAAGTTGATCGTCACGCCGCCGTTCTTCGGCTTGCGGCCACCGTTGTACTCGTCGTTGGTGACAAGCGCGATGGACTCATTGTGCTTCCAGGCCTTTTCGCCGTCGAGCTTGTAGGGGCCGTTGCCGATCGGGTTCTGACCGAACTCGGCCGTGACCTTGCCAGCCTCGTCGAACGCCGACTTGGGCAGCGGGTAGAACGAGGAGTATCCGAGGCGCAGCGGGAAGTCAGAGCGAGCCTCGTTGAGCTCGACCGTGAAGGTCGTGTCGTCGACGACGTTGAGGCCGGTGAGGGGCTGGTCGGCGTCGTAGCTGAAGCCCTTGATGTCCTCGAAGAAGTAGCTGTTCTTGCGAGCGTTCGAGAGGAGCGCGGCGTCCTGCCAAGCGTTCACGAACGACTCGGCGTCGACCGGGTCACCGTTGGTGAACTTCTGGTCCGGCTTGATCTTGATCGTGAAGGTGATCGAGTCGTCGGTCTCGATCGACTCAGCCAGGTCGTTGACCGGCTTGCCCTTGGCGTCGTAGTAGACGAGGCCCGCGAAGATCTCGTCGAGGATCTTTCCGCCACCGACCTCGTTGGTGTCGCTGGGGATGAGGCCCGACTCCGGCTCGGAGCCGTTGGTCGTGATGATGGATGATGCGCTGCTGGTGCTCTCGCTGCTGGAACCGCCACCGGAACATCCGGTGAGGACGAGAGCCCCGGCTGCGATGATGGCGGCGGCAGAGCCGAACCGACTGAACTTCACAGTTCCTCCTTGGGGAAAGGGCAAGCAAAACCAGCGCATCGTGTGCGCTGGATCGCTCTTTGAATACTCTGACGATAAGCAGAAGCAGGACGGCGAGCAAACTGGGACGCCAAACGTTACACAGCGGTAACCCAATCGACGGATTGTTGCTCCGGAGTGCTTTTTCGTGCACGGATCCCGCCTGCCACGCACGAGAACGGTCGTGATCGCAAAACTCGTGCGGTCGCATCCACCTTCTGGATACGAATCGTAAGCCGTTTTGCTCCCGGCATCAGCCGAGTGGACGCGCAGATGCTATGCGGTGCGCTCGGAGCCACCAGCCAGCAGAATGGACCGGTGAGCGAGCAGAACACCACCGAGCGGGGACCAAACCTCCCCGAGGGCGCCGGAGACAGCCGTCGGTGGTGGGAGATCGGCATCGTGCTCGCGCTGAGCCTCGGGGCGTCGGCGGTGTACTCGATCATCTCGCTCATCGCGAAGCTCACCGCGGGGCCACCGCTCTCCGATCAGTCGGCGGCGATCAACACCACGCAGGCCACCCGGGAGTGGCTCGACTTCAGCTACCAGTTCCTCGGGCTGTTCTTCCAGCTCGCGCCGGTCGCCCTCGTCATCTACCTGCTCTGGCAGCCCGGACGCACCGGCTTCGCGCGGATGGGACTCGACCTCCGCTCCCCCGGACGCGACCTCGGCCGCGGTCTGCTCCTCGTCGCCGCGATCGGTGTCCCGGGCATCGGTGTGTACGCGTTGGGACGCGCCCTCGGCGTCACGGTCGCGGTCTCGACGTTCCCCGACACCATGTACTGGTGGACGATCCCGATGCTCGTCTTCTCCGCACTCCGCGCCGGCCTCCAGGAGGAGGTCATCATCATCGGCTACCTGTACACCAGGCTCCGCGAAATCGGGTGGGGGTGGTGGACGATCATCCTGTCGACCGCCGTCCTTCGCGGGAGCTATCACCTGTACCAGGGCATCGGGCCCTTCTTCGGCAACGTCGCCATGGGGATCGCGTTCGGCTGGTGCTACAAGCGCTGGGGTCGGGTGATGCCGTTGGTCGTGGCACACACGGTCATCGACATCATCTCGTTCGCGGGCTTCCCGCTCGCCGTGGCCTGGTGGCCGGAGATCTTCGCGGCGACGAAGTCGTCCTGACGACCCGTTCGCCGATCTGTCGGCGAGAATGAGCACTCCCTCGCCCACGAATGGGCGAGGGAGTGCTCATGGACCGGCTAGGCGAAGGCCTCGGGCGGCGGGCAGGCGCACACGAGGTTGCGGTCGCCGTAGGCCTGGTCGATGCGACGCACCGGCGGCCAGTACTTCGTGCGCACGAGCGTGTGCACGGGGTAGACGGCGAGCTCGCGCGAATACGCGTGCGTCCACTCCCCCTCGATGACCGACTGGGCCGTGTGCGGCGCCCCGACGAGCGGGTTGTCGTCGGCAGGCCACTCGCCCGCCGCGACGGCGTCCGCTTCCGCCTTGATCGCGATCATCGCGTCGACGAAGCGATCGACCTCCGTGAGGTCCTCGCTCTCGGTCGGCTCGACCATGAGCGTCCCCGCGACGGGGAACGACATCGTCGGCGCGTGGAAGCCGTAGTCGACGAGGCGCTTCGCCACGTCGTCGACGGAGATCCCGGTCGCCTCCTTGAGCGGACGGAGGTCGAGGATGCACTCGTGCGCCACGAGGTCGCTGTCGCCCGTGTACAGGACGGGATAGTGGTCGCGCAGTCGCGCAGCGATGTAGTTCGCCGCGAGCACCGCGGCCCCGGTCGCCTCGCGGAGCCCCTCCGAACCCATCATGCGGACGTACGCCCACGAGATCGGCAGGATGCTCGGGCTGCCGTAGGGAGCCGCCGAGATCGGACCGCCGGCGTGCACGACCGTCCCGCCGCCGAGCAGCGGGTGCTCGGCGCGCTGCGCCAGCGGGTGACCGGGCAGGAACGGCGCGAGGTGCGCCTTCGCCGCGACCGGCCCGACACCGGGGCCGCCACCGCCGTGCGGGATGCAGAACGTCTTGTGCAGGTTCAAGTGCGAGACGTCGCCGCCGAACTCCCCGAACCGCGCGTACCCGAGCAACGCGTTGAGGTTCGCACCGTCGACGTAGACCTGGCCGCCGGCGTCGTGCACGGCCTGGGTGATCGTCTTCACCTCGTGCTCGTACACGCCGTGGGTGGACGGGTAGGTGATCATGAGCGCGGCGAGGGACTCGGCGTTGGCCTCGATCTTCGCCCGGAGGTCGTCGAGGTCGACGTTGCCCTGCTCGTCGCACGCCACGACGACGACCCGCATGCCGGCGAGGACGGCCGAGGCCGCGTTCGTGCCGTGCGCGCTCGACGGGATGAGGCAGACCGTCCGCTGCTCGTCGCCGTTCGCGCGGTGGTAGCCGCGGATGGCGAGGAGACCGGCGAGCTCACCCTGGCTGCCGGCGTTCGGCTGGAGCGACACGGAGTCGTAACCGGTGACCTCGGCCAGCCAGGTCTCGAGCTGGTCGACGAGTTCGAGCGAGCCTGCGACATCCTCGCGCGGGGCGAACGGGTGCAGCCCGGCGAACTCGGGCCAGGTGACGGCCTCCATCTCGGTGGCGGCGTTGAGCTTCATCGTGCACGAACCGAGCGGGATCATCCCGCGGTCGAGCGCGTAGTCGCGGTCGGCCAGCTGCTTGAGGTACCGCATCATGGCGGTCTCCGAGTGGTGCGTGTTGAACACCGGGTGCGTGAGGTACTCGGTCTCGCGGGCGAGCGCGGCCGGGTACTCCGACACGGCGCTCGGTCCGAACGCCGAGGCGGACGACCCTTCGTCGAAGACGTATGCCGACGGCTCTCCGACGGTGGCGGTCCCAGCGGTCGTGAGCACCTCGACGAGCGTCGGGACGACGCTCTCGACCGCGCTCACCTCGTCGAAGCTCATCGAGACGGTCGTCTCGTCGACGGCCCACAGCAGGAGGCCGCGGTCGTGCGCGCCCGCCACCACCGCCGCGCTGTCGGCGACCCGCACCTGCAGGGTGTCGAAGTAGTGCTCCGTGAGCACCTCGACACCCGCCGACTCCAGCAGACGGGCTGCACTCGCGGTGGTCGCGTGCACCGACTGTGCGATCCGCTTGAGCCCGTCGGGCCCGTGGTACACGGCGTACATCGCGGCCATGACGGCCAAGAGGACCTGGGCCGTGCAGATGTTGCTCGTGGCCTTCTCGCGGCGGATGTGCTGCTCACGCGTCTGCAGCGTGAGCCGGTACGCGGGGTGACCCGCCGCGTCCTGGCTGACGCCGACGAGGCGACCGGGCATCTGGCGTTCGAGGCCCTTGCGGACCGCGAGGTACCCTGCATGCGGCCCGCCGAAGCCCATCGGCACACCGAAGCGCTGGCTCGTCCCGACCGCGATGTCCGCGCCGAGGGAACCGGGCGAGGAGATGAGCGTGAGGGCGAGGAGGTCGGCCGCGACGACCGACACGCCGCCGGCCGCCTTGACCGCCGCGAGGACCGCCGACGGATCCCATACGAGCCCGGAGGCGCCGGGGTACTGCACGAAGACGCCGAACGCCGCCGGGAGGTCCTCGGCCGAGGTGGTCGACAACGGCAGTTCGACGAGGTCGATGCCGACCGCTTCGGCGCGACTCCGGAGGAGCGCCTTCGTCTGCGGGTACGCGTCGGCGTCGACGATGAACGTCGCGTCGGCGAGCTTCGAGGCCCGGCGCGCGAGGAGCATGCCTTCGACGACCGCGGTGCTCTCGTCGAGCATCGAGGCGTTGGCCGTGTCGAGACCGGTGAGGTCGGCGACCATCGTCTGGAAGTTGATGAGCGCCTCGAGGCGGCCCTGCGAGATCTCGGGCTGGTACGGCGTGTAGGCCGTGTACCAGGAGGGGTTCTCGAGCACGTTCCGCTTGATGACCGCCGGCGTGATCGTGTCGAAGTAGCCGAGACCGATGAGGCTCCGGTTCACCGTGTTGCGGCCGGCGAGCTCTCGG
Organism: uncultured Plantibacter sp.; assembly: GCF_963518075.1. NCBI lineage: Bacteria > Bacillati > Actinomycetota > Actinomycetes > Micrococcales > Microbacteriaceae > Plantibacter > uncultured Plantibacter sp. The sequence continues at coordinate 17,346 of NZ_CAUQHZ010000003.1, forward strand.
AGTTCGGCGAGCGCCGCCCGCTCGGTCGCGGCGTCGGGGATGCTCGACGAGGCGAGTTCGGCGGCAGTGATCGCGGACGGGACGGCCGCGGCGAGCAGGGCGTCGACGCTGTCGTATCCGACGGCGGCGAGCATCGTCGCCTGGGCTGCGGTGTCGGTTCCGATATGCCGTTCTGCGAAGCGGTCCGCCATCACTCGCCCACCAGCGCGGCGTAGTCGTCCCAGCTGAGGAGCGTGTCGGGCAGCGCGTCGTACCGGACGGAGACGAGCCAGCCGGCACCGAACGGGTCGCTGTTGACGAGCGACGGGTCGTCGACGACGGCGTCGTTGGCCTCGACGACCTCGCCGTCGAGCGGGGCGAAGAGCTCGCCGACGGACTTCGTGGACTCGATCTCGCCGACCACGGTGCTGGCCGAGAGCGCCGCGCCGACGGCGGGGAGGTCCACGAAGACGACGTCACCGAGCTTCTCGGCGGCGTAGTCGGTGATCCCGATGACGGCGAGATCGCCCTCGACGCGGATCCACTCGTGCTCGGCGGTGTACTTGAGGGTGGTCTTGTCGGCCATGGGTTACTTCTCTCTCGAATAGAAGGGGAGCGTGGTGACGGTCGCGGGGATCCGCGTGCCGCGGACGTCGATGTCGAGCACGGTGCCCGGCTCGGCGTGGTCGGGGTGTACGTAGGCCATGGCGATCGGGTGCCCGAGGGTGGGCGACAGTGCCCCGCTCGTCACCTCGCCGACCGTCGTGTCGCCGGCGAGGACGCGGTAACCGGCACGACCGGCGCGACGCCCCTCGGAGACGAGGGCGACGAGGACCGGTGCACCGTCCGCCGGGCCTGCCTCGACGGCGTCGCGTCCGACGAACGTGCCGTGCTTCCCGAGCGCGACGACGCGACCGAGTCCGGCCTGGACCGGCAGCATGTCCGGACCGAGCTCGTGGCCGTAGAGCGGCATGCCGGCTTCGAGGCGGAGCGTGTCGCGACTGGCGAGGCCGGCGGGGACCAGCCCGAGCGGTGTCCCGGCGGCGACGATGGCGTTCCACAGCTCGACGGCGTCGGCCGCGTCGACGTACAGCTCGAACCCGTCCTCGCCGGTGTAGCCGGTGCGCCCGATGAAGACCGTGCCGTTCTCGAAAGAGGCACCGGTCGCGCGGTAGTACTTCACCTCGTCGAGGGAGGGCAGCTCGTCCAGGATGTGGAGCCCCTCGGTCGCCTGGAGGATGGCGCGGGAGGCGGGCCCCTGGACGGCGATGAGCGCGATCTCGTCGCTGCGGTCCATGACGACCACGTGCTCGAATGCCGCGGCGCGCTCGGTGAGCGCTGCGACGACGGCGTCGTGGTTGCCCGCGTTCGCGACGACGAGGTACTCGTGCTCGCCGTTGCGGTAGACGACGAGGTCGTCGACGATGCCGCCGGCCTCGTTCAGCAGCAGGGAGTACTTGGCCTGGAGCAGGTCGATGGCGGACAGCTTGCCCGCGAGCGCCTGGTCGAGGAAGTCGGCTGCGTCGTCGCCCACGACCTGGATCTCGGCCATGTGGGAGATGTCGAAAATGCCGGCGGCGGTGCGGACGGCGTGGTGCTCGGCGAGATCGCTCGAGTACCGTACGGGCATCTGCCATCCGGCGAAGTCCGTGAAACTCGCGCCGGCGGCTTCGTGGACGGCATGGAGCGGGCTGGTTCGTTCGAGGTCGGTCACGAGTTCTCCGGGGTCGCGTGGTGCGCTGCGGACACCAGACGGTGCCCGTTGGGAACTCCCCCTCTGTCATTGGCCTGAGAGCTTCACGAGTGCCGCTGCTGCGGACACTGCTTTCACCGTCGGCGAGCGCACCACGAACGTGCGCTGCTTTCCAGAGTGGCCAGTCCGATGCGGTACAGGACCTGAGAGATTGGCGGGGAGGCTTGCTCCTTCGGTGCCGGCGTACCGGCTCTCCCGCATCGTGTTCGCGGCCCGATGTTCGATTGAGCCGCCAGCATATCGCGAGTGGTCGCCTCGGCGCAGGACCTTGTTCGAGTCAGGTGTACACTAAGCCTGTATCGAGTACAGGTCATTTCTACCTGAAGTGCCGCCCGTGCTCCGGAACCCGGAGACCCCATGCAGCGATCCACGACTCCCGTGGAGCAGACGGACCCGCAGGTCGGCCTCGCGGTCTCGACCGTCATCTTCACGCTCCGGGCCGACGACGGGTTCGGCGCGACCGATCCGGCACCCGGCATCTGGCTCCCGCTCGTCCGGCGCATCCGTGAGCCCTACGACGGCCTCTGGGCGCTGCCGGGTGGTCCGCTCGGTGCCGCGGAATCCCTCGCGGACGCGGCCTCGTCGACCCTGGAGACGACCACCTCCCTCCGTCCGCGGTACTTGGAGCAGCTCTACGCGTTCGGCGACCTCGACCGCTCCCCCGCCGAGCGGGTCGTCTCGATCGTCTACTGGGCGCTCGTCGGGTCCGACGAGGCGAAGCGCACGCGGCTCGGCCAGAACGTCCGCTGGTTCCCGGCCGACGCACTCCCCCCGTTGGCGTTCGACCACCGCGACATCGTCGAGTACGCCCTGTGGCGGCTCCGCAACAAGCTGGAGTACAGCCACATCGCGCACGCCTTCCTCGGGGAGACCTTCACCCTCTCCGAACTCCGGGAGGTGCACGAGGCGGTGTTGCAGAAGCAACTCGACCCCGCGAACTTCCGACGCCAGGTCGAGTCCTCCGGTCTCGTCCTGCAGACCGACGAACTCCGTACCGGTGGGCGCCACCGCCCGGCGCGGCTCTACCGGTGGACCCAGCCCGTCAACCGACCGGAGACCCCGTCGCCCGGCCGGTCGACGAGCCGCAGGCCCACGACGTCCACCCCGACCACCACCCGTCAGCAGTCCGAGGAGCCAGCATGACCATCACCGCATCCGTCGACGACACCATCCAGCAGATCACCGAGGGTGCGTCCGACGGCGCGACCTGCGCGCCCGAACTCGCGGCCGGGCCCTGGGTGTTCGACCTGCAACCGCCGAGCTACGGCCCTGGAGCGTCGATGGGCGACGTCATCCCGACCGGTTCGCCTCGGCAAGGCCAGCTCCCGGCCGCCTACCGCGACGCCTCGAACGATGAGCTCCACCGCCGCATCGTGGCCGCGAAGCAGACGCTCGGAGACCGCGTCGTGATCCTCGGACACTTCTACCAGCGCGACGAGGTGGTCCAGCACGCCGACTACATCGGCGACTCCTTCCAGCTCGCGAACGCGGCCAAGGCCCGCACCGAGGCCGAGGCGATCGTGTTCTGCGGCGTGCACTTCATGGCCGAGACCGCCGACCTGCTGTCCGGTCCTGAGCAGGCCGTGATCCTCCCGAACCTCGCCGCCGGATGCTCGATGGCCGACATGGCGGACATCGACCAGGTCGAGGAGGCGTGGGAGGCCCTCGAGGCGCTCTACGGGACCGAGCCGGACGCCGACGGCCGGGTACCGGTCATCCCCGTCACCTACATGAACTCCTCGGCGGCGCTCAAGGGCTTCTGCGGTCGGCACGGCGGGATCGTCTGCACGTCCAGCAACGCGGAGACGGTCTTGCGGTGGGCCTTCGAGCGGGGACAGCGGGTGCTGTTCTTCCCGGATCAGCACCTGGGTCGGAACACCGCCAAGAAGCTGGGGGTGCCACTCGAGCACATGCCGATGTGGAACCCGAACCGCCCGCTCGGCGGTAACGAGGCGACCGACCTCGAGCAGGCCGAGGTCATCCTGTGGCACGGCTTCTGCTCGGTGCACAAGCGATTCACCGTCGATCAGATCGACCGCGCCCGGGCGCAGCACCCCGGCGTCCGGGTCATCGTGCACCCCGAGTGCCCGATGGCGGTCGTCGACGCGGCAGACGAAGCGGGGTCGACGGACTACATCCAGAAGGCCATCGCGGCGGCGCCGGACGGCACCACGTTCGCGATCGGCACCGAGATCAACATGGTGCAGCGCCTCGCCGCGCAGTACCCGCAGCACACCATCTTCTGCCTCGACGATGTGATCTGCCCCTGCTCGACGATGTACCGCATCCACCCCGGCTACCTGGCCTGGGTGCTCGAGGGACTCGTCGCGGGCGAGGTGCTCAACCGCATCACCGTGTCCGACGACGTGGCCGTCCCGGCGCGGCTGTCGCTCGAGCGCATGCTCGCCGCGAAGCCGCCGGTCGCCACCGGAACCCAGGCCGGCTGACATGGCGACGGTGCTCGTGGTCGGGAGCGGGATCGCCGGTCTCGTGGCCGCGATCCACGCGAGCGAACGGCACGACGTGGTGGTCGTCACCAAGGACGTCCTCGGCCAGAGCAATACGCGCTATGCCCAGGGTGGGATCGCCGGGGTCATGTTCGACGACGACCGCGTCGAGGACCACGTCCGGGACACGCTGCTGGCCGGCGCGGGGCTGTGCGACGAAGAGGCCGTGCGGGTGCTCTGCACCGAGGGGCCCGAACGGATCCGCGAGCTCATCGACTTCGGTGTGGCGTTCGACCGCGACGGCGACGCCTTCGCGAAGGGCCTCGAAGCGGCCCACTCCTACCCCCGGGTGCTGCACGCCGGCGGCGATGCGACCGGCGCGGCGATCGAGACGGCGCTCGTCGAGACGCTCGCAGCCCGGCGGGTCACCGTGCTGGAGCACACCGTCCTCGTCGACCTGGTGGTCACGGCAGGGACGGTCACCGGTGTGCACCTCCGGTCCTCCGAGCGCGGTGCGTTCACCGTCGACGCCGACCAGGTGATCCTCGCCACCGGCGGTGTCGGACAGCTCTACCCGTTCACGACCAACCCGGCGGTGGCGACCGGCGACGGCGCCGCTGCAGCACTCCGTGCCGGGGCGGTGCTGGCCGACGTGGAATTCGTCCAGTTCCACCCGACCGCACTCGCCGCACCCGGCAGTTTCCTCGTCTCCGAGGCCGTCCGCGGCGAGGGGGCCGTCCTCCGGGACGCGAACGGTGAACGCTTCATGCGGGCGCTCCACCCCGACGCCGAGCTGGCGCCCCGCGACGTGGTCGCCCGTGGGATCGCGCGGACCATGGCAGCGCAGGGTGGCGCGCCGGTGACGCTCGACGCCACCGCGCTCGGTGCGGACCGCCTCGCCGCGCGCTTCCCGGGGATCCACGAGCATCTCCGAGCCTCCGGCGTGGACTGGTCGCGCTCACCGGTCGCCGTCGCCCCGGCCGCACATTATTGGATGGGCGGCATCGCCACGGACCTCGACGGCCGGACAACCCTGCCCGGGCTCCTCGCCGTGGGCGAGGTCGCACGCACAGGCGTCCATGGTGCCAACCGCCTCGCCTCCAACTCGCTCCTCGAGGGTGCCGTCTTCGCGGCCCGCGCCGTCGCGGCGATCGATGCGGAACCGGGTCCGATCGCCGGTCGCCCGAGGCTCGGCGGTCAGCGGGTCGTCCTGGATCCCCGTGCGGCCGATGACGATCCCGGGCTCCGAGCGGATCCTATCGAGCCTTTCAGCCGGTCGGCGCTCCACGCCGTGATGTGGCGGGATGCCGGGCTGGTCCGTGACGCGCGTGGTCTCGAGCTCGCGCGCCGGACCCTGGACCGGTGGTCGACCGAACTCGACGACGTCGTCACCGCACCGCGGTCGGTCGGGGCCGCCGAGGACCGCAACCTCCTGCTGCTCGCCCGGGCCGTGGTCGCCGCTGCCCTCGCCCGCACCGAGTCGCGCGGTGCCCACGCCAGGGACGACCATCCCGGTGTCGATCCCGATCGGGCGTCGCCCATCGCGATCGTCCTCGCCACCTCGGGCGCCGCGTCCCAGCCCACCACCCACCCATCCGTGAACGGAACCGTGCTCGCACCATGCTGACCCCACACCTCATCGACACCACCGTCACCGCGGCCCTCGTCGAGGACGCCCCGTGGGGTGACCTCACGGCGGCGACCCTCATCCCGGAGGACGCCACGGCCTCGGCCTCCCTGGCCGCTCGAGAGGCGGGCGTCTTCAGCGGCTCGGCCGTGTTCGAAGCGGCGTTCCGACTGACCGACCCACGCATCACGGTCGCGTTCCTCGTCGCCGACGGCGAACGGTTCGCCGCGGGCGACACCATCGCCATGGTGTCGGGTCCGGCGCGTGCCGTCCTGACCGCCGAGCGCGTCGCCCTGAACTTCGTCCAGCGGATGAGCGGCATCGCGACCATCACCGCGGCTTACGTCGACGCCGTGTCGGACACCCGCGCCCGCATCGTCGACACCCGGAAGACGACCCCGGGCCTGCGCGTCTTCGAGCGCCATGCGGTGCGATCGGGCGGCGGACACAACCACCGCCATTCGCTCTCCGACGCGGTCATGGTCAAGGACAACCACCTGGCGGTCCTCCTCGAGCGCGGGCTGACGGTCACCGAGGCGCTGCTGCGGGCCCGCGAGGAGCTCCCGCACACGACGACCATCGAGGTCGAGGTCGACCGCCTGGACCAGATCGAGGCGGTACTCGCGGCGGGCGTCGACACGATCATGCTCGACAACTTCACCGTGGACGAGCTCCGCGAGGGCGTCGCGCTGATCGCCGGCCGCGCCATCGTCGAGGCGAGCGGGAACGTGACGCTGTCAACGGTGCGGGCCATCGCGGAGACCGGAGTGGACGTCATCTCCTCCGGTGCCCTCACGCACAGTGTCCGGTCCCTCGACCTCGGACTCGACGTCTCGGTCGACTGAGATGCTCTACCTCGACAACGCGGCGACGACGCCGGTGCGCCCGGAGGTGCTCGAGGCGATGTGGCCGTACCTGACGAGCACCTTCGGCAACCCGTCGAGCCATCACACCGTCGGCGAGGCGGCGGCCGGGGCGTTGCGGGACGCCCGGCGACGCGTCGCGACCGTGCTGGGCGTCCGACCTGGCGACGTGGTGTTCACCTCGGGTGGCACCGAAGCGGACAACCTCGCGGTCAAGGGCATCACTCTGGCGGCCCTCGATCGCGGACGCCATGTCGTCACCTCGGCGATCGAGCACGAGGCGGTCGCGGAATCGGTCGCATACCTCACGCGGTTCCACGGGGTCGAGGCGACCATCCTCCCGGTGGACGGGACCGGCCTGGTCGACCCGGCCGAACTCGCCGCGGCACTCCGGCCGGACACGGTGCTCGTCTCGGTGATGGCGGCCAACAACGAGATCGGCACGGTCCAGGACCTGTCGGCACTCGGGGCCGTCACGCGCGCCGCAGGCGTCCCGTTCCACACCGACGCCGTGCAGGCGGCAGGGTGGCTTCCCCTCGGACTCGACCGCCTCGGCGTGGACGCGCTGAGCCTCGCCGGTCACAAGCTCGGGGCGCCGAAGGGGGTCGGACTGCTCGCCGTTCGCGGGTCGCTGCCCCTGGAACCGCTGCTGCACGGTGGGGGGCAGGAACGCGGGCGCCGGAGCGGGACCGAACAGGTGGCCGCCGCCGTCGGGCTCGCGACGGCGCTGGAGCTCGCCGAGCGTGATCGGGTGGAAGCGGTCGACCGTGTCAGTGGATTGCGTGACGAGTTCATCGCGAGGGTCCTGAACGAGGTCCCGCGCGCTCGGTTGACGGGCCACCCCGAACGACGGCTGCCGGGTATCGCGTCGTTCGTGTTCCCCGGGACCTCGGGCGAGGCGGTCCTCCTCGAACTCGAACGGCGCGGCGTCGTCTCCTCGAGCGGCTCCGCGTGCGCCGCCGGCAGCGACGAGCCGTCGCCGGTCCTCCTCGCGATCGGCATCGCTCCGGAGGTCGCGCAGACCGCTGTGCGCCTCAGTTGGACCGCCGCCGTCACCGCGGCCGATCTGGACCGGACGGCGAGCGCCGTCGTCGCCTCGGTGGAGGCCGTCGCGGGCCTGCGCTGAACCCCACGACGACCGAGCGGACGGATCCGGCCGCGCGCTCGGTGCCGGGTGTCCGATGCCGGGTGTCTGGCGGCGCCCACCGACGGAGGCTGGGCTACGGTGGGATCCATGAGCACCGAGCAGGACGCGGCAGACCGCGCACGACGTCGACACGACAATGAGGACGCTGACGCCGTCACCCGGTTCCTCGCCGAACGTGACCCGGAGTACGACCTCCACACGGAGCGTCTGGTCGACCCCGAGGAGGTCATCCTCAAGGACTGGCTGCCGCACGCGACCCCGACCGACGGTGGCGCCCCAGCACCCTGAACGCGCCGTCGCACGCGCTAGCCGCCGACGCAGCGGAACACAAGTGGTTGCCGCGCAGGCATCGGTGCACGACGCTTGAATTGTGACCGACAGTCGGGATCAGAGACGGAGTTGACGATGGGATTCCTGGACAACGCCAAGGACGCTGCTGAGGCGACAGGCAAGAAGATCGGCGAGGCCGTCGACGACACCAAGGAGCGCATCAGCGACAAGCTGGACGAGGCCAAGGCCGACGCCAAGGTGAAGCAGGCGGAGGCCGACGTGAAGAAGGCCGAGGCCGAGCGCGACACCACCGAGGCCAAGAACGACTACAAGGAGCAGCTGCGCGACTGACGCGCCCCCTGAACGACGAGGACCCCGCCCGGCGAACGCCGCGGGGTCCTCGCTCATGTCCGGCGAGGGTCTCCACCGACGGCCCGGATGACGATCACCACTAGCGCTCGGTGACCTGCCCGGCCTCGACGACCCACCGCCGTTCGATCCGGACGGTGTCGAGCATGCGGCGGTCGTGCGTGACGAGCAGGAGTGTCCCGTCGTAGCCCTCGAGCGCCTCCTCGAGCTGTTCGATGGCCGCGAGGTCGAGGTGGTTCGTCGGCTCGTCCAAGACCAGCAGGTTGATCCCGGTGGCTTGGAGCACCGCGAGCCCGGCGCGGGTGCGCTCCCCCGGCGACAGCTCGTCGACGGGCCGGTTCACGTGGTCGGCCTTCAACCCGAACTTCGCCAGCAGCGTCCTGACCTCTCCCGGACTGAGGTCGGGCACGATCGCCTCGAAGCGGTCGGCGAGCGGCTCCGAGCCGACGAGCAAGGAGCGGGCCTGATCGATCTCGCCGATCCGCACACTGGAGCCGAGGCTCGCGCTGCCCGCATCGGGTTCGCGGCGACCGAGCAGCGTCGCGAGCAGGGTGGACTTGCCGGCGCCGTTGGGCCCCGTGATGCCGATGCGATCGCCCACGTTCACCTGGAGGGACAGGGGGCCGAGCTGGAAGTCGCCCTGCCGGACGACGGCCTCGGAGAGCGTGGCGACGACCGTGCTCGAGCGCGGTGCGCTGCCGATCGTGAACTGCAGCTGCCACTCCTTGCGCGGTTCCTCCACCTCGTCCAGCCGGGCGATGCGGCTCTCCATCTGCCGGACCTTCTGGGCCTGCTTCTCCGAGGACTCCGCCGAGGCCTTCCGCCGGATCTTGTCGTTGTCGGGTGCCTTCTTCATCGCGTTCCGCACGCCCTGGCTGGACCACTCCCGCTGCACCCGGGCACGACCGATGAGGTCGGCCTTCTTGTCGGCAAACTCGTCGTAGGCGTCGCGGGCGTGCCGCCTGGCGACCTCGCGCTCCTCGAGGTAGGCCTCGTATCCGCCCCCGAAGACACGGTTGCTCTGCTGCGCGAGGTCGAGTTCGAGGACGCGGGTGACGCAGCGGGCGAGGAATTCACGGTCGTGGCTGACGAGCACCACACCCCCGCGCAATCCCTGCACGAAGCGTTCGAGCCGCTCCAGACCGTCGAGGTCGAGGTCGTTGGTCGGTTCGTCGAGGAGGACGATGTCGAATCGCGACAGCAGCAGCGCCGCCAGTCCGACGCGAGCGGCCTGCCCGCCCGACAGTGAGGTCATCATCGTGGTCGTGACATCCGCGTCCAGGTCCAGCCCGAGGTCGGCGAGGACCGCGGGGATCCGCTCCTCGAGGTCGGCCGCCCCGCTCGCCAACCAGCGGTCGAGGGCGGCCGAATAGACGTCCGCGGGGTCCGTGCCTGCCTGCGGGGGTTCGGCGAGCGCGGCGGCGGCCGCGTCCATCGCCTCGGTCGCCGCAGCACAGCCGGTGCGCCGGGCGATGTAGGCGGCGACGCTCTCGCCGACGACGCGCTCGTGTTCCTGCGGGAGCGCGCCCACGAAGGCGTCTGAGGGCGACAGCGTGATCGTGCCGGCCTGCGGTTCGAGCGAGCCGCCGAGGAGCTGCAGCAGCGTCGACTTCCCCGCTCCGTTCATCCCGACGACGCCGATGACGTCGCCCGGCGCCACCGTCAGATCGAGGCCGTCGAACAGGGTGCGATGGCCGTGTCCTCCGGCCAGGCCTTGGGCCACGAGCGTTGCAGTCATGCAGCAATCGTCTCATTCAGAGGAGGCCTCGCCGAACGTTCATTTCGCGCCACGAGTCGGCGGAGTAGCGTATCGCATCAAGATAACGATTGGCTACGTCAGGAGCGCTAGCTGATCTAGCGACCCCCGAAGGTGGTACACAGAGAAGAGTTGCGGTTGATGTCGCCATTCTCGTTGGCTTCGCGCCCCTCCCACACGGAACGGGCCCTCATGCGCCTCGAACTCTCTCCACACGACCGAAGCCGTCAACTTGGTCGCACTCGCCCACGGCTCTTCGCCGCAGCGGCAGTCGTCACCGTCGGGCTCCTGGCCATCGGTGCCGGACCGGCGAACGCCGCGACCACGATCGACGGCCCGATCAACCTGGGCACGGCAGCCGACTACGGCGTCCTCGCCGCATCGGCCGTCACCAACACCGGCGCCACCACGATCAACGGCGACCTCGGGCTCAGCCCGGAGAGCTCCGTGACGGGCTTCCCGCCGGGCATCGTCAACGGCGTTCAGAACGTGACGAACGAGCCGGCCGCCCTCGCCAAGAACGATCTCCTCACCGCGATGGGTGTCGCTTCCAGTCTCACCCCGACCACGCAGGGCCTCGGCGACCTCACCGGCCTGAACCTCACCCCAGGCGTCTACTCCGGCGGCGTGATCTCCCTGTCCGGGAACCTGACGCTCACCGGTACGGCGGAGTCGGTCTGGGTCTTCCAGGCGGCGAGCAGGCTGGACACCTCCACCGGTGCGTCGATCATCCTCGCCGGCGGCGCGAGCGCCTGCAACGTGTTCTGGCGCGTCGGCAGCTCGGCCACGCTGAACGGCGGCGCTCCCTTCGTCGGCACGGTCCTCGCCGACACGTCCATCTCCACGGGATCTGGCACGGTCGTCGAAGGACGTCTCCTCGCGTCCACCGGCGCCGTGACGCTCATCAACACCGTCATCAACCGGCCGACCGGCTGCGACGACGGCAGCGGCTCCGAGGTCACGACGAGCCCGGAGATCACCTCCGCTCCGCTCCCCGGCGGCACCGTCGGCACGACGTACGACAGCACGGTCACCTCGACCGGCAGCCCCGACGCGACGTACACCGTCACCTCGGGTGGCCTGCCCCCGGGACTCGTCCTCGACAGCGTGACCGGTGGCGTGACCGGTACGCCGACGACGCCCGGGACCTATACGGTGACCATCACCGCGAGCAACGGCACCGCACCCGACGACTCCATCGAATCGACGATCGTCATCACGGAGGCCGTCCCGCCGGGCACTCCGCAGGTCCCCGGTCAGCCGGCGGTTCCGGCCGGAGACATCACGAGGCTCCCCGACACCGGGTTCCAGGGATCCACGCTCGCGATCGTGGCCGGCTCCCTGCTCGGCCTCGGCCTGCTCGCGGGTATCGCCTCGGTGATCGTGCGACGTCGTCGACGCGACCAGCTGGGTGGCTGACGCGACACTGGTCGGCAGCCTGACGCCGTGACCGTAGGCTGAGGGCATGGACCACAAGCAGCTGCGCTCCTTCGTCGCCTCCGCGGAGACCCTCCACTTCGCGAAGGCGGCCAAGGCGCTCGGTGTGCCGAGGAGCACCGTCGTCGCCGACGTCCGGAAGCTCGAGGAGAGCGTCGGAGCGGAACTGTTCGCCCGTGACGTGGAGTCCACGCAGCTGACGGACGCCGGCTACGCGTTCCTCATCGAGGCGCGTCGCCAACTCGACGCCTCTGCGGCAGCGGCAGCGAAGTCGGCTCCCGCGCCGGGTGGTAAGGCCAAGGCGAACAAGGGCAAGGGTCGCGCGCCCAAGGTCAAGGGCGAGCCGCTCCCGTACAAGAAGCGCCAGGGTCGCTGAGCGGTACGCGCCGTCGGCGGTCCTGCGTCTCCGACGCGGACTCGACGACCCGCACCGATTCGCCTCGCCGCTCCGCGTCGGCTCGGGCCGTCCGTGCGATCGACACGAGGGTCTCGACAGGGGTCGGCGCGGCCGAATCCACCACGACGCCGAGGTTCGCAGCACCGGCGAAACCGTCGAGCTGTTGCGTCACGGCCTCCCGGTAGCCGGCGGCGATCGGTGCCGCGAGGTCGTGCAGACCGGAGAGGCCGGTCGGCCCCGGTTCGACCGACGTGGCCACGAGGATCGTCCCGCTCCACACGCGGGTGCAGACGGACCCGGCCGGCAACTCCCGGAAGACCGCGGCGGCGAGCAGCGCCTCCAGCTCCCCCGCCGTCGCCATCCCGTAGGCGCGGCGGAGGTCGCCGTAGCCGTCGATGGCCACGACGAGGATCGTGAGACGACGATCGGACTGTTGCCCGTCGCGGAGTCGGGTCGCCTCGGCGATGAACGCGCGGCGCCCCACCGCGCGGACGCCCACCCGCTCCGAGGAGAGGCGCTGCTTGCGCTCCCAGGAACGCAGGAGGACGAGGCCAACGGCGACCGCGACGACGAACACGAGGTTCATGTAGGTCACGATGGGCGTGCTGAACAGCCGCTCGAAGATCTCCGAGTGAGGACCCGCCGCGAGGTAGACCGCGAGGCGCACGGCGGTGAACACGGCGTGCAGGATCATGACGACGACGAGCACCAGCGACGCCGGCGCCGTCCGCATGCGCCCCCGCCGTGCCTCGTACGCGACGAGCAACGACAGCATGATGAGCGAGATGAGCCGGGCGATGGTGCCGGCCCACTCCGGGTCGTCGGTGGGGTCGAGGACGGCGGAGATCGCCGTCACCCCGACGAAGAGGGTGCCGAGCAGCACGAGGCTGCGTCGACCGTTGAACAGCCGGCACCCGACCCACAGGGCGGCGATCGAGGCGACCATGGCGGCGTTGGCGACGGCGACGATCCACACCGAGTCGCCGTTGAGCGTGGCGGCGAGATAGCTGACCGCCGAGAGGAGGGTGGTGGCGAATCCGGACATCCAGGCCGCCAGATGGCGCCCGGCGAGGGTTCGCGCGCTGTCGAGTCCGTAGAAGATCCCGCACGCGGCGCAGACGATCACCGCCACCACCAGCATGCTCGCCAGATCGATCGTCACCCGTGGCCTCCCCCAGGCGCCCGTTCGGGTGGCGCCTCATCGAGCGTACCGCCGGAGCAGCACCTCGCTGACGGCAGGGGCTTCGGAACCATCAGGGAGCTGAACCGCGGTGACCGATGTGTCACCATCGACCCATGCGCGAATCGCCCGATCGACCCGTCGCCGTCCGCGCGACGGCATTCCGTGGCACGTCGAGATGGCGCCGACGGCCGCTGCGGTTCGTCGGGTACGACGCCCTCCTGCCGGACGGCTCCGTCAGGTTCGACGTGGATCTCGCCGCAGCCATGCCGGCCCACCCGGCGGATGCCTCGACCCGCGATACGAACGTCCACGACCGCTGCCCCGAGGTCGGTGGCGGTCCGTGGGTCGACGGGTTCGGGCGTGCCGTCGACGGGCCAGACGACGGCGGACCGCCGCTGAGCGCACGCCGCCGCGCGCGCCCGCGCCCCACCGATCTGCCCGACCGCCGCCCATCGGCGAAGGCCGGGAGACGCTGGCGCACCGGGTTCGGCGTGGCAGCGCTCGGCCTCGGTGCCCTGCTCGTCATCGGCCCGCTCCGCGACATTCCTCTGGGCTTCCTCGGGGCGGTCAGCGCCCTCGTCGGGGTCGCCGCCCTCGCGGGCTTGGTCCCTCGCGCCAGACGGTGGTGGTGACGGTGCGCTACGTCGACCATGAACCGGGAATGTGGTTCCTCGTCGAGCAGGAGGGTTCGCTCTACCTCCACGCGAGATACAGCTACAGCGCCCTCATCGACGATTCCGCGCTCATCCGACTGAACGACACCGAGCTCACCGCCTACCTCGCGGGCGACCACGATGTCCTGTCGGATCTCGCGACGCGTGTCCACAACAGCGCGCCCTATCGAGCTGAGTCGAAGTTCTTCAGTAGGGATCTGTACCGCAGCGCAGACGGCCCGCAGTATCGTGAAGCCGTCTCAGCGGCGATTGCCGATCACACGTGGATCGCGGAACAGCGGCGGAAGCGGTGACCACCACCGAGAACGCTCATTCCGTCGGCTGGAGCGCCTGTCGACGACGGAACGTGCGCTTTCGACGAGCTAGACGTTGAACCGGAACTCCACGACGTCGCCGTCCTGCATGACGTAGTCCTTGCCCTCCATGCGGGCCTTGCCCTTGGAACGGGCCTCGGCGACGGAGCCGGTCTCGACGAGGTCGTCGAACGAGATGACCTCGGCCTTGATGAAGCCCTTCTCGAAGTCCGTGTGGATGACGCCGGCCGCCTGGGGCGCCTTGGCACCCTGCGGGATCGTCCACGCGCGCGACTCCTTCGGGCCCGCCGTGAGGTAGGTCTGCAGCCCGAGCGTCGCGAAACCGATGCGTGCGAGCTGGTCGAGGCCGGACTCGGTCTGGCCGGTCGACTCGAGCATCTCGCGGGCGTCGTCCTCGTCGAGGTCGACGAGCTCCGACTCGAGCTTCGCATCGAGGAAGACGGCCTTCGCCGGCGCCACGAGCGCGGCCAGCTCGTCGAGCTTCGCCTGGTCCTGGAGGACCTCCTCGTCGACGTTGAAGACGTAGATGAACGGCTTGGCCGTGAGGAGACCGAGCTCCTTGATGGGCGCGAGGTCGATCTTCGTCGCCGAGAGCGGGGTGCCGGCGTTCAGCGCGTCCTGCGCCTCCTTCGCCGCCGCGAGGACGGAGGGGTCGAGCTTCTTGCCCTTGACCTCCTTCTCGAACCGGGTGACGGCCTTCTCGAGCGTCTCGAGGTCGGCGAGGATGAGCTCGGTGTTGATCGTCTCCATGTCGGAGGCCGGGTTCACGTCGCCGTCGACGTGCACGACGTCGGGGTCGGCGAAGCCGCGCACGACCTGCGCGATGGCGTCGGCCTCGCGGATGTTCGCGAGGAACTTGTTGCCGAGCCCCTCCCCCTCGCTCGCGCCCTTGACGATGCCGGCGATGTCGACGAAGGACACCGCGGCGGGCAGGATGCGCTCGCTGCCGAAGATCTCCGCGAGCTTGCCGAGCCGGGCGTCGGGCAGTTCGACCACGCCGACGTTCGGCTCGATCGTCGCGAACGGATAGTTCGCGGCGAGCACGTTGTTGCGCGTGAGCGCGTTGAACAGGGTGGACTTGCCGACGTTGGGCAGGCCGACGATGCCGAGAGTAAGAGCCACGAGGGTCTATCGTACTTGGCCGCGCGTCCCCGTGGGTCGCGCCTCCGCTCCGGGCACGGATCGGCACGGTCGATCGAGCGGCGTGCGGCGTGCCACCCGGGCGGTGTCGGACGCTGGTGCGAGGGTGAGGACGTGCCACTGGATTTCACCGCCATCGACTTCGAGACCGCGAACTCGTCATCCGCCTCCGCCTGCAGCGTGGGCCTCGTCAGGGTCCGAGACGGCATCGTCGTCGACCGCGCGGGCTGGCTCATCCAGCCCCCTGCCGGACACGACGCGTTCCTCGAGTGGAACACGCGCATCCACGGGATCGTCGCGACCGACGTCCTCGGTGCGCCCGGTTGGGCGGACCAGCTCGACACCCTCCTCGACTTCGCCCAGGGTGACGCGCTCGTCGCACACAACGCCGGCTTCGACATGGGCGTCATCCGCGGTGGCTGCGCAGCCACCGGCCTCGACTGCCCCGACCTCAGCTACCTGTGCAGTCTCAACGTCGCACGCAAGACGTATCAGCTCGACTCCTACCGACTTCCGGTGGCCGCTCTCGCCGCCGGGTTCGACGACTTCCAGCACCACGACGCCACCGGCGACGCCGAGGCCTCCGCGCACATCATCATCCACGCCGCCGCCCGCCACGGCGCCTCCTCGATCGCCGAACTCGCGCAGCTCACGAGCGTGAAGATCGGCCGGATCGGGACGGCCGTCGCCGCCTGAGCCCGCGGTCGCCGCGCGGCCTCCGAGCGATGTCGGCGGCCCGCGACACACTGAGGGCATGGACAGCGCACTCGCCCTCGGGATCGGCCTCCTCATCGGACTCGTCATCGGCGCAGCCGTGGCGGTCCTCCTGCTGCAGCGGCGCACCGGCACGGGATCGATCGACCCCGCGCTGCTCGAGGCCAGGCACACCGCCCAGCTCGCCGACCTCCGTGGCCAACAGGCGCAGCTCCTCGCCGACGCCTCCGCGAAGGAGGCGGAACTCCGCGCCGCACTGCGCGCCGAACTCGCCGCCCTCGACGCCACAGCCGACGGTCTCGGGCGTGAGCTGAACGCCC
The DNA here is from genome assembly GCF_963518075.1 of uncultured Plantibacter sp. Lineage (NCBI taxonomy): Bacteria > Bacillati > Actinomycetota > Actinomycetes > Micrococcales > Microbacteriaceae > Plantibacter > uncultured Plantibacter sp. The sequence continues at coordinate 33,736 of NZ_CAUQHZ010000003.1, forward strand.
AGCGCGAGCAGTACCGCGAGCTCGCCGAACGCCACCGCGCCGACGCCGAACGACGATCGCGCCAGGAACACGAGGAGAGCCAGGTCCTGCAGGCCCTCGCGCCCGTGCAGCACAGCCTCGAACACATGCAGGCGAAGGTCGCGGAACTCGAGCAGCAGCGCAGCCGACAGCACGGCGAGCTCGCACAACAACTGAAGACGGCTTCGGAGTCCGAGGAACGCCTGCGGTCCACGACGGAGTCGCTCGCCTCGGCGCTCCGGAACAACGCGACCCGCGGCGTCTGGGGTGAGACCCAGCTCCGCAACGTCGTCGAAGCCGCGGGCCTCACGCAGCGCGTCGACTTCGACCTGCAGTCGAGCATCACCTCCGACAACGGCGTCGGCCGACCCGACATGGTCGTGCGACTCCCCGGCGGCAAGTCGATCGCGGTCGACGCGAAGGTGCCGTTCGCGCAGTACCTCGAAGCCAGCACCATCCCCGTCACCGCGACGGGCGAGGAGGCCGCGCGACGCACCGCCCTCCTCGCGCAGCACGTGAAGGCCGTGCGGTCGCACGTCGACGCCCTCGCGGCGAAGGGATACTGGCGCGGCCTCGAGTCGAGCCCGGAGTTCGTCATCTGCTTCATCCCGAGCGAGTCGCTCCTCGCCGCAGCGCTCGAGGCCGACGCGAGCCTGCTCGACTACGCCTTCGGCAAACGGGTCGCCCTCGCCTCCCCCGTCAACCTGTGGGCCGTCCTCAAGACAGTCGCGTTCACCTGGCAGCAGGACGTCCTCACCGAGGACGCGAAGCGACTGTTCGACCTCGGCAAGGAGCTCTACCAGCGGCTCTCGACGCTGTCGGACCACGCCGACCGCCTGCGCCGGTCCATCGAGAGCACGGTCACCAACTACAACCAGTTCGCCTCGTCGTTCGAGACCCGCGTGCTCGTCACGGCGCGCAAGCTCGACGCCCTCGACGAGGCGACGGTCATCGGTCAGGTGAGCCAGAGCGACGCCTCACCGAAGCGCCTCACCGCACCGGAGGCGCAGCCCTCGCCGGAGCCGTCCGATGCCGAGCCGAGCGAGCTCGAGGCCCGGCTCGCGCACCGGCTCCAGGGCTGACCGGCACGAACACCGCACGACGAAGCGCCCGGCCCACCGCGAGGTGGAACCGGGCGCTTCGCGCTACTGGAGGAGCGGCTACAGCCACTTCGCAGCGAGGTGGTCTGCCTCGACACGACGGATGGTGCCGGAACGCGACCGCAGCACGAGGCTCTCGGTGCGGATGATCGGACCCTTGCGCTGCACGCCGTCGACGAGTTCACCGTGGGTGACGCCCGTCGCGACGAAGTACGTGTTGTCGCCGCGGACGAGGTCGTTCGCGCCGAGGACACGGTCGAGGTCGTGACCGGCCGCGAGCGCACGCTCGCGTTCGGCGTCGTCCTTCGGCATGAGCTTGCCCTGGATGAGGCCACCGAGCGCCTTGACGGCACACGCGGTGATGATGCCCTCGGGCGTGCCGCCGATGCCGACGCACATGTCGATCCGTGAGTCGTAGCGCGCGGCGTTGATGCCACCCGCGACGTCGCCGTCGAGCAGCAGCCGCGTCCCGGCACCGGCCGCGCGGATCTCCTCGATGAGCTGCGCGTGGCGCGGTCGGTCGAGGACGGCGACGCGGATGTCCTCGGGCTGCTTGCCCTTGGCCTTCGCGAGCTCGCGGATGTTGTCGCCGATGGACTGGCTGATGTCGACGACACCGATGCCGTCGGCGCCGGTGACGATCTTGTCCATGTAGAACACCGCGGACGGGTCGAACATGCTGCCACGGTCGGACACGGCGATGACGGAGAGGGCGTTCTGCCGGCCGGCGGCGGTGAGGCTCGTGCCGTCGATCGGGTCGACCGCGATGTCGCAGGACGGGCCGCGGCCGTTGCCGACGTGCTCGCCGTTGAAGAGCATGGGCGCTTCGTCCTTCTCGCCCTCGCCGATGACGACCACGCCGTCGAAGTTGACGGTGCCGAGGAAGGCGCGCATGGCGTCGACCGCCGCACCGTCGGCGGCGTTCTTGTCGCCTCGCCCGATGAACGGCGCCGCCCGGATCGCGGCGGCCTCCGTCGCTCTCACGAGCTCCATGGCGAGGTTGCGGTCGGGCTGCAGATAGTGGGAGCCGGTTTCAGGCTGGGTCACTGGATCCTCCATGGATCGCTCGCCTCGTGGGACACGACGCTTCGGTGGATGAGGGTTTCAGCCTATCGAACCGGGCGGGGAAGGCCGGTGGGCGTGTCTCGATCGAGGCGCTTCCGTGACCTCGTCAGCGGGCTCCCGGGACCGACGACGACGGACTCGACCATGACACCGCCGTCCCCTTCGACCCGGACTCCGGCGAGTTCGGCTCCGGCGGCGAGCGCGGTCGACGTGACAGCACTGAGCAGCAGCCAGGCGTCGTCGCGGCAGAGTTCGTCGAGTGGGACCTCGCGGTCGAGATCGGTCCCTGCCTCGATAAGCCGCGCCCGTTCCTCCGGCGACTGCGGTGCGAAGCGCGCCGTCATCCAGCCACCGAGGGCCCGGACCGCGGCAGCCGTGAGGATGCCCTCCGGGGCCCCGCCCACGCCGAGGAGCAGATCGAGGTCGCCGTCGGTGGCCGCGGCACGCAGGGACAGGGCGACGTCGCCGTCCATGAAGCTCACGAGCTCCGCACCGGCGGCGGTCACGGCATGGGCCGTCGCCGCGTTCCGGGGGCGGTCCTGGACCGCGACCCGGAGCTGCTCGACCGGCCGCCCCACACGCGCGGCGAGCCGGTCGAGGGTCACCGCGATCGGGTCGCCGAGCGACAGCTCGCGTCCCCCACCGGCCGCGACGAGCTTCTCGAGGTAGTACGCCGGGCCGATGTCGAACATCGCACCGCGCGGGGCGATGGCGATCACGGCGACGGAGTCCGGCTTCCCGGCGGCCGCGAGCTTGGTGCCGTCCACGGGGTCGACGGCGAGGTCGATCGCCGGCCCCGCACCCGTGCCGAAGCGTTCGCCCACGAAGAGCATGGGCGCCTGGTCCTTCTCCCCCTCCCCCACGACGACGCGCCCGTCGACCGGGAGCGATTCGAGCGCCCGGCGGAGCGCGTCGACGGCGACCCCGTCGATGCGCATGCCGTCGCCGCCACCCACGAGACCGGCGACGGCGGCAGCGGCGGCCCGCGTGGCGTCGAGGAAGCCGTCGAGGAGGTCGGTGTCCGGAGTGCGCTCGATCATGTCCCCATCGTGCCGTATGCCTCGGAGCCCGAGTCACTAGACTTCAAGGCGAATCGTCCCCACGCAAGGAGAAGACATGCCCGTCGCCACCCCGGAACAGTACGCAGCGATGCTCGACAAGGCGAAGTCGAACGGGTTCGCGTACCCGGCGTTCAACGTCTCGAGCAGCCAGACCATCAACTCCGTCCTCCAGGGCCTCACCGAGGCCGGTTCCGACGGCATCATCCAGGTCACCACGGGCGGCGCCGACTACTTCGCCGGCCACACCGTGAAGAACCGCGCCGCCGGCGCGATCGCCTTCGCGAAGTTCGCCACCGAGGTCGCCAAGAACTACCCCGTCACCGTCGCGCTCCACACCGACCACTGCCCGAAGGACGCGCTCGACGGCTTCGTCATGCCGCTCATCGCCGCCTCCGAAGAAGAGGTCAAGGCCGGTCGCAACCCGATCTTCCAGTCCCACATGTGGGACGGCTCGGCGGTCCCGCTCACGGAGAACCTCGAGATCGCGACCGAGATGCTGAAGCGCACCAAGGCCATCAACGCCATCCTCGAGGTCGAGATCGGCGTCGTCGGCGGCGAAGAGGACGGCGTCAGCCACGACATCAACGAGCACCTGTACACCACCCTCGACGACGCCATCGCGACCGTCGAGGCGCTCGGCCTCGGCGAGCAGGGGCGCTACATGGCCGCCCTCACCTTCGGTAACGTGCACGGCGTCTACAAGCCCGGCAACGTCAAGCTCCAGCCCGAGCTGCTGAAGACCATCCAGGACGGCCTCACCGCCAAGTACGGCCACGGCCCCAAGCCGCTCGACCTCGTGTTCCACGGTGGGTCGGGTTCCACCGACGCCGAGATCGCCGAGGCCGTCGCGAACGGTGTCGTCAAGATGAACATCGACACCGACACGCAGTACGCGTTCACCCGCTCGATCGCCGGCTACATGCTCTCGAACTACGAGGGCGTGCTGAAGCTCGACGGCGAGGTCGGCAACAAGAAGCTCTACGACCCCCGTGCCTGGGGCAAGGTCGCCGAGTCGGCGATGGCCGCTCGCGTCGTGGAGTCGACGAAGCAGCTCGGCTCGTACGGCACCAGCACCTCCTAGTCACCTGCACGAACAGAACGGGCCCGGCATCGCTGCCGGGCCCGTTCTTCGTGTGTGGATGACTACGGCTGCTGCGAGCGGACGTACTCCATGAACGCCGGGTCGGCGCCCATGGCCACGGCGAGACAGATCACCACGACCAGGTTCGCCGCGACACCGGCGACGAGCGGGATCCAGAAGGTCAATCGACCCGCGCGGAGCGACCGGCTCGACAGGATGATGGCGCCCACCCACAGGGCGATCTGGAGACCGAGCGCCAGGATGCCCATGGCGCTCGCGAGACCGTCCGAGGAGTACCCCGAGACACCCATCTGCACGAGTGCGGGGCGGATCAGGCCCGGGAGGTCGAGCAGGCCCGGCATGGTCACGATCAGGCCGACGAGGCCGAGTCCGAGCAGGATCGACGTCGCGATCCGGTCTCCGGCGACAGGTCGTCTAGCGGCCACGGTCGGAGCGCCCGGCTGCATCACCCCAGGCTCATGCGCCTGCTCGCGCGTCTGCTCGCGGAGGGTCGGCTCCTGCTGCTGCCGTGGCTGCCGTTCGACGGGGACGACCGGCGCGATGCCGAGCTCCTCCGCCCGCTGCTCGTCGATGGGCTCGGCGATCCGGGCACGCTGCTCCTCGGGGGACGCGTACTCACCGAACTGCGGACGGGGGCGGGATTCGCTCATGGTCGACGCCCTCCCAGGGCGCGCGGATCGGTCGTGCCGGCAAGGTCTTTGCGCAGCTCCTTCGGCAGGGAGAACATGAGGTCCTCCTCGGCCGTCTTGACTTCCTGCACCGCGCCGTAGCCGGCTCCGGAGAGTTCTTCCAGGACCTCGTCGACGAGGACCTCCGGCACGGAGGCGCCGCTGGTGACACCGACCGTGACGACGCCGTCGAGCCAGGCCTGCTGGATCTCGTGTGCGTAGTCGACGCGGTAGGCGGCCTTCGCGCCGTATTCGAGGGCGACCTCCACGAGGCGCACCGAGTTCGAGGAGTTCGCCGACCCGACCACGATTACGAGGTCGGCGTCCTGGGCTACTTTCTTGATGGCCACCTGACGGTTCTGGGTCGCGTAGCAGATGTCGTCGCTCGGCGGATCCTGGAGCTTCGGGAACCGCTCGCGCAGGCGGCGGACCGTCTCCATGGTCTCGTCCACCGACAGCGTGGTCTGCGAGAGCCACACGACCTTGTCGGGGTCGGCGACGACGAGGTCGTCGACGGCTTCCGGGCTCGTCACGAGCGTGACGTGGTCGGGCGCCTCACCGGCCGTGCCCTCGACCTCCTCGTGCCCCTCGTGTCCGATGAGCAGGATCTCGTAGTCGTCGCGGGCGAAGCGCACGGCCTCGCGGTGGACCTTCGTGACGAGCGGGCAGGTGGCGTCGATCGCGAGCAGCCCGCGGTCGGCGGCGGCATCGACCACGGCTGGCGAGACGCCATGCGCACTGAAGACGATGTGCGCGCCGGACGGCACCTCGTCGACCTCTTCCACGAACACGGCGCCCTGGGCCTCGAGCTGATCGACGACGTGCACGTTGTGGACGATCTGCTTCCGGACGTACACCGGCGCGCCGTAGTGCTCGAGCGCCTTCTCGACGGCGACGACCGCGCGGTCCACGCCGGCGCAGTAACCGCGCGGGGCTGCCAGCAGGACGCGCTTCTCCCCGGCGACGGGGAGGTCTGCGAGACGTCCGGCGATACGTCGGAGCCTCGGCATGCCGAGGCCGATGGCTGGGGCGTCGCGGAGATCGGTCACGTGTGGATTCTACGCGGCAGCGCTCGGGAGTCGGCCGTGAACGGCCGGGTGGTCCGCGACCGCCGCGCCGTCGGTGCTCGCGGCTAGGCTTGAGGGATGAGCGATGCACCGGCCACCATGGAAGCCCCCTGGCCGGTCGCGCTCCTCGGCACGAAGCTCCGCGACTACATCGACCGCCTCGGCACGGTCTGGGTCGAGGGCGAGATCACGCAGTGGGGCGCCTCGGGCGGCAACGTCTACGGCAAGCTCAAAGACCTCGAGATCGATGCGACGGTCGGGTTCACCATCTGGTCGTCCGTCCGCGCGAAGATCCCCGCCGACCTCAAACAGGGCGACCACGTGGTCGCGTTGGTCAAGCCGAACTACTGGCTCAAGGGCGGCACACTCACCATGCAGGTCATGGCGATGAAGCACGTCGGCATCGGCGACCTCCTCGAGCGACTCGAGCGACTCCGTCGGCAGCTCGCCGAGGAGGGGCTCTTCGACGCGTCGCGCAAACGGCCGCTCCCGTTCCTCCCGCAGTGCATCGGGCTGGTCACCGGCAAGGACTCCGACGCCGAGAAGGACGTCCTGCGCAACGCGGAACTGCGCTGGCCCTCGGTCCGGTTCCGCGTCGTCCACGCCGCCGTCCAGGGCGACCGCACCCCCGGCGACGTCGTGAGCGCTCTGCAGACGCTCGACGCCGACCCCGAGGTCGACGTCATCATCGTCGCGCGCGGCGGTGGCGACTTCCAGAACCTCCTCGGGTTCAGCGACGAACGCGTGGTCCGTGCCGCGGCCGCCTGCACCACACCCCTTGTGAGCGCCATCGGCCACGAGGCGGACCGCCCGTTGCTCGACGACGTCGCCGACCTCCGTGCCTCCACACCGACCGATGCCGCCAAGCGGGTCGTCCCCGACGTCGCGGAGGAGTTCGCACGGGTGCAGCAGGCCCGCGTCAGGTTGTCCTCCCGGGTGACCTCGTTGCTGGGTCACGAGATCGACCGACTCGCGACGCTCCGCACCCGACCCGCGCTCGCCGACCCGTCCTGGATCGTCGACTCACGGGCGGACGAGCTGACCCGAACGGTCGCCAGGGGTGCCGAGCTCATCGACCGCGCCGTCGAGCGCTCCCAGCGCGAGGTGACGGAACTCCGCGCACACCTCCGCGCCCTGTCGCCGCAGCGCACGCTCGACCGCGGCTACGCCATCGTCCAACGAGCGGACCCGGAGGCCGGCGTCCCGGGTGGCGCGGTCATCCGTGCCGAGGGCGACGCGCCCGCCGGGACGGAGCTCCTGGTCACCCTCGCCTCCGGCGCGATCGGCGCCTCCAGTACCGGCCCGGCCACGGCTGCCGCCCGGACCGACGACGAATAGGATAGAAGCATGCCAACCCCCTCCGATGTCCAGGAGCTCAGCTATGAGCAGGCACGCGACGAGCTCGTGCGTGTCGTGTCCGAGCTGGAGCAGGGCTCGGCGTCGCTCGAGGACTCCCTCCGCCTCTGGGAGCGCGGCGAACAGCTCGCCCAGCGCTGCGAGGAGTGGCTGATCGGCGCGAAGGCACGGCTGGACGCGGCACGCGCCGCCCAGCTCGGATCCGGCACTCCGGACGCATCGCGGTGAAGGACACCAAGCCGCCGCGCGTCGTTGCCGAGCTCGGCCGCCCCGAGACGCCGCAGGAGACCGCCGACCGCAAGGCGGAGAACTCCCGCCTGTACCGCTCGCGCAAGACCGTCAACAATCTCGTCCTGTCGCTCCTGGCCACGGTCGGCCTCGTGGTCGTGATCGTGCTCGCCGTGCCCCGAGGTGAAGCCCCGGAGCGCCCGACCGTCGACTACGCGCAGCTCGCCGGCCAGGCGCAGCCCGACCTCCCCGTCCCGCTCCTCACCCCCGAGCTCGGCGACGACTGGGGCAGCAACTACGCCGACGTCCGCACCGCAGCGTCACCGGTCGCCGGCACACCCGACATCCGCTCCTGGAACGTCGGACTCATCTCCCCCGACGACGAGTTCGTCGGCCTCGTGCAAGGCGTCGACGCCAACGACACCTGGCTCCTCGCCGAGCTCGACGAAGCCCGCCCCACCGGAACCGTCACGATCGACGGCGTCGAGTGGGTCGAATACGCGAACGGCAGCGGCTCCGACGACGGCAACGTCGCGTACGCCCTGTCGACCGTCGCCGGTCGGAGCACGATCGCCGTGTTCGGCACGGCGAAGCCCGAGTACGTCCTCGATGTCGCACGCTCCGTGCGCACCGGGGTCACCGCCAACCTCGACGCGCCGTCGGGCGCCCCTGCAGAAACGGACTCAGAATGACCCAGAAGCGCCCCGGTGCCGTCTGGCGCGAGATGCAGCGCGGTAACGCGCGGTTCGTCGCCGGTCAGCCCGCCCACCCCCGCCAGGACGTCGAACGCCGCGCCACGCTCGCGCACTCCCAGGCCCCGGAGGCGGTCATCTTCGGCTGCTCCGACTCCCGCCTCGCGGCCGAGATCATCTTCGACAAAGGGCTCGGCGACCTCTTCGTCGTCCGCAACGCCGGTCAGATCGTCTCCGACTCGGTGCTCGGCACCCTGGAGTACGCCGTCGGTGTCCTGCAGGTCCCGCTCATCCTCGTGCTCGCGCACGACGAGTGCGGCGCCGTCCGCGCGGCCATCGACTCGCAGATCGAGGACGCCACCCCGCTCCCCCCGTACATCGACCAGCTGATCCAGCAGATCGTCCCAGCCGTGAGCGCTGTCGCCGGCCCCGCACCGATCGACGCCGCCTCCGTCGACACCTCCGAGGTCGGACGACGCCACCTCCGCCGCACCGTCATGGAGGTCGTCTCGCGCTCCGAGCTCATCAGCGACGCCGTGGCGGCCGGGACGGTCGCCATCATCGGCGCGAACTACAAGCTCCTCGAGGGCACCGCCGTCGCCGACATCGTGATCGGCGACGTCACCGTCCCCGAATGACCTCCACCCCGCTCACCGACCGGTCGAGCGCAGCACCACCGCAATCGCACGAAGGAGAACGAACAGCGTGGTAGACACCTCAGCAACCGAGTACCGCATCGAACACGACACCATGGGTGAGGTGCGGGTCCCCGCGAACGCCCTCTACGGTGCGCAGACGCAGCGGGCGGTCGAGAACTTCCCGATCTCGGGCAGCGGGCTCGAGTCGGCGCAGATCGCCTCATTGGCCCGGATCAAGAAGTCCGCGGCACTCGCCAACGCCAAGCTCGGCGTCCTCGACCAGGGTGTCGCCGACGCGATCGCCGCAGCGGCCGACGAGGTCATCACCGGCGCGCACGACGCGCAGTTCCCGGTCGACACCTACCAGACCGGCAGCGGCACCTCGTCGAACATGAACATGAACGAGGTTCTGGCGACGCTCGCGAGCGCGCGCCTCGGCAGCCCGGTGCACCCCAACGACCACGTCAACGCCTCGCAGTCCTCGAACGACGTCTTCCCGACCTCCGTGCACATCGCCGTCACGAGCGCCCTCATCGACGACCTCATCCCGGCCCTCGACCACCTGGCCGTCTCGCTGGAACGCAAGGCCGAGCTGTGGAAGACCGCCGTGAAGCCGGGCCGGACGCACCTCATGGACGCCACGCCGGTCACCCTCGGCCAGGAGTTCGGTGGCTACGCGCGCCAGATGCGTCTCGGCATCGAGCGTGTGCGTACGGCACTCCCCCGGGTCGCAGAGGTCCCGCTCGGCGGGACCGCGACGGGCACCGGCATCAACACGCCGAAGGGCTTCCCCCAGCTCGTCATCGAGCTGCTCGCGCAGGAGACCGAACTGCCCATCACCGAGGCGCAGGACCACTTCGAGGCCCAGGGCGCACGCGACGGACTCGTCGACACCTCGGGAGCCCTCCGGGTCATCGCGGTCAGCCTCACGAAGATCTGCAACGACCTCCGCTGGATGGGCTCCGGCCCGAACACCGGTCTCGGCGAGCTGCACATCCCCGACCTCCAGCCGGGATCCTCGATCATGCCAGGCAAGGTGAACCCCGTGATCCCGGAGGCCGTCCTGATGGTCGGCGCACGGGTCGTCGGCAACGACGCGACCATCGCCTGGGCCGGCGCGTCGGGCTCCTTCGAGCTCAACGTCGCGATCCCGGTCATGGGCACGGCGCTCCTCGAGAGCATCCGTCTCCTCTCGAACGCGACCCGGGTCCTCGCCGACAAGACCGTCGACGGCCTCGAGGCCAACCTCGACCGCGCTGCGGCACTCGCCGGCTCCTCGCCGTCGATCGTCACCCCGCTGAACAAGATCATCGGCTACGAGTCGGCGGCGAAGATCGCCAAGCACTCCGTCGCCAAGGGTCTCACCGTCCGCGAGGCCGTCGTCGACCTCGGCTTCGTCGAACGTGGCGAGATCACGGAGGAGCAGCTCGACACGGCGCTCGACGTCCTCTCGATGACGCACCCCGGCTGAGTCGACCCGCTCGTCGAAACACCGAACGGCCCCGGAACCCTCGCGGTTCCGGGGCCGTCTCCGTTCGTGTGGTCATGCCGTGGCGGCGACCGCGCTCCAGCAGCCGAGGAGCAGGAACGGGCCGAACGGGATGCGGGTGCGCCAGCCAGCGGAGCCACCACGTGAGCGTGCGAGAAGCACGACGACCACACCCGCGAGGCCGGCCGAAAAGACCGACACCACCGCGAAGAGCAGCACCGCGGACGTCCCGAAGCAGCCGACCGCGAGGCCGAGCAGCGCGCCGAGCTTCACGTCCCCCATGCCCAGCCCGCCGAAGAGGGCGCATGCGTACAGGACGGCGCCGACCGCGGACCCCATCAGGAGCGGTTCGAGCGGGGCCACCTGACGCACTGCGGCATCGATGGCCGTGAGCGGCACCGCGACGGTGAGCGCCGGCAGCACGAGACGGTTCGGGAGCCGCCGCTCCGCGACGTCGCTACGCACGAGCGGCGGCGTGATGCAGGCGAGCCAGACTAGCACGATGACGACCGGACGCGGGCCGGGGCCGAGCAGGGCAACGGTGACGGCTACGAGCAGCAGCGTCGAGCCGGCCATCGCCGCGGTGGCGACACGCGGGCGGAGCCGCCTGCCGGTGGAGGTCGGTCGCGAGGGCATCCCGTCAGGATAGGAGGATCATCGTGCCGGCCTCCGGCGTTCTCCACAGGCGGCCGGAGGCGGCGGAGCGAGCCTCGCCGGCCCGCTCCGCCGACGGCCGCTAGGCCAGCTCGTTCCCTTCGAGCATCTCGGTCACGAGTGCCGCGATGGCCGACCGCTCCGAGCGCGTCAGCGTGACGTGCGCGAACAGCGGGTGCCCCTTGAGCGTCTCGATCACCGAGGCGACGCCGTCGTGGCGGCCGACGCGCAGGTTGTCGCGCTGGGCGACGTCGTGCGTGAGGACGACCCGCGAGTTCTGCCCGATCCGGCTGAGGACCGTGAGGAGCACGTTGCGTTCGAGCGACTGCGCCTCATCGACGATCACGAAGGCGTCGTGGAGCGAACGGCCTCGGATGTGCGTCAGCGGCAGCACCTCGAGGATGCCCCGCTCCACGACCTCGTCGAGCACGTTCTGCGAGACGACCGCGCCGAGCGTGTCGAAGATCGCCTGTCCCCAGGGGTTCATCTTCTCGCCCTGGTCGCCGGGCAGGTACCCGAGCTCCTGGCCGCCGACCGCGTACAGCGGCCGGAACACCATGATCTTCTTGTGCGCCTGTCGCTCGAGGACGGCCTCCAGGCCCGCGCAGAGGGCGAGCGCGGACTTCCCCGTCCCGGCTCGACCTCCCAGCGAGAGGATCCCGATCTCGGGGTCGAGCAGGAGGTCGATCGCGAGCCGCTGCTCGGCCGAGCGTCCGTGCAGACCGAAGACGTCGCGGTCGCCACGGACGAGCTTGTAGCTGCGCTTGCCCGTGACCCGCCCGAGTGCGGATCCCCGGTCGGAGTGGATCACGAGGCCCGTGTTGATCGGCAGGTCCTCGATGATCGGCGTCGTCCCCTCCTCGCGCTCCCACAGCGTGCTCATGTCCTCGGAGCCGAGGGTGATCTCGGACATGCCCGTCCAGCCCGAGTCGACCGCGAGTTCCGCCCGGTACTCCTCCGCCTGGAGACCGATGGAGGCCGCCTTGACGCGCAGCGGCAGGTCCTTGGACACCACCGTGACCGTCAGGCCGTCGTTCGCCAGGTTCAGCGCGACTGCGAGGATGCGCGAGTCGTTGTCGCCGAGCTGGAGACCGGACGGCAGCGAGGCCATGCTCGAGTGGTTGAGTTCGACCCGCAGGGATCCGCCGTCACCGACCGGGATCGGGAAGTCGAGGCGTTCGTGCTCGATGCGGAGCTCGTCGAGGATGCGGAGTGCCTGACGTGCGAAGTAGCCGATCTCGGGGTCGTTGCGCTTGCCCTCGAGCTCGCTGATGACGACGACCGGGATGACGACGGCGTGCTCGGCGAACCGGAAGAGCGCCTTGGGGTCCGACAGCAGCACGGAGGTGTCGAGCACGTAGGTGATCTCGGCCTGCGCCTGATCTCCCCCGCTCACCGTGTGGTCGGCAGGTCGTCGGCTCGGTCTCGTCGACGCATCCCGCGTCTCGATGCCGGCTGACGTGTTCTGGATTTCTCGCGAGGCCACAACCACTCCCACCCCGAGCATCTGATGCTCGGATCACTGTGCGAAACGGCCGCCTGCAGGGTTTCGAGCCGAACTTGTGTGGCCGTCTCGACCGGGCTCCATGCCCGATGAGATGAACGTACGTCCGGCCACCGACATCGATGCGACGACACGCCCCGTGTCCTGTTACGGGGAGGTGAACAGATGGGGGCCGTCTCCTGGACCGCCGGTGGTCGGACGGCGGCTCAGTAGCTCGCGGCCGTCGCGAACGAGAGCAGCGCACCGCGCAGTCGGTCCAGCGTCTGCCGACTGGTACCGGCGTGCACGCTGAGCCGCACGGCCCCGGCGCGGATCGTCGCGGTGACGCCGTGGTTCTCGAGCGAGGTCCACAGCGTGTCGAGGACGGACTCCTCCGGCTCCAGGACGACGATGCCCGCGCGATCGTGCTCGTCTCGCGAGGAGACCACCGCGACACCGAACTCGTCCGCGAGCTCGATCACCTCGGCCGTGAGCTCGGCGATCGCGGCGTGCACCGTCGCGGTCCCGACGGCGACCGTGTCTTCCAGCGACGCGGCGAACCGCGCCGCCGCGAGCGGGTCGGGCCTGGTGATCGAGTATGCGCGCACGGATCGGCTCGGTGCCGGGGTCGCGCTGAACGGCCAGGCCTCGTCGGTGCCGGTCACGCCCGAGAACACCGGCTCGAGCCGCTCGACGGCGCGGTCGCTCAGGGCCAGGAATCCGGTGCCCCAGCCTGCGCGCATCCACTTCTGCCCGCCCGAGGCGACCACGTCGGCGACGGCGTAGGGGGCGTCGACCACGCCGAAGCCCTGGATGGCGTCGACGATCAGGAGGCGGTCGCCGATCACCTCGCGGACGGCTTCGAGGTCGCAGACGTATCCGGTGCGGTAGTCGACGAGGCTCACGGCCACGGCGGTGACGGTGTCGTCGAGCTGTTCGCGCACGCTCTCGGCCGTCACGTGTCCGCGTCGCGTCTCGAGCCATTTCGGCTTGAGCACGTGCCGGTGCTCGGCGGCCCGCTCCGCCGCGAGCGGCAGCGTGGGGTATTCCAAGCGGGAGAGCAGGACCGTGCCGCTCAGGCCGAACATCGCGTGCATGAGGCCCTGCGAGGTGTTGGGCTGGGCGACGACCTGGTCGGCACGGAACCCGGTGAGCGTCCCGACGGCGGTACGCATCCGTTCGTCTTGCCCGTCGACCGCGCCGAGCGTGCCGGGCGTCGCACTCGCGAGCACGTCGTTCCAGCGGGCGGCCTCGAGGACGACGGACGCGGCCAACGGACCGACACTGCCGTAGTTGAGATAGCCGTCGACCTCACCGAATCCTGCTTGGAAGGTCTCCAACCGGGACGCCGTCTCCGGCTCGTCCGGCTCCGAGGCGGGCGTGGACCGGCTCATCCGCCGAACCGCCGCTGCCGCCTGGAGAAGTCGCGGAGGGCGCGGAGGAAGTCGACCTCGCGGAGGTCGGGCCCGAGCGCCTCGACGAAGTAGAACTCGCTGTGGGCGCTCTGCCAGAGCATGAAGTCGCTCATCCGCTGTTCGCCGCTGGTGCGGATGACGAGGTCGGGGTCGGGCTGGCCTCCCGTGTAGAGGTGCTCACCGATGAGGTCGGGGGTGAGCAGCGCCGCGAGGTCTTCCAGGCTCCGACCCTCGAGGTGGTGCTTGGCGACGATCGCGCGCATCGCGTCCACGATCTCGGTGCGACCGCCGTAGCCGACCGCGAGGTTGATGTGCATGCCGGCACGGTCGGCCGTGCGCTCCTCAGCACTCGTCAACGCCGTGCGCAGCGACTCCGGGAGACCGTCGCTCGAACCGACGTGCTTCACTCGCCAGTCACGGTAGTGCGACAGCCCCTCGGCGAGGTCGGCGATGATGTCGACGAGGTCGTCCAGCTCGTCCGGCGCGCGGTTCACCAGGTTGTCGCTCGACAGCAGGTACAGGGTGACGACGCCGATGCCGAGATCGTCGCACCAGGTCAGGAACTCACGCATCTTCGCCGCACCGGCCCGGTGGCCGTGCGCCGCGGTGTCGTACCCGAGCTGCTTGGCCCACCGCCGGTTGCCGTCGATGATCATCGCGACATGGTGCGGCAGCGTCTGCGGAGTGAGCGCCTTCCGGAGGCGCCGTGCGTAGACGCCGTACAGGAAGCCGTCCACCGGTGCGGAATGCCTCGTCATCACCCTGCAACGCTAGTGCAGTTTCCTGCATCGCTCCCAGTACGGGTTCCGTGCCACCCCGTATCCTGGACCCATGACGAGTGGAGATCCCGAGCTGCCGAAGCTGCCGTTGCTCGAGGTCGCCGCCGACGATGCCGCCGCACCGGAGGAGGTCAAACCGACCTGGCGCGGATGGCTGCACGCCGGGATCTTCCCCATCTCGATCGTCGCCGGGATCGTCCTCGTCGTGCTCGCACAGGGTGCGGCCGCGAAGTGGAGTTCGACGGTGTTCGTGCTCACCTCGATGCTGCTCTTCGGGAACTCGGCGCTCTACCACCGGTTCTCCTGGCGCCCCTCGGTCAAGCTCCTCCTCAAGCGGATCGACCACGCCAACATCTTCCTGTTGATCGCCGGCACCTACACACCGCTCGCCGTGCTCGCGCTACCACCGGCGCAGGGCAACCTCCTGCTCGTGCTCGTCTGGGGCGGCGCGCTCCTCGGCATCGGTTTCCGCGTGTTCTGGATCAACGCCCCGCGGTGGCTGTACGTCCCGCTCTACCTGGCACTCGGGTGGGGTGCGGTCGCGTACCTCGGCGACATCGCCCGCGGCAACTTCGTCACGATGGTGCTCGTCGCCGCCGGTGGCCTGTTCTACACGGTCGGCGCGGTCATGTACGCGATGAAGCGCCCGAACCCCTGGCCGGGGCGATTCGGGTTCCACGAGCTCTTCCACCTGTGCACGGTGCTCGCGTTCCTCTGCCACTGGACCGGGATCCTGCTGATCGCGATCGCCCCGGTCTACAACCGCTGACGACCCGTGGCCCGGCGCGCGGCGAGGCGTCGCGGTGGTGGTGTCAGCGGGCCGACCGGTCCGACGGCGGGCGAGGGTCGTCCTCGACGCCTGCGGGGGCCGCGTCACCGGTGTCGCTCCCCGCGCGGTCCGCGGCTGCCCGCTCGGCGACCTCGGCCTGGAGCCGCTCGTCGATCTCCGCGCGGTAGTTGACCCGGCGCACGCGACGCACCATGTCGATGACGAGGAAGACGACGATGCCGGCGATGGCGAAGGTGATCACGAAGCCCCACGGTCCCGGCGTCACCTGGTTCTCGTCGAACGCCGGCGAGGGCGACGGCGACGGCGTGACCGCCAACAGGACCTCGGTGAACAGGTGGTGCATCATGCGGTTCCTTCGCTGGTGTCGATGCCGTCGAACAGCTCCGACTCTGGAGTGGTCGACGCGACGTGCGACGTGACCAGTTGGTAGTCCTCGAACGGCCATGCGGCACGGAGGACGTCGTTGGGCCAGAAGAAGAACGGTGAGTCCGGCGGCACCTGGCTGCCGTGCGCCCGGAGCGCGGCGTCGCGAGCCTCGAAGAAGTCGCCGACGGGCACGTGCGTCGTCGCGAGATCGGGCCGGCCGGCCATCCACTCCCGCATCTCGGCCAGTCGCTCGACCGCCGGGTCGTCGGGGTGGTGCTCCAGCAGGTAGGCGTACACGGCCTCGAGCCGGGCGGGGCTGAACGAGCGGTCGTAGTACAGCTTGTCGACGCGCCAGGGCTCACCCGCTTCGGGATAGCGCGTGGGATCGGCCGCCGCTTCGAACGCGGCGACGCTCACCTCGTGGCACCGGATGTGGTCGGGGTGCGGGTAGCCGCCGTTCTCGTCGTAGGTGATGATGACCTGCGGCCGGAAGGAACGGACGATGCGCACGAGCACACCGGTCGAGACCTCGAGGGGGATGTCGGCGAAGCTCGCGGGTGGGACCGTGCCGTCATCGCGGGCCATCCCGCTGTCCTGATAGCCGAGCCACCGGTGCTCGATGTCGAGGATCTCCTGCGCCGCGGCCATCTCGAGGCGACGGTATCCGGGGAGGTCGCGCTCGATCATCGCGACGTCGGCGAGTGCGGGGTTCTGGAGGTCGCCGCGTTCGCCACCCGTGCAGCTGACGACCATGACCTCGGCGCCGAGGCTCCGGTAGTGCGCGAGGGTCGCCGCCCCCTTGCTCGACTCGTCGTCGGGGTGCGCGTGCACGGCGAGCAGTCTCATGGTCATGGTGCTCCGCCTTCCGGCTGGTCTGCGCGAGGGGACCGCTTCGCGACTCGTGACGTGACGACGCGGTCGGGACTCCGCATCCAGGAAGAGGCAATACGCTTGAGGTGTCGACCTCGAGGCGTCTCGCACTCCTGGTCCAGCTTAACCGTTCGAACCGGAGCCCGTGACGTGACCTCTCCCCTGCAGGATGCCGGCCCTCAGGACGCCATCGCGGCGCGCTACGGACGCACCCCTGGCAACCGTGCCCGCGACCGCCGCCTGATCTGGCTGGCCGCCGCAGCGTTCGCCGTCGTCTTCGTCGCCTGGGTCGTGTGGGCCGGTCTCGACGGCAGTCGGCCGAGCATCGAGTCGCGCAACACGGCGCACGAGATCGTCGATGACACGATGGTCAGCGTGTCCTTCGAGGTCACCGGTCCGCAGGACACCCCCATGGCCTGCTCGGTCCAGGCGCTCAACGAGCAGTTCGCGGTCGTCGGATGGAAGGTCGTCGAGCTGCCGCCGTCCGAGCAGCGCACCCGCACCTTCACGGAGAGCGTCCGCACCACGGAGCTCAGCAACACCGGCGTCGTCGACACCTGCTGGGTGGTCGAGCACCGCTCCTGACCCTCGAGGGCGTCGGCGCGCGAGCCACACTCCCGCGCCGATCGTGCGATACTCGAAGCCAGTACTTCATACGCCCCGGCATTCCGCCGGGGCGTCTGGCATATGACGGGCGTTTCGGCCGTCGTGTGCGGACCCACCATGCAAAGGAGTTCCATCGTGTCCGAGCAGATCCAGGAGACGTTCCTCACCCAGCAGGCCTTCGACCGGCTGCAGGCGGAACTCGAACACCTCAGCACGACGGGCCGCGAGGAGATCGCCAAGCGCATCGAAGCGGCTCGCGAAGAGGGCGACCTCAAGGAGAACGGCGGCTACCACGCCGCGAAGGACGAGCAGGGCAAGCAGGAGGCCCGCATCCGGACGCTCACGCAGATGTTGCGCGACGCCAAGGTGAGCGAGGCACCGCAGTCCACCGGTGTCGTGGAGTCCGGCACCGTCATCACGGCGGTCGTCGCGGGCGGCGAGGAGCGCTTCCTGCTCGGCAGCCGCGAGATCGCGGGCAACACCGACCTCGACGTCTACAGCGAAGGCAGCCCGCTCGGTGCCGCCATCCTCGGTCTGAAGATCGGTGACAAGACCACCTACGAGGCGCCGAACGGCAAGGAGATCACCGTGTCGATCAGCGCGGTGGAGACCTACACCGGTTCCTGATCCGGCACGTCGCGTCGTTCGCGACCGACCAGACGCAGCAGGGCCCCGCCGACACGGCGGGGCCCTGCTGCGTTCCGGCAGTCGGATCAGTCGTCGACGATCTGCGGGTCGTACCCCGCCTCGCGGAGCGTCTGCACGACGAGGTCGCGGTGGTCGGGACCGCGCGTCTCGATGCTGAGCTCGAGTTCGACGTCGCTGATCTGCAGGCCGTGTCCGTGTCGGGTGTGCAGCACCTCGATGACGTTCGCATTGGCCTGCGCGACGAGCTCCGCCGTCCGTGCGAGCTGGCCCGGCCGGTCGGGCAGTGGGATGCGCAGGGTCAGGTAGCGGTCAGAGGCCGCGAGTCCGTGACTTACGACCCGCTGCAGCAGGAGGGGGTCGATGTTGCCGCCGGAGAGGATGGTGACCGTCGTGCCGGTCGGCTCGATCTTCCCGGCCAGGATCGCCGCGACACCGGCGGCTCCGGCAGGTTCGACGACGAGCTTGGCGCGCTCGAGGAGGACCACGATGGCCCGGGCGAGGTCGTCCTCGCTGACGGTGACGACCTCGTCGACGAGCGCGCTGATCATCTCGAAGTTGAGCTCACCGGGACGGGCCACGGCGATGCCGTCGGCGATGGTCGGCTGCACGGCGATGGTCGTCGGGGTTCCGGCTTCCAGCGACACCGGGTACGCGGCCGCGTTCGCCGCCTGGACGCCGATCACCCGGATGGTGCGTCCTTCGAGGGCCGCGCGCTGCTTCATGACCCCCGCGACACCCGAGATGAGCCCGCCGCCGCCGATCGGCACGATGACCGTCTCGACGTCGGGGACCTCCTCGAGGATCTCGAGACCGAGCGTGCCCTGCCCGGTGATGACGTCCGGGTGGTCGAACGGCGGGATGAGGATGGCACCGGTCTCCGCGGCGAACTCGGCGGCGGCGATCAGCGGTTCCGCCACCGTGTGGCCGCGCAGGATGACGTGCGCACCGTAGTCGCGCGTGGCGGCGAGCTTCGGGAGCGGGACGCCGACGGGCATGAAGATGGTCGCGGTGATGCCGAGCTCGCGGGCGGCGAAGGCGACGCCCTGCGCGTGGTTGCCCGCCGAGGCGGCGACGACGCCGCGCGCCCGCTCCTCGGGGGTGAGGCTCGACATGCGGTTGTACGCGCCGCGGATCTTGTAGGAGCCGGTGCGCTGGAGGTTCTCGCACTTGAGATGCACGGGCACGCCGAGGACGTCGGCGAGGTAGCGGGAACTCTCCATCGGCGTGCGCTGGACGGTGCCGACGAGGGTGTCCCTGGCTCGCTCGAACGCGGCGAGCGACGGGCCGGGGAACACGGGTGTGGTGGTCGTTGTATCGGTCATGGTGTGCGGGGTCCTGGACTTTCTGGGGACGAGGTCTCTCGGAGGTCTTCGCTGGGGTGCTGGGGCTCCTGATCGCCTGGGCGATCCTGCGGCTCGTGGGACGAGCGGGAGCCCGGACGGATTCGCCTGGGGCTCGGGACGGTCTGCCAGATGGCGCCGTCGGTACCCGGTTCCGGCGGCGCACTGCCGCCGGTCCGCCACGTGCCGCTGGCGATGGTGTGGACCATCACGTTGATCACGGCCACCACGGGCACCGCGAACAGGGCGCCGGGGATGCCGGCGACGAGCGTGCCGCCCGCGACGGCGAGGACGACGGCGAGAGGGTGCACCTTGACGGCCGTACCCATGATGAGCGGCTGCAGGACATGCCCCTCGAGCTGCTGGACGAGGAGCACGACACCGAGCATGAGCAGCGCGATGACCGGACCGTTGTAGACGAGCGCGAGGAAGACGGCCACGGCTCCGGTCACGACGGCACCGACGATCGGCACGAACGAGCCGAGGAACACGAGCACGGCGACCGGGATCGCGAGCGGGACGCCGAGGAAGAACGCGCCGAGTCCGATACCGACCGCATCGATCGAGGCCACGAGGATCTGCGTGCGGACGTAGTTGCCGAGCGTCCGCCATCCTGCGCGACCGGCGCTGTCGACGGCGGGGCGTGCCCGCTGCGGGAAGACGCGCACCGTCCAACGCCAGATCGTCCGACCGTCGATGAGCATGAACAGCAGACAGAAGAGCGTCAGGAAGACGCCCGTCGCGACATGGCCGAGCGTCGAACCGATCGACAGGGCGCCTGAGAGCAGGACCTGGCTGTCCTGCTGGAGCGAGTCGAACGCCTGGGCGATGAAGTCGTTGAGCTGCGTCTCGGTCACGTGCAACGGGCTGGCGAGCAGGAAGGCCTTGAAATCGCCGTAGGCGGTCATGGTGCGGGCCTGCACGGAGGCGAACTGCGAGGTGATCTGCGAGATGGCGAGGAAGATCAGTCCGCTCACCACGGAGAGCGTGCCGACCATCGCGAGTGCGATGGCGAGGCCCTTCGGCCAGCGGTGACGCACCAGGACGTCGACGAGAGGCTTCAGCAGCGCGGAGACGAGGACGGCGATGAGGAGCGGGATGACGATGAGGCGGAGCTGCACGACGAGGAAGACGAGCAGCGCGACGACCGCGGCCACCAGCAGGATCCGCCAGGACCACGCTGCGGCCACGCGCATGCCGCGCGGGACGCTGCTCGATCCGCTCAGGTCCGGTTCGCGCACGGGCGAGGCCGCTTCGGGGAGGAAGCGTCCCCACCAGGTCTTCGGAGTGTCGTCCGCCATTGCTCAAGTGTAGGGCTGGCACATGCCGGTGAGCGCATGCGGACACCGGTGGGCGGCGGCGCCTCCGCAGTGCACGGCGGGTGTCCGACGCCGGTGCTAGCGTCGGGCCGTGTCCGCTTCCCTCTCCCCCGCCCTCGCCCGACGGATCGCACTCGGTGCGCAGGGACTCGGCGCCCCGCAGCGCACGACCCCGGCGGGTACCCGCACCCTGCGCTCGACGATCGACCGGCTGGGGCTCCTGCAGATCGACTCTGTCAACGTGTTCGAGCGCAGTCACTACCTGCCGCTGTTCGCGAGGCTCGGCGGGTACGACAAGACACTGCTCGATCGCTTGACGCTCGGAGCCGACGCGCCCTACCTCGAGTACTGGGCGCATGAGGCGGCCTTCATCCCCCGCGACTCGTGGCCGCTGTTCCGGTGGCGGATGGACGCGCACCGCGCGAAGCATGCCGGCGACGAGACCACCTGGGCGAGCCAGAACACGGAGATGTTGGACTGGGTGCGAGCACTCCTCCGCGTCGAGGGGCCACTGAAGGCGAGTGAGATCGAACACGACGCGAACGTCCGACGTGGACCCTGGTGGGGATGGTCCGATGTGAAGCGGGCGTTGGAGGTCCTGTTCCTCTACGGCGAAGTGGTCACGGCCGGTCGCGACCGGTTCGAACGCCGGTACGCATTGGCCGAGCAGGTGCTCCCGCAGCACCTCCTCGACCTCGACATCGACCGGGCCGATGCGATCCGTGCGCTCGTCGAGCAGGCCGCCGCAGCCCACGGCGTCGCGACCGTCGCCGACCTCGCGGACTACTTCCGGATCAAGCCGCAGACCGCGGTCCGCCGGGCGGTCGACGAGCTCGTGGACGCCGGTGTCCTCGAACCCGTGACCGTGGCCGGCTGGGAGCGACGCGGCGGGCCGCAGGAGGCATGGTTGCACCGCGACGCCCGTCGGCCGCGGCGGATCGAGGGGGCCGCGCTGCTCAGCCCGTTCGACCCGGTCGTCTGGTTCCGCGAGCGTGCCCTCCGCATGTTCGGGCTCCACTACCGGATCGAGATCTACACGCCGGAGCCCAAGCGGGTCTACGGCTACTACGTGCTCCCGGTCCTCATCGACGGCGAGATCGTCGCGCGCGTCGACCTGAAGAGCGACCGTCAGGCCGGGGTCCTGCGGGTCCAGTCCGCCTGGTTCGAGCGTGGACACCAGGATGCCGTCGTCAGGGGGCTTCGTCCCGTCGACGATGACGCGATCGCGGGACGCCTGGCGGAGCTCCTCGGCCAGACGGCCCACTGGCAGGGACTCGATGCGGTGGTCGTCGTCGACCGCGGGACGCTGGCGGCACCGTTGGCGCACGCCGTCGGTACCCGGCTCCTCCCACTCACGCCGGACATGGGCACCACTCCCCATGCTCAGCCTGCACAATCACTCTCAGGAGATACACAACAACTATAGGATTGGCGGGCACCTTCATGGTCCGAAACGAGGGGAACCCGCCCATGAGCAACGACGACACCACACCACAGCAACCAGGCCCGCCGAACCCGGGCGAGCAGCAGCACCAGCCGTCCCAGGGCGACCAGCAGCCCTCGTACCAGCAGGGTCAGGAGCAGCCCAACCCGTACCAGTCCGGACAGCAGCAGACGCCGAACCCGTACCAGGCGGGCCAGCAGCAGACCCCGAACCCGTACCAGCAGGGTCAGCAGAACCCGTACCAGTCCGGACAGCAGCAGACCCCGAATCCGTACCAGCAGGGTCAGCAGAACCCGTACCAGTCCGGACAGCAGCAGACTCCGAACCAGGCACCCCCGGCTCCCTACGGTCAGCAGACCGGACAGCAGACCGGCGCGCAGAACCCGTACCAGCAGGGCCAGCAGCCCAACGGCCAGTACGCGACGGCGCAGAACCCGTACGCGACCGGCGCTCCGAAGCAACCGATGGACCCGAAGCAGAAGAAGCGGATCATCCTGTGGTCGTCGATCGCCGGTGGCGCACTCGTGCTCATCGCTGCAGCCGCCATCACCATCGGTGTGCTGAACACCACGGCGTTCGGCCCGCAGGCGAAGGTCGAGGAATACCTCAAGGCCATCGCCGCCGGAGACGCGAAGCTCGCGACGAGCCTCGTCGCGCCGGACCCGTCGATCGTCGGCAGCACCGACGACGAGTCTGCAGAGCCCGAAGCCACGCCGGACCCCTCCGCGTCGGCCGATCCCGACGCCGAAGCGGCAGCCCCCGAACCCGTCAAGCCGACCGCACTGCTCACCAACGAGGTCCTCAAGGGCGCCGACGAGCGCATCAAGAACCCCGAGGTCGGCCGGGTCTACAACCGCAACGGCGAGGCACGCGTGCAGGTCACGTACGAACTCGGTGGCAAGAAGTACGAGGACTCGGTCACGCTCGAGAGCGAAGGCAAGCAATTCCTGTTCTTCGACCAGTGGAAGCTCGCCAGCTCCCTCGTCGGCAGCATCAACGTCTACACCGGTCTCGGTGGCACGGCGTTCAGCGTCAACGGCGTCAACTTCGACGGCGCGTCCGACGAGAGCCTGTTCGCCTATCCGGCCATCTACACGGTCGCTCCGCCGGAGAGCAAGTTCCTGCAGGGCGATGCCCAGACCATCACGCTGAGCTCGTACAGCGCCGGCGAGGGTTCGGCCTTCATCGACATCGACGTGACCGCCACCGAGGCGCTCACAACCGAGGTCACGAAGCAGGTCGTCGCGATGATCGAGAAGTGCCTCGACGCCACCACGCTCGACACCACCTGTGGCGTCATGCCGGACTGGCAGCAGAAGCAGTTCACGAGTGTCGGCCCGGTGACCTGGACGCTCACCTCTCCCCCGACCGTCGAGGTCGACGAGAGCGGTTCGTACTTCTACACCTCGGACGGCCGCATCGACGGCTCGTTCGACGCCTCCTGGTACGGCAGCGCCGTGGCGGGTCAGCAGGTGTGGGACACGTACCTGAACTTCCCCGGCAAGATCACGATCGACGCCGACGACAAGGTCACGGTGACGTTCGACTCCGACGAGCAGACCGAGTAACGGTTCTCGCCTGAACGCCGAATGGGGCGGCACCTCCGGGTGCCGCCCCATTCGTGTATCCGGGACCGGGATGTCCTCGCCTAGAAGCCGCCGCCGATGGTGCTCAGGCGCTTGATCCGTTCGACGAGCGGCGGGTGGGTGCTGAACAAGCGGGCGACCGCGCCGGGCTTCAACGGGTCGGAGATCCAGAGGTGCGCCATGGACGAGTTCTGCTTCGCCATCGGTCGACCGTACGCGGCGAGCTTCCCCAGCGCGCTCGCGAGCGCTTCCGGATGACGGGTCGTGAGGGCCCCCGTCGCGTCGGCGAGGTACTCACGCTGCCGCGAGATGGACAGCTGGACGAGCGTCGCGAGCAGCGGCGCCACGAGCATCGCCACGATGCCGATGATGAGCATCACGGGGTTGCCGCCGTTGTTGTTGTTCCGGTTGCCGCCTCCCCAGATCGTCATCCGGAGGAGCATGTCGGAGAGGAACCCGATCGCGACGACGAGGCCGAAGACGACCATGGACACGCGGATGTCGTAGTTGCGGACGTGACCGAGCTCGTGGGCCATGACCCCCTCCAGCTCGGCGTCGTTGAGGATCTCGAGGAGGCCGGTCGTCGCAGCCACCATCGCGTGCTGGGGGTCGCGACCCGTCGCGAACGCATTGGGTGCCGGGTCGGCGATGAGGTACACCTCGGGCATCGGCGTCCCGGTCGTGATCGCGAGGTTCTCGACGATGCGGTACAGCCTCGGGTTGTCGGCCAGCTCGATGCGCTGCGCTCCGGTCATCGCGATGGCCTGCCGCCCCGCGAAGAAGTACTGGATCACCGCGTACACGACGGCCACGACGAGGACCACGATCGTGATCGTCAGGTTCTGGTAGAGATACCCCGCGAGCCAACCGAGGCCGCCGATGATGACCAGGAAGACGACGAAGATCAGGACCGTGTTGAGCTTGTTCCTGGCGATGGCGCGGTACATGGGACTGCGCTACCGCACGTCAGAACTGGACGCGCGGCGGTTCGGCGATCGCCGCGTTGTCGGTGACCTCGAAGAAGTCGTGCTCCGAGAACCCGAGGCCCTTGGCGAACAGGTTGTTCGGGAACACCTTGACCTTGGTGTTCAGCTCCCGGACACCGCCGTTGTAGAAGCGGCGCGAGGCCTGGATCTTGTCCTCGGTGTCGACGATCTCGGACTGGAGCTGGAGGAAGTTCTGGCTCGCCTGGAGCTGCGGGTAGGCCTCCGCGACGGCGAAGATGCTCTTCAGCGCCTGCTGCATGTGGGTCTCGGCCTCACTCACGGCCGCCGGTCCCTGGGCGGTGAGCGTTTCGGCACGAGCCTTCGTCACGTTCTCGAACACCGCCTTCTCGTGCGCCGCGTACCCCTTGACCGCCTCGATGAGGTTCGGGATCAGGTCGGCGCGCCGCTTCAGCTGGACGGTGATGTCGCTCCACGCCTCCTCGACTCGCACGTTCAGCGTCACGAGCGAGTTGTACGTCACCCAGAAGTAGATGCCGACGATGACGACCAGGGCGACGACGATGAGGACTGGGATCAGCCATTCCATGAGGATGGGCTCCTTGTGAGTCGATGGAGAGCGGGTCTGCCCATTCTACCTGCGACCCGCCGGTGCCCTTGGGGAGTTCGGAGGAAGCACGCAGCAGGCGTGCAGCGCGGACGCACCGGACTCCCGGCCGGCTGTCACTCGCCGAGGACGCGGGCGAGGTACCGGTTCCCGAACAGGCGGCCGGGGTCGAGGTGGTCGCGGAGGCGGATGAACTCGTCGAAGCGAGGATAGGCGCCACGCAGGGACGATGCGTCACGGCCGTGCAGTTTGCCCCAGTGGGGCCGACCGCCCAGCTCGATCATGATCGCCTCGACGGCGCGGAAGTACTCCCCCGGGTCCTCGCGGAAGAAGCGATGCACGGCGACGTATCCGGTCGCGCGTCCTGATGCGGTGGAGAGCCACAGCTCGTCCGCCGCTGCGACCCGGACCTCGATGGGGAAGGATATCCGCCACCCCCGCTCCTCGATGAGCGTGCGGATCCGGGCGAACGCGGTCGGGAGGTGCTCGAGCGGCACCGCGTACTCCATCTCCACGAACCGCACCGTGCGGCTCGTGGTGAACACCCGCGGCGACCGATCGGTGAACTCTCGGTCGCCGACGAGGCGGTCCGCGAGCCGGTTCACGCGCGGGACGATGGCCGGCGCGGCGACGCCCGTGTTGCAGAGGACCCGGTAGACCCCGTTGGCGAGGAGCGTGTCGTCGATCCACTTCGCGACCGGGCGGAGTGGCTGCGTGGGCGCATCACCCGGCAACCGGTAGTTCGTCTTGGTCAGGGCGGTCGCGGTGTGCGGGAACCAGTAGAACTCGAAGTGGTCGACGGCGGCGGCCCGGTCGAGCAGCACGGGCAGCAGCTCGTCGAGCGACTCCGGCCGTTCCACCGCGTGCAGCACGAACGCCGGGACGCACTGCAGCGTCACCTCGACGAGGATCCCGAGCGCCCCGAGCCCGAGCGCCAGCGCCGGGAGGAGCCCTGGTTCCTGCTCGGCGTCCGACGTCAGCAGCTCGCCGTCCGCCGTCACCATCGTCACCCCGACGACCTGCGTCGCGATGCCGCCGAACGCCATCCCGGTCCCGTGCGTGCCGGTGGAGATCGCGCCGGCGACGGACTGCCGGTCGATGTCGCCGAGGTTCGGCATGGCGAGACCGAACGGTTCGAGGAGACGCGGGACGTCGTGGAGGCGCGTGCCGGCGCGGAGGGTCACCCGGCTGCGTTCCCGATCGACCCTGATCAGTCCACTCAGGGCGTCGAGCTCGAGCAGCACACCGGGCGCCACGGCGATCCCGGTGAAGCTGTGTCCGGCTCCGACCGCCTTGATCGGGAGGCCCGCTCCCGCCGCTGCACGCACGAGGCGCTGCACCGCGCCGACCGAGTCGGGCCGCTCGACCCGCACGGGCCACGCCCGCTCGGTGCGCGCCCAGTTCGTCCACGCCGTCGCCCTGCCCATCAGACGAACCCCTGCCCTTCGCCGCGGTACGTCGGTAGGACGGCTTCCACCCCGTCGTCGCCGACCACGTGGAAGGCGTCCACCCGTTCACTGAGCTCCCCGGACTTCGTGTGCCGCAACCAGACGCGGTCGCCGAGCCTGAGCGACGCCGCCGCAGCCCCGGCGACCGGCGTCTGCACTTCGCCGGCCATCTCGCGCGGGAGCATCTCGAGGCCCTCCGGCCACGCGATGAGCGGGAGGCGGTCGAGCCCCGGCGGACCGGAGGCGACCCATCCGCCGCCGAGGATCGTCGCCAGTTCCGGCGACGGCTTCCGGACGACCGACAGACCGAACGCCGCAGCCGGTGCCGGCGTGAACGCCCGGTAGTGGTCGAAGAGGTGCCCGCCGAAGACGCCACTCCCCGCGGCGATCTCGGTCACCGAGTCGTCGGACGCGGTCAGCTCCAGGGATCCCGTCCCGCCGCCGTTGACGAACTCCAGATCCGCGACCGCTCGGACCTCCTCGACCACGGCGGCACGACGTTCCCGGAGTTCGGCCCACGAGCGTCGCTGGATCGCGCGGAGCGCAGCCGACCACGCCGGTCGCCCCGCGAGGTCGTCCCCCTGCCCGGCGATCTGCGCCTCATAGGCCATGATCCCGACCAGGCTGAAGCCGGGTCGGGCGACGACCGCCTCGGCGAGAGCCCGGACCTCGTCCGGCGTGCGCAGGGGCGAGCGGCGGACACCGACGTGGCCGAGGGCGGGTGCACGGAAGGAGGCGTCGAGCTCGATGCACACGCGGATCCGCGCGCGTCGCTCCGGTGGTGTCACCGCGTCGACGAGGTCGAGGTGGTCGAGGGAGTCGATCATGAGGGTGACCCGCGAGGCCGCACGTTCGTCGGCTGCCAGCCGTGCGATGGCACCGCGCTCCGCTGTCGGGTAACCGACCACGATGTCGTCCACCGTCTCGGACAACCAGAGCGCCTCGGACAGGGAGTAGGCCAGCACACCGGCGTACCCGGGTTGTCTGAGGAGCGCGTCGATCACCGCTCGCACGCGGATGGACTTGCTGGCGATGCGGATCGGTTTCCCCGCGGCACGTCGGAGCATGTCGTGCGTGTTGTGGCGGAGGGCTCCGAGATGCAGGACGGCGACGGGCGAGTCGACGTCCGAGACGGCCCGCTCGATACCGCCCCAGTACCGTCTCGGGTCGAGCCAGGGCATCGGCTCGGACACCCGGCCGCCGGCGGTCAGTTCGATGGTCATCAGCGCACTCCTCGTACTCGGGTGACAGCGACCGCCCCTGCGACGGCGCAGGCCGCGGAGACGAGGTAGAGGCCGGCGAATCCGCCGAGCCAGGCGACGAGGCACGCGCCGATGAGCGGGGCGACCGCCTGCGGCACCGCCTGGGCGATGTTCATGATGCCGAGGTCCTTGCCGTGCGACGCCGGGTCCGGCAGGACCTGCGTCGCCAGCGCCTGGTCGACCGACATGAAACAGCCGTAGCCGAGCCGGATCAGTGCCGCCGAGACGAACCCCATCGGCAGTGAGGGCCAGATCGCGAGCAGGAGTGCGGCGAGCGCCTGTGAGGCGGAGGCCGCGACGACGAAGACGCGTCGTCGTCCGATGCGGTCGGACAGACGGCCGAGCAGGATCGAGGACCCGACGACGAACACCGTGTAGACGATCGTGACCAGCAGCAGGTCGGTCTCGGCGTCGGCGTCCCCCAGCCCGAAGAGCAGGAAGTAGAAGAGCAGCGAGGTGCTGAAGGCGTTGCCGAGGTTCACGAGGACGCGGCTGAGCATGGTCCAGGCGAAGTCGGGGTGCCGTCGCGGTGAGATCCAGAGGCTCTCCAGGAGCGCGTGCACGGTGAGCGTCACGGGTCGATCACCCGTCGGGAGTGGATCGGGCAGCCGGAGGAACGGTACGACGAGCACGATGAGGAGGACGGCGAGTGCCAGGTACCCGACGGCCATCCGGGTGCCGAGCAGGAGCAGGAGGGCGATGCCGAGGATGACCCCGACGGCCTGCGGAGCGGAGATCCAACCCGAGACGAAGCCGCGCTGTCCGACGGGCACCTGATCGGAGATGGTCGCGGTGAGCGCCGCTCCCAGGATGCAGAAGCCGATGATGGCGAGGCACCAGCAGACGCCGATGCCGACGATGCCGGTCTGGAGGCCGAGGAGGACGAGCCCCAGGGCGAAGACGAGCGCACCACCTGCGATCCACGGGCGGCGTCTCCCGAACCGCGACCGGGTGCGGTCGGGCAGGGCGCCCGTCAGCGGATACACGATGATCGAGCAGAGTCCGGCCGCCCCGGCGACGACCCCGAAGGCGACGACGCTGTCCACCCAGTGCTCGGGAGCGAGCGTCGCGTCGATCTGCGCGGGCAGGAGGAGCTGCAGCGGGGCGAGCTGGGCCATCCACACGCCCAGCCAGGCGACCGCGAAGGCGGCGACCCAGCGCCCGGTGACCCGTCGGTCTGCCGAGTGGTCGACTGCTGCGGTGCCGAGGCCGCTCATCCCGGCCCCGGTTCGGCGAGGGTTGCGACGAGGTGCGCCACCGTCCCGACGAGTCGCCGGGCCTCGCCATCGTCGCGTCGCACCAGCCAGCCGAGTGTCAGCCCGTCGGTGAAGGCGATGACGGTCCGCGCGATCTCGTCGACCGGCTGGGTCCAGGTGCTGCCGCTGACCGTTGCGGCGAGCGCGAGCGCCTCACACGCGAGCTCCTCGTACCGCCGGTACTGCTCGAGCGCGAGGTGCTCGAGGCCCGGCATCCGCATCGCGTAGGCGCTGAGCTCCTGCATCGCCGCCTCCCGAGCCGGATCGGCGCGGAGGAGGTCGACGTAGCGTTCGAGGCCGGCACGGACGACGGCCTCGAGGGTGGGCGGATGCTCCTGACCGGCCTCAGTGTCCGTCAGCAGCTCGCCGACGTCGAGGACGACGCGTTCATGCTCGACGACGTGTGCGACCAGTTCGGCGAGGAGCTCGTCGCGGGAGGCGAAGGCGTAGTGGAAGCTGGCGAGCGACATCCCGGCCTCGGCCACGATGGCCCGGGTCGTGGCGGCCGCGACGCCCTCGGCTGCGACGACGCGGAGGGCGGCCCTGATCAGCTCGGCTCGTCGGTCGACAACGGAGATCCTCGGCATCGCAACCCTTCCCGGGGCGCCTGCGGGTCGTGCCGCTCCATCGCGGTCGACTCGACTGGGACGGATGACCCAGTCGCGCCAGTATGGCGGACCGCCGGCCCGAGCGCACCTGTCGCGACGATTTTTCCGTGCGGATCGGCCTGGAATGTGACCCGATCTGGCGCGGGAGGTTGACTTCCCGCGGTGATCTTGGGGGAATGGAGACGGTGACCGGGGAACACGCGCGCGCAGGAACAGGAGTCCGATCGAATCGCTCGATCGGACGCGCCGCGATCCTTCTCGCCGTCTTCCTCTCGGCCGGACTCTGGACGACGACCATTGCGGGTCCTGCATCCGCGACGCCCGAGCCGCTCCCCACCCCGAGTGAGAGCGCGGCGACGCCGACTCCACCGCCCCTCGACGGGCCGACCATCACGAGTCCCGATTCCGGTTCCTTCATCGGCAGCGGCAGCACCACGGTCACCGGGACGAAGGACGCCGGCACGGGTGTCCAGCTGCAGGTCGGCGACGGTCTCGAGCCGGTCTGCATCCTGCCGCAGGACGACGGCACCGACTGGTCCTGCACGATCGACCTGCCCGACGGCGGCGGACTGCTCATCACCGCCGTCGAGGTCGGCGGTCCGGAGACGCTCTCCGCTCAGATCTCCGTTTCCGCGCTCGGCCCGCCCACCATTACCGCGGGGACGCCGAGCAACGGCGGCGTCCGCGGCACCGCCTACCCCGGGGCGACGGTCACGGTCCGTGCCGACTCCGGTGCCACCTGCAGTTTCGCGGCGGACAGCTCCGGAAGTTGGTTCTGCGTGCTGGGCGAGCCGCTTCCGTCCGGCGACCTCTCCGTGACGGCGACGCAGCAGGCGTCGTTCAGCGGCAGTGAGCGCTCCGACGCGTCCGCCCCGGTCGTGCTCACCGTCGACCGCGACGCTCCGGCCCCGCCCGTGATGTCCTCGCCGACGGCAGGACAGGCGATGCCGATCTCGGCGGCGAGCTACGCCGGCACCGGCGAGGAAGGCGCGACCGTCACGGTCTTCGCCGACTCGACGTCGGTCTGCACGGCGGTCGTCACCGGTGGCGCCTGGAGCTGCTCGGGCGGTGGCGTGCCTGCGGGCGCGCACGTCGTCCTCGCGATCCAGCAGGATGCCGCCGGCAACACGAGCGGGGCGAGTAGGGCGATCACCCTGACGTTCGGCGATGCATCGGCCGCGCCCGCCACGCCGGCGCCGCCCGCCTCCCCATCGCCGTCTGACGGCTCCAAGCCTGCGCCCGCGCCAGGGGCTCCCGCTCCGGGGACGCAGCAGCCGACCCCGTCGCCCAGCGGCGAGCCGTTGCCCGGCGCCGCCCCGCCCAGCGGCGGTGGCGGCCTCTGGTCGGGGACGACGCCGTTCACGCAGACCCTCGCCTCCACGATCGACGGCCGCGGCCAGCCGGTGTGGTGGCTCGCCGCCCTCCTCGCCCTCGCGGCAGTGGCGCTCATCGCGATCCCGGCCCGACTCCTCGCGACCTCCATTGCCCCCTGGCGCGCCACGATCACCGACCGTCGTCGTGCAGCGGTGACCGGGCGCAATCGACCGAGGGACGAGTTCGAGCGGGTCCCGTCGGTCCCGCTCCCGAGTCGCACGGTGCTGGCCGTCGTCACCGCCGTGCTCGCAGCAGGCATCCTCATGTTCGCGCACCCCGTGAGCGGTCAGCCGGCGTATCTCCGACTGTGGTTCGCCTCGCTCGTCGCCGTGGTCGCGATCAACGTCGTGGGCCTCCTCGCGCAGCTCGTCGTCGCCCGCCGAGCCGGGCTGGGCTCGATGCGCGTCAGCGTCCGTGTCGGCGGACTGGTGCCGGTCGGCATCGTCACCGCGCTCTCACGCCTGCTGGCCCTCCAGCCGGCTCTCCTCTTCGCGTTGCTGACCGAACTCCGCCCGACCCGGAGACCCGAAACGCATGACGTCGGCTCGACAGCCTCGGTGGAGACCGATTCCGAGGCCATCACGCCACGCATCGCGGGCCGCCTCGCGCTGGCCCGGATCGCTGCGGCCGCCGGGCTCGGTTCGATCGCCTGGCTCGGTTCGACCTTGGCCGGCGAGCCGAACGGTGGTGTCGGCGCGATGCTGGTCGAGGCGGTGAACCTGACCGCGATCGCGGGGATCGGATCCGCGTCGATCGCGCTCCTCCCCCTCGGACCACTCGGTGGACGCGCCATCCTCGCCTGGTCGAAGCCGGCGTGGCTCGGCAGCGCGTTCGTGGGCTTCACCCTGCTGTTCGGGCTCCTGGGTCCGACGGCGACGGTTCCGGGTGCGGGTGACACGCTCGTCGGACTCCTGCTCGGTTCACTCGCGTTCGCGGCGATCGGAGCCGGGACCTGGGCCTGGAACCGTCACCTCCGGCCGCTGATCGACGCGCGCTGACCGACGGTCGAACGCTCGACGGTCGGTCAGCCCGTCAGGCCTCAGCCGACGTCGGCGGGACGATCGACCGGCAGGCCGCTCGCAGCCCACTCGGTGATGCCTCCGGTGACGTTCACGGCGTCGTAGCCCTGCTGCTCGAGGTAGCCCGTGACGCGGGCGCTGCGGCCGCCGGAGTGGCACATGACGTACACAGTCTCTTCGCGGGGTACCTCGTCGAGGTGGTCGAGGAAGGACGACATCGGCAGGTGCCGGGCACCGGGCACGCTGGCGACGGCGACCTCATCGGCTTCGCGGACGTCGATGATGACGGCCTGCTCGAGCTTGCTCAGTTCGGTGGGGGTGATCTCCTGCATCGTTTCAGCCTACCGTCGAGGACGTGCGGTCGGGCCGGGAGATGCGGTGGGCAAGCGTGAGGGCGAGGTAACCCGAATACCTCGCCCTCACTTGAGGCGTCTAGCAACCGGTCGACCAGGAAGCTTGCGGCTTCCGGGACCGGCTCACGGGTGACGCCCCCACCTCGAAGGTAGCGGACGGGAGGCACCTTGCGTGACGCAACACCGCCGTGTCGCGTTCGCGTCGTCCGTTTTGCGAACCCCATTCAGGGGTCAACACTCGGGCATCGTTGTCTCAGTGCGCGCTGTCGGGATCACGAGGGATGTGGAGCTCGCCCGGGTCGACGTCGACGTCGCCGCTGTCATCAGGACCACCGGTGCCGGGGGCGACATCGATCATGCCGGAGGCGATGTCGGGATCGCGGACGACGGGCTGCCCGTCGTCCTGCTTGGCCGCCGTCTCCGCCTCGCTGGAGGGGCTGTACGCGCGGTCCTTGCTCGTCTGCTCGTCGTCGTTCATTGCGTGGTCGTGGTCGCTCGGAGTACTCATGCTGAGCACGCTAGTCGCGCTCCCTCGCCCAGCAGGGACCCTTGCAGGATCGAGGCGAGCGTGCAGACGGGTACAGCGCGCCGTGCGGGCGTCAGCTCAGTGCAGGCGGCGGAGCGACGCCGACGCGATGACGGGTCGTGCGGCCTCAACGTACGACGCAAGCGTCTCGCGCAGTGCCGCCGCGTTGTCGTCGGTCAGGTCGATCTCGTAGTTCTCGCCGTCGATGCCGAACCGGACCGTCTCCCCCAGCCCGCGGGGGATGTCGGAACCGTCGAGGTCGTCGACGAGCGTCGTGATCGTGCGGGTAGCCATGTGTCCATCCTTCCATGGGAACGGCCGTGCGACGGAGACTCGAGGCACCATATGCTCACGTCATGACGGATGCGACGAAGTGGGACGCGACGTTGCAAAACGTCCCTCGCAGCGCGTGGCCCCGGCTCCTCGGTGAGCACTCCGGGCTACCCGGTCCGCGCGCGAACCTCAGTCTCCTGGAGGCGCTGCTCGCCCAGGCGGATGAGGCCGATGCCCGCATGCTCCTCGCTGACGGCGGTGAATACCAGGCCATGTGCGCTGCCGCCGTCCTCGGGAGCCGTGCCGAACGGTCCGGGCCCGAGGGCGTCGCCCGCGAGCTGGCCGCAGACGCCCGCTGGCGGGTCCGCGAAGGGGTGGCCATCGGTCTGCAACATCTCGGAGACAGGAACGCAGCAGCGCTCACGGACGTCGCTCGCGGATGGGCTGCAGACGCGTCGCCGCTCGTGCAACGCGCTGCCGTCGCCGGGATCTGTGAGCCGCGACTGCTCCACGACCCGGCTGTCGCAGCGGCGGCCATCGAGGTGTGCCAGATGACAACAGCGTTCCTGGCCGCGTTGCCGCCAGAACGAAACCGACAGCACGACGCCAGAACGCTCCGACAGGCACTCGGGTACTGCTGGAGCGTCGCGGTGGCTGCCCGACCCGGAACGGGCCTTCCCGCGTTCCGCGAGCTCGACGAGCGGCACCCCGATGTCGCGTGGATCATCCGGGAGAACCGACGGAAGGCGCGGCTGTCGTCGTTGCTCTGAACGCCGCTCGGTCGTCGCCATGGGCCCACGGAGTCGGCGAAGCGCTCGACGGGAGGCGAGCGCGGTCGGAGCTATCCTCCGAGCATGGGGTTTTCCTTCTGGGGTCTGGTCGTCGGACTCGCGGTCCTGGCACCGAACCTCCTGCTGCTGTGGTTCCCACCGAGCGTCGCCATCCCCGCCACGCGGGCACCTCGTCCGCTGATCTGGCTCGAACGTGCAGGTCAAGCGTCGTGCCTGGTGGTCCCGGCCATCACCGTGCCGGGAGTTGTCATGTGGGAGTGGGCGATCCCGGTGCTCGTCGCATTGGTGGGGTACTACGCGATGTGGGGTCGGTATCTGCTCGGCGGTCGCGACGGGACCATGCTGTACCAGCGCTGGTGGTGGGTGCCGATTCCGATGGCAGTCCTCCCGGTCGTGGTGTTCCTCTGTGCTGCAGCGTGGTTGAGCAACCCGTGGATCGCCGTCGCGGCGGCAGTCCTCGCCGCGGGGCACCTCCCGGTGTCCGCGATGGCCGCGCCGTCCGGTCGAACTCGGCGGTGACCTGCTCGCACACCCCACGACCCGTGGATCCCATCAGGAAACGGGCCGACACGGTGGGGCGATCTGGGTCGAGGAGGCCGAATGGTACCCCCGGTGGGGTTCGAACCCACACTGCGGCGATTTTAAGTCGCCTGCCTCTGCCAGTTGGGCTACGGGGGCGTGCACTTCATCGTATCGAGGCGTCGAACGCCGAGAGGCGCATGCCCCGGCGGACCGGATGACATGCGCCTCTCGAGGAACGGAGCTGGGCTCCGGACCGGACTACTTGTTCGCGCTGACTTCCTCAGCGGGCGTCGCGTAGGCCTGCTCGTCGTCGGCACCGGTGGGGGCGCCGGTGCCGGCAGGAGCCTCTGCAGCAGGTGCCTCGGCGGCCGGCGCTGCGGCCTCGGCCGGGGCGGCCTTCGGCTTGCGCTTCACGGGAGCCTTGCGAGCGGGCTTCTCAGCCGCGGCGGGAGCCGCCGGAGCTGCTGCGGGGGCCGCAGCATCTACCGGGGGCTTCGGGCGCGATGCGAAGGTCTCGAAGGCCTCACGCGGGTTCTGCACGGCCGACAGGGAGACGATGTCGCGTCCGAGCCAGAAGTTGTTCCACCAGCCACCGAACACGCGGAACTTGCGCTCGAAGCTCGGCATGGCCAGCCCGTGGTACCCACGGTGAGCGAACCAGGCCGGGAGGCCCTTGATCGCGAGGTTGCCGGATTGGAAGACACCGACGCCGATGCCGAGACCGGCGACCGCACCCATGTTCTTGTGGAAGTAGTTCTTCGGCTCCTCGCCACGGAGGACCGCGGTGATGTTCTTCGCGAGGAGCTTGCCCTGACGGACGGCGTGCTGAGCGTTCGGCACGCAGAAGCCGCCGACGCCACCACCGCTGAGGTCGGGGACGGCGGAGACGTCGCCGGCCGCCCAGGCACCCTCGACGATGTCGTCGTCGGTACCGACACGGAGGTCGGCGCGGGTCTTGATGCGGCCGCGCTCCTCGACGGGGAGGTCGCCACCGCGGACGACGCCCGGGTTCGCCATGACACCGGCGGTCCAGACGATGAGGTCGGACTCGAACGACTCACCGGTCGAGAGCTCGATCTTGCCGTCGACAGCCGACTGCAGCTGCGTGTCGAGGTGCACGAGCGCGCCGCGCTCGGCCAGGTTCTTGAGGACCCAGTGGCTCGTCTCGATCTTGACCTCGGGCATGATGCGACCCATGGCCTCGATGAGGTGGAAGTGCGTGTCCTCGAAGGACAGCTGCGGGTAGAACTTCAGCAGCGAGCTCGCGAACGAACGCAGCTCGGCGAAGACCTCGATACCGGCGAAGCCGCCACCGACGACCGTGAACGTCAAAAGGCGGTCGCGCTCGGGACCCGCCGGCAGGTTCGCGGCCTTGTCGAAGTTGGAGAGCACGCGGTCGCGGATCGCGACGGCCTCTTCGATGGTCTTGAGCCCGATCGCGGTGTCGGCGACACCGGGGATCGGGAAGGTGCGGGAGACGGCTCCGGCGGTGACGACGATGATGTCGTAGTCGACCTCCCAGGGCTCACCGACCTCAGGCGTGATGGTCGCCTTCTTCTCGGCGTGGTTGATGCCCGTGACCTTGGCGGTGATCACGTTGGTGTGCTTCAGGTGACGACGCGGCGAGACGACCGCGTGACGCGGCTCGATGGAACCGGCGGCGACCTCCGGCAGGAAGGGCTGGTAGGTCATGTAGGGCAGCGGGTCGACCATGGTGACTTCGGCCTCACCACGACGAAGCTGCTTCTCGAGCTTCCATGCGGTGTAGAACCCGGCGTAACCACCACCGACGATCAGAATTTTGGGCACGGCGAACGATCTCCTACGTCAAGACGATTGGTTCAGATGAGTGTCTGAGAATATCGGAACAGAGTACTACTTCTGCAGCACCCGCTTGAAATGCCTGGTAGCGCCTATGACACCGAGCGTGACCAGGCTACCAGTTCCGAGGAGGAGCGCCAGTGGCAGCGAGCCGTAGAGCAGGGTGCTCGGCGTCGGGAGGAAGAGGTTGGCGCGCACCTCGACGGCTTCGTTCTCCGGGATCGCCGGAGGTACCGGCTCCGGTGTCGGCGACGGCTGCTCGGCACTCGGATCGGGATCGGGGACCTGCGGCGCCCGTCGGTAGAGCGTGATCCAGTCGGACAGCTGCTGCTCCGGCGAGGTCGTCGCCGGACCGACGGAACCGCTGACCGCCTTCGCGGCGTCGATGAGACCTGCACCGTAGATGGGGCTCTGCGCGGAGTCGCCCACCTGCTTCGCCGTCGCCGTCACGCGCTTGATGGCGTCGGCGGCGCTGAGCTCCGGCCAGGCGGAGCGGACGAGGGCCACGAGTCCGGAGACGATCGGCGCCGCTCCGCTCGTCCCCTGCCACTGCACGTAGGACCCGGCGGGCGTCACCCCGACGAGTTGCTCACTCGGCGCAGCGACGGCGATCGTGATGCCCTGGCTCGAGGCGTCGAAGCTCGCCGACCCCGTGCGATCCACACCGGCGACGGTCAGCACGCCCGGGATCGTCGCCGGAGCACCGACCTCGACCGTCCCACTCCCCCGGTTGCCCGCTGCAGCAACCACGACCACGTCGTGCGAGAAGGCGTAGAGGAAGGCGTCGTCCCAGCTCGTCGGCCAGTCGAGACTGTTGCGCGTCAGGGACATGTTGATGACGTCCGCGCCATTGTCCACCGCCCAACGGACAGCGGTCGCGATCTGGTCGTCCCAGGGGACGACGGCCGACCCGTCGGAGCCGAACCCGACCGAGACGGAGAGCAGGCGCGCCTCAGGGGCCACGCCGATGACCCCGGCACCGCCCGTGCGACCACGACCGGCGATCATCGAGGCGACCAGCGTTCCGTGCTCGCTCCCCTCGGACCCGACCGGAGTCCGGCCGTCGGGACTCCCGAGCCCGGAGACGTCGACGCCTCCCGCGACCGCGCCGGTCATCTCCGCGGGACCGCTCGCGATGCCGGTGTCGATCACGGCGACGGTGACACCGGCGCCCTTCGTCGTCTCCCAGGCCGTCGTGAAGCCGTAGTCGCCGAGCCAGTACTGCATATCGCGCACCGTGTCCGCCGACGCCGGGAGCGCCTGCGTCCCCACGAGCAGAAACGCCAGGAGCATCGCCGACAGCGCCGACAGCGCACCTCGGAGGCCGCACGGACGACGACGGTCTCCGCGTCGCGGTCCGTCACTCCCCCACAGGCGACCCCCGTCGCGTGCGGGGCCTATCCCTGCCCCGCCTGGCCGTCCGCGCATGCGCACACCTCGGGGCTCCAGCTCGCGCGGTCGAGCGCGAGGTCGCCGATGGGGTTGACGCCCGGACCAGCCGCAAGGGCGTGGCCGACGAGCGCGTGGAGGCACTTGACCCGCACCGGCATGCCGCCGGCGGAGATCCCGTCGATCTCGGCGACCTCGGCGATGGAGGTGCGGTCGGCGAGGTAGGCCGTGTGCGCGGTGGCGTAGGCAGCGCGGACCGCTTCGTCCTCGGCCAGGAGCTCGTTGTACTCGTTCATCACCTGGGTCGCCTCGAGCGAGGAGACCGCGGCCGTGGCGGCCGGGTGGGTCAGGTAGTAGAACGTGGGGAACGGCGTGCCGTCGGCCAGGCGAGGAGCGGTGGAGACGACCGTCGGGGCGCCGCAGACACAGCGCGCCGCGATGCCGACCACGTTCCGCGCCGGGCGTCCCAGTTGCGCCGACACGATCTCGACGTCGCGCTCGGAGACTGGGCCGAAGGGAGGGGTGCTCATGGTTCCATTATCGCCGGGTTCACCACTGCGTCCGGACGTCAGCCGCCGGCGGGAGGCGTCGTCTGCGTGGGAGCAGGGGGCTCGGTCGCGACCGGGGCCGGCGAGTAGCCGGTGGCGACGAGCGAGGACAGCAGCCCGTCGAGCCAGTCGGACTGCGAGTCGACGAGCGTGTCGCTCACGGGTGTCTCCGTGGTGGGCAACGAGGCCGGGTCGACGTCGTTGATGATGATGTAGCTGACCTCGCCGGGTAGAGCGTAGAACAGGCGGTCGCGCGCCTGGGTCATGACGTAGCTCTGGTCGTTCCAGCGCTCGCGTTCGGCCTGCTGCGCGTCCACCTGCTTCTGGGTGTCGGCGACACCGGCCTCCAGCGCGGCGATCTGCTGCCGCTGCTCGAGGAAGGTCTTGAGGTTCGGCGCGAGGACGACGACCCCGAGCACGAGGATCCCGAGGAGCAGGACGCTGAACCCGGACAGTCGCAGACTCCGCAACCAGCCACCGGCGTCCGACTGGCGTGCCGGGGTGGTCCGTGTCGAGCCGGTCCGCGAGCGCGGTGCCGAGGAACCGGCCGACGCGGATCGCGGTGCCTTCGTCGTCGACCGCGGGGCTGTGGCTGCGGAGCGTGCGGGCTTCGCGGTGGCTCCCGCCGGGCGCTTGGAGGACGAGGAGGAGCGCTTGGCGGAGGAATCCGCGGAGCTCGACCGGGGCCTCGACGAGCCGGAGGACGAGGAGGACGCTGCTCCGCTGCCGGACGGCGTGCGCTTCGACTCGCCGCCGGCCGGCATCGATGGCTTCTTCACAGGCGCCTCCCGCACACGACGAAGGCTCTCAGGGGTGCCGATCGGCACCCCTGAGAGCCTTCAGGTGACGATGCTTAGGCGGTGAACCGGGGGAAGGCGCTGCGGCCGGCGTAGACGGCTGCCTGGCCCAGCTCCTCTTCGATCCTCAGCAACTGATTGTACTTCGCGACCCGCTCGCTGCGCGCAGGCGCACCGGTCTTGATCTGGCCCGCGTTCGTCGCGACCGCGAGGTCGGCGATCGTGGTGTCCTCGGTCTCGCCGGAGCGGTGCGACAGGATCGTCGTGTAGCCGGAGCGCTGAGCGAGGGAGACCGCGTCGAGCGTCTCGGTGAGCGTCCCGATCTGGTTGACCTTGACGAGCAGCGAGTTCGCCGCACCCTTGGCGATGCCGTCGGCGAGACGCTTCGGGTTCGTGACGAACAGGTCGTCGCCGACGATCTGGACCTTGGAGCCGAGCTCGGGGGTGAGGTGGGCGTAGCCCGCCCAGTCGTCCTCGGCCAGTGGGTCCTCGATGGTGATGAGCGGGTAGTTCGCGACGAGGTCGGCGTAGTACGCGGTCATCTCGGTGCTGTCGAGCGCCTTGCCCTCGAACTGGTACGCGCCCTCCTTGTAGAACTCGCTGGACGCGACGTCGAGGCCGAGCGCGATGTCGGTTCCGACCGTGAAGCCGGCCTTTTCGATGGCCTCGACGATGAAGTCGAGGGCCGCACGGTTGTGCTCGAAGTCGGGGGCGAAGCCACCCTCGTCGCCGAGGCCGGTCGCGAAGCCCTTCGACTTCAGCAGGCCCTTGAGCGTGTGGTACGTCTCGGTGCCCCAGCGGAGCGCCTCACGGAAGCTCGGAGCGCCGATCGGGAGGATCATGAACTCCTGGATGTCGACGCCGGTGTCGGCGTGCGAGCCACCGTTGATGATGTTCATCATCGGGACCGGGAGGACGTGGGCGTTGGCGCCGCCGACGTAGCGGTAGAGCGACAGGTCTGCGGAGTCCGCAGCGGCACGGGCGACCGCGAGGCTCGCACCGAGGATCGCGTTCGCGCCCAGACGGCTCTTGTTCTCGGTGCCGTCGAGCTCGATCATGGTGTGGTCGACGAGGCGCTGGTCGTCCGCCTCGATGCCCTCGAGTGCCGGGCCGATCTCGTCGAGGACGGCGTCGACCGCCTTCTCGACACCCTTGCCGAGGTAACGCGCGGCATCGCCGTCACGCAGCTCGTACGCTTCGAACGCACCGGTCGATGCGCCGGACGGGACTGCCGCACGGCTGACCGTGCCGTCTTCCAGGAGCACCTCGACCTCGACGGTCGGGTTGCCTCGGGAGTCGAGAATTTCGCGAGCGCCTACTGCCTCGATGAGTGCCACTGATGTTCTCCTTGTGGGGATTGGGACGTGGGACGGGTACGACGGCCGCCCGCGCTCAGTCTAGTGACATCGGCTGAACGGGCGCAGAGCCGCGGATCGTCGCCCGAGGCGCGCGGTCAGCGGTCGAGCCGGAAGCTCGACACGATGCCGTGGTGGTCGCTGCCCTCGGCGTCGCCGACGGCGTTGTGGGTCGCGGTCATGCCGCGGACGAAGACGTGGTCGAGTCGCATGAGCGGTGTCCCGGCCGGCCAGGTGAGTCCGAAGCCTCCCTCGCTCTGGTTGGGCTCAGACACCTCGCTCTGGAGTGCGGCGAGCGCCCGGTCGGAGGCGGAGGCGTTGAAGTCGCCCATGACGACGATCCGATCACGGGTGTTCGCCGCGACGGTTTCGGCCAACTCCGCGAGCATCACGTCCCGTTCGGCGTGCGCACCCGGACGCGCGGAGTCGGCGTGGATCACGTAGACGCTCACGGCCCCGGACGGGGTGTCGACGACGGCGTTGATCGCCCGGTACCAGTCGAGGCCGAGCTTCAGCCCGACCGAGTCGGCGATCGGATAGCGGCTCCAGAGACCCACCGTCCCCGTGAGCACGGAGTACGGGTACTGCTCGCCGAGCGTCGCGGCGAGTGGTTCGCGGTCGTGGTCCTCGATCTCCTGGAGCGCGATGAGATCCGCACCACTCGCCTGGAGGGAACCCGCGATGACCGCAGGGTCGCCCTCCGGCCCGAGGTTCTGGCTGGCGACCGTGAGGGAGGCCTCGGCCGGGACCGCCGAGCGCCCGTCGCCCATGGGGACGACGCCGGGGCCGAACAGGAAGGCCCAGACGAGCGTCGGCGCGAGGAGACCGATGACGGCACCCGGCGTGCGGGCGACGAGGAGGACGAGGAAGAGCACCGGCAGCAGGACCCACGTCCACGGCAGGGCGTTGTCCCAGACGAGCCCGAGGCCGAGGATGTCGGGGACGAGGGCGTGGGCGGCCGTCAGCAGGGCGAGCGGGACACCGACGGCCAGCGCGAGCGTCGTCGCCCGGCGCCGCACGAGGCTCATCCGGCGGCGTGTGGGGCCGGTCGACTCCGGGGCGCGCTGCGGGCGCGCTGCAGGGGCCATGACGCTCATCGGGGGAACCAGTTCTTCGATCGGGGGCAGAGCGGTCGGATCGCTCGAGGGAGGCGATCCGGCCGAATGCTCCATCCTGCACCGACGAGCTGGGCAGCGGCTCGGAAGCGCGCCGAGGATCGGGAAGCGGGCGCGGGAATCGTCAGTCGAGCGATTTGAACTCGAGCGACTCGAGCGTCGAGTCGGCCGAGACGAACGCGAAGGCGCCGAAGCCGGCTGCCGACAAGCGGTCGAGGAGGGCCTTGAGGTTCTTCACGCGGGCTTCGAGGCGCACCCGACGCCCCTGGGCGACGA
Source organism: uncultured Plantibacter sp. (assembly GCF_963518075.1). Classification (NCBI taxonomy): domain Bacteria; kingdom Bacillati; phylum Actinomycetota; class Actinomycetes; order Micrococcales; family Microbacteriaceae; genus Plantibacter; species uncultured Plantibacter sp. The sequence goes on from NZ_CAUQHZ010000003.1 coordinate 75,804, forward strand.
GCTTGGCCTTCAACGCGACCAGCGTCATCGGCGCCACGTCACGGTCGTGCACGAGCACGACGGCATCCGCGGCCGCTTCGGCGGGGAGCTCGATGAGGTCGACGATGCGCTCGAAGCCGATCGAGAATCCGACCGCCGGCACGTCCTGGCCGAGGAAACGCCCGATCATGCCGTCGTAGCGACCACCGCCGCCGAGCGAGTACCCGAGGTCGGGGTGCGCGATCTCGAAGATGGCGCCCGTGTAGTACCCCATGCCCCGCACCAGGAAGGGGTCGAACACCAGCGGGTTCGCGAAGGGGTCGGCCTGCTGACCCTGGAGGGAGGTCGCCGCGGCGACGCCCTTCCCGAGCGCGTCGAGCTCCGCGACGACGGCGTCATCGGCACCGAGCGGCAGCGCCTTGCGGATCGCCCGCTCGCCGAAGGTGTTGAACTCCATCGTCTGCGGACGGGAGAAGAAGGCCTCGAGTGCGTCGACGGCGGTGGCGTCGACGCCACGGTCGCGCAGTTCGGCGACCACGCCCTGCTGACCGATCTTGTCGAGCTTGTCGATCGTGATGAGCACCTGTGCGTGCTCGTCGGCGGGGAAGCCCAGCGATTCGAGCATCCCGATGAGGAGTCGGCGGTCGTTGATCCGCACGCTGCAGCCGGTGATGCCGAGCTCGGCGAGGGCCCCGAGGGTCGCGATGATGAGCTCGGTCTCCGCGAGGTTCGACGACTCTCCGATGATGTCGATGTCGCACTGCACGAACTGGCGGTACCGGCCCTGCTGCGGCCGTTCGCCGCGCCAGACCGGCGCGATCTGGATCGATCGGAACACCGGCGGGAGCTCGGCCCGGTGCGTCGCGTAGAACCGGGCGAGCGGCACGGTGAGGTCGAAGCGCAGGCCGAGGTCGGTGAGTTCGGTCTGGTTGTCCGCTGCGGCCACGATGGCCTCCGGGGTGAGCTTCCGCCGGAGGATGTTGAACGCCATCTTCTCGTTGTCGCCGCCGAGCCCGGAGTGCAGCCGCTCGTACTCCTCCACCACGGGCGTCTCGATCTCGTCGAAGCCATGCGCGGTGAAGACGCGACGGATGGTGCCCAGCGCGTGCTCCCGGCGGGCCTTGTCGGCGGGGAGGAAATCGCGCATGCCGCGCGGCGGGTTCACTGGAGCTGCCATGCCTCAATTCTGGCATGGCGGGGAACGGGCACCGTGAGCAGGCGCCCGGCGACCCTTGCTCAGTCGTCGGTCGGTGACGCCACCGGACGCTCGGCGTCCCGCACCCGCGCGCTCAACCGACGGACGGCACCCCGGAGCGCCCGTTCCGCGTCGAGCCCGTTCGCCCGTGCTGCAGCGACCACGGCGAGGAGCTGCTCCCCCAGAGCGTCCTCGTCGTCGACGACATCGGCGACGGCCATCGGTCCGACTCCGAGCGGCACGGCCCTGCCGAGCACCTTGTCGGCGAGGGCGAGCGACGGCATCCCCTGCGGGATCCCCTCGAGCGCGCTGCTGCGCTTCGCCTTCTCCTCGGCCTTCGCGGCGTTCCAGACGCGCACCACGTCCTCCGGGGTCGGCGCTGCTTCGTCGCCGAACACGTGCGGATGACGGTGGACCATCTTGCGGGTGACGGCCTCGGCGACGTCGTCGAAGTCGAACGGTGCATCGGCGTCACGGGATGCGATCTCCGCATGGAAGACGACCTGCCACAGCACGTCGCCGAGTTCCTCGACGAGTTCGTCGCGCGTCCCGGCCTCGACCGCTTCGACGAGCTCGTAGCTCTCCTCGATGAGGTACGGCACGAGCAAGTCGTGGTCGATGCCCTGCGTCCACACACAGCGGTCGCGGATCTGCCGCATGGCGTCGACGAGGCGCTCAGCGGAGGTGTCGCCGACGGGCTCGCTGCTCACCGACGGGCTCCCCACGGGCGGCTGCCGTCGGTGCTGCCGGTCTTCGAGATCAGTCGCGCGATCCGGTCGCGCGCTTCGGTGAAGGGCGGGTAGACGAGCGACAGCGTGTCCGGGGACAGCGGCTTGGAGAACACCGCCTTCGCGTGACTGAACGTGTCGAAGGAATGGCGACCATGATACGCGCCCATCCCGCTGGCCCCGACGCCGCCGAACGGCAGACCCGGCACGAGGAGGTGGGCGGCCGGCACGCCGAACGCCAACGCGCCGGAGGAGGTGTCGCGCGTGAACCGCCTCCGCGTGGCGCGGTCGTCGCTGAAGACGTAGAGCGCGAGCGGTTTCTCCCCCGCCCGGATGTGCGCGATGGCCTGTTCGAGCCCGGACACGTGGAGGATCGGCAGGATCGGACCGAAGATCTCCTCCTGCATGATCGACGCCGAAGTGTCGACGCCGTTCACGACCGTCGGGGCGATGTACCGCTCCGAGGCGTCGACCTCGCCGCCGAGGGCCGGTTCGAGACCGTCGAGCAGACCGCTGACCCGGTCGAAGTGCCTGTCGGAGATGATGCGGCCGTAGTCGGCACTGTCGGCGGGGTCCGGGCCGTAGAGGGCTGCGATCGCGTCGCGCAGGTACGGGACGAGCCGATCGGCGACCGACCGCGTCGCGAGCAGGTAGTCGGGGGCGACACAGGTCTGGCCGGCGTTCATGAGCTTGCCCCAGATGATCCGGCGGGCCGCATCCGCGAGGTCGACGGTGTCGTCGACGTACACCGGCGACTTCCCGCCGAGTTCCAGGGTGATCGGGGTCAGATGCTCCGCCGCGGCCCGGGCGACGACCTTGCCCACGGTGGCGCCACCCGTGTAGAAGATGTGGTCGAACCGCTCGGCGAGGAGGGCGGTGGCGACCTCCGCATCGCCCTCGACGACCGCGACGGCACGGTCGTCGAGGTACTCCGGGAGGAGGCGCGCGAGTGCGGCGCTCGTGGCGGGGGCGAGCTCGCTGGGCTTCAGCAGGACGGCGTCACCCGCGGCGAGCGCCCCGATGACGGGACCGATGCAGAGCTGGACCGGATAGTTCCACGGGCCGATGACGAGGACGACGCCGACCGGTTCCGCCACGACCGATGCCGACGCCGGGGCGAGGGTGAGTGGTACCGCGACGCGTCGGGGCCGCACCCAACGCTTCAGGTGCTTCAGCGTGTGGTCGATCTCGCCGACGAGGAGGCCGATCTCGGTGATCTGCGCCTCGGTACCGCTCTTGCCCAGGTCGGTCGCCAGCGCCCGCTCGAGCTCGCCGCCCCGTTCGAGGAGCAGTTGCTTCAGCGCACGGAGCTGGCGGAGCCGCCAAGCGACGGGCTTCGTGGTGCCGTGGTCGAAGGTCTGTCGGAGCCGGGCCACGGCGTCGGCCACGACCACCTTCGGCTCCTGCTTCGTCCGGATGCTGGTCGCCATGGGTTCCTCCGACTCGACGGGATCGTGGGCACCAGCATACGTCCGTCCGCAGACCGACGGCCTGGCCCGTCGACCGGCTACCCGACGCCCGGAGTCGCGAGGAAGCGGTCGACGTCCGCGGCGATCTCGCGGGACGTCGTGTGGTGCAGGTAGTGGTCGGCGTCGAGCGGCACGACCTCGCCTCGGTCGACGCTCGCGGCCTGCTCCTCATGGAGCGGCAGCCACCCCTCCACCGTCGGGTTGTCCCGCTGGGCGAAGAGCAGCACCGGGAGGTCCGTCGGGAAGGTCTTCCCCTTCGCCGCACGGAAGTTCGCACCGATGCGCGACATCTCGTCCGAGGACGTCGCACTCGAGGTGTTGCGGAGCGAGATCATCCCGAGCTGCTCACGCGTGTGCTGGTCGTACGGCGGATCGGGGTACGGGTCGCCCGACAGCGCCGTGACGACCCGGGTGATGCCGAGTGCCTTGGCCGCACGCAGGGCGTCGACCGGCAGCGCGGCGTCCATGCCCGGCTGGTCGGGCACGCTGCTGTCGACACCGACGAACGCCGTCACCTCGTCGCGGAACCGCTCGACATAGTCCAGCGCGTAGATCCCCGCGATGGAGTGCCCCATCAACACGTACCGGTCGATGCCCAGCCCGGCGACCGCCTCGCGGATCTCAGAGACGATGTTCTCGGTCGTTCTCGGCACGTCGGTCTGATCGCTGAGCCCGTAGCCGAAGGGCTCGACGACGACCACCCGGTACGACGACGAGAGCTCGCCGACGAGCGGCGAGAAGTCGAGCACGGGCGAACCGGTGCCGAAGCCGGGCAGGAGGACGATCGTCTGGTCGCCGTCTCCCGTCACCGACACGTTCATGCGTTTACCGTCGACCTCGACCCGCTGCCCGTACTCCTCGATGCGCGTGGCTTCAGCAGCCGATGCGGCGGTGTTGACGATGGTGGTCGTGAGGAGCCCGGCGAGCACGAGCGCTACGAGCGCCACGACCCCGGTGAGGACGATGCGGAGGAACATCTTCATCCCTCCACGCTAGGGATGGACGACGGCTGTCGGATCGGCCGCGGGTACCGACGCTGTCGTCCCGCGGGCCCATCTCCTGCTGCCCGCTAGGACGACGTCGAGCCCTCCGGCAGCGGGTAGATCGCGTTCAGGAACTGCTGCACCCAGGCGATGAGGTCGGTGTCGGCCAGCGGTTCGTCGCCGACGCGCGGCAACGGCACGATGACGGTGTTCGTCTGGGCCAGGTACTTCGCGCCGGGATACATGCGTCGCAACCGCGTCTGAATCGAGTCGGGGAGGTCGGCAGGGGTGACCCGCAGGTTCGGTCCGACGGCGATGAGGTCGCTGAGTCCCGAGCGCTGCGCACGCTGGCGGAGCCTCGAGACGGCGATGAGCGTGCTCACCTGCGCCGGCGGCTCGCCGTAGCGGTCGGTGAGTTCGTCGATCACGAGGTCGATCTGACCGTCCTTGGCCGCCGGCCCGGACGCGGCCGACAGCTTCTGGTAGGCCTCCAGTCGCAGCCGCTCGCTGTCGACGTACTCCTCGGGGATGTGTGCGTCGACGGGCAGTTCGAGCCGGAGCTCGGTCTGCCCCTCGGCGACGTCGCCGCGGAAGGTGGACACGGCCTCCCCGATCATGCGGAGATAGAGGTCGAAGCCGACGCCCGCGATGTGGCCGGCCTGCTCACCGCCGAGCATGTTGCCGGCGCCACGGATCTCGAGGTCCTTCAGGGCGACCTGCATGCCGCTGCCGAGCTCGTTGTTGGCCGCGATGGTCGAGAGCCGGTCGTGGGCGGTCTCGGAGAGCGGCTTGTGCTCGTCGTAGAGGAAGTAGGCGTAGGCGCGCTCACGACCTCGCCCGACACGACCCCGCAGCTGGTGCAGCTGGCTCAGGCCGTACTTGTCGGCGCGGTCGATGATGATCGTGTTGGCGTTCGAGATGTCGAGGCCGGTCTCGATGATCGTCGTGCAGACGAGGACGTCGAAGCGGCGCTCCCAGAAGTCGACCACGACCTGTTCGAGCGCGGCCTCTCCGAGCTGCCCGTGGGCGATGGCGATGCGTGCCTCGGGGACGAGCTCCGCGAGGTCCGCCGCGACCCGACTGATGGACGAGACCCGGTTGTGCACGAAGAAGATCTGGCCTTCGCGCAGGAGCTCGCGCCGGATCGCCGCACCGACCTGCTTGCCGTTGTACGGACCGACGAAGGACAGGATCGGGTGGCGGTCCTCCGGTGGCGTGGCGAGCGTGGACATCTCCCGGATGCCGGTGACCGCCATCTCGAGCGTGCGCGGGATCGGGGTCGCGCTCATGGCCAGGATGTCGACGTTCGTCTTCAACTTCTTGAGGGCGTCCTTGTGCTCGACACCGAACCGCTGCTCCTCGTCGATGATCACGAGACCGAGGTCCTTGAACTGCACCTTGTCCGTGAGGAGCCGATGCGTCCCGATGATGACGTCGACCGTGCCGTCGGCGAGTCCGGCGAGCGCCTCCCGCGCCTCCTTGTCGGACTGGAACCGGCTGAGCGGTCGCAGGTGTACCGGGAACCCGGCGAACCGCTCCTGGAAGGTCTCGAAGTGCTGTTTGACGAGCAACGTGGTCGGCACGAGCATCGCGACCTGTTTGCCGTCCTGGACGGCCTTGAACGCGGCACGGACGGCGACCTCGGTCTTCCCGAACCCCACGTCGCCGGAGAGGAGGCGGTCCATCGGGATCTCGCGCTCCATGTCGGCCTTGACCTCGTCGATGGTCTGCAGCTGGTCGGGGGTCTCCGCGAACGGGAACGCCTCCTCGAGCTCGCGCTGCCACGGGGTGTCGGGGCCGAAGGCGTGCCCCTTCGACGCCATGCGCGCCGAGTAGAGCTTGACCAGTTCGACGGCGATGTCGCGGACGGCCTTGCGCGCTTTACTCTTCGCCTGCGACCAATCGCTGCCGCCCATCTTGCTGAGCTGCGGAGCCTCGCCGCCCACGTAGCGGGTGAGCAGGTCGAGCTGGTCCGTGGGGACGAGCAGCTTGTCGCCCGGGTAGCCGCGCTTGGAGGGTGCGTACTCGAGGACGAGGTACTCGCGGGTGCTCTTCACCGGGTTGCGTCCGCCGCTCGAGACCTCGCGCTGGGTCATCTCGACGAACTTGCCGATGCCGTGGGTCTGGTGCACGACGAAGTCGCCGGACCGGAGCTGCATCGGGTCGACGACGTTCTTGCGTCGGGTGGCGAGCTTCTTGACCAGGCGCGAGTCGTACCCGGCGGTGCGTCCGTAGAACTCGGTCTCGCCGAGCAGCATGAGCTTCGACGTCTCGAGCTCGAAGCCGCCCTCGACGTCGGCCTGCAACAGGTAGGCGACGCCGGGCTCCGGGTCGGCCGGCAGCTCGTCGACCATGCGGGCGGCGATCTCGTGCTCGGCGAGGACGTCCGCCGCGCGCTCGACGAGACCGACCCCGCGGGCGGCGACGACGACCGTCCACCCTTCGCGGATGCGGTCGGCGACGTGTTCGATGGCACCTTCGACGTTGCCGTGGAAGCTCGGCACGGTGTCGCCGTCGACCGTGACGGTGAGGAGCTCGTCGAGTTCGAGGTGCTCCGGGAGCGTCTCGACGTCGGGGCCGGCGCGGAAGCCGCTGAACGTCCACCACGGGTGGTCGGGTGCCGGCTGGCCGGGAGCGCTGAAGGTGACGGACTCCTTCAGGGCGCCCAGCGAGATGAAGTCGCCGGAGGCGAGGTCGATCGGCGCGTTCGCACCGACGGTCGCGGCGCTCCATGCGGCGGCGAGGAACTCGCGGTTCGTCTCGGCGAGGCTGATCGACCGCGTGACGACGCGCTCCGGCGAGACGACGGCGACGGCCGCTCCATCCGGCAGGTAGTGGGTGATCGGGACGAGGCGGTCGACGAGGGCCGGGGAGAGCGACTCCATGCCCTCCACCGCGATGCCCTCCGCGATCTTCTCGAGGATCCCGGTGAGGCTCGGGAACTCGTGCTGCATCTCCGCGGCGCGCTGCCGGACGGCCGGGCTGAGGAGCAGTTCCCGAGACGGCGGCAGGCGGATCGCGTCGACCGGCTCGGGCAGCGATCGCTGGTCGGCGACCGAGAACGCCCGGATGCCGTCGACCTCGTCGCCGAAGAACTCGACCCGGTACGGGTGGTCGGCGACCGGCGGGAAGACGTCGAGGATGCCACCGCGCAGCGCGAACTCACCACGCCGCGACACCATGTCGACCCGGGTGTACGCGAGTTCGACGAGTCGCAGCGCGATCGCGGCGAGGTCGTGTCCGCGACCCCCCTGGACGAGTTCGATCGGAGCGGTCTCGGTGAGATTGTCGGCCACGGGCTGCAGCGCGGCGCGCACCGACGCGACGAGGAGGAACGGCCGCTCCCCCGTCCAGGCACCGAGCCGCCGCAGCGCCTCCAGGCGTCGGCCGACGATCTCGGCGCTCGGGCTGAGGCGCTCGTGCGGCAGGGTCTCCCAGGCCGGGAACTCGACGATCTCGGCCTCTGGCATGAGGTCGCTGAGCGCGGAGCGGAGCCGCTCGGAGTCACGGCCGGTCGCGGTGACGACGAGGGCCGCCTGGGCGGCACCCTGCCGACCGCGCTCGTCCATGAGCGACGCGAGGAGCGGTGCACGCAGCCCGTCGATCACGGAGAAGTCCGCGCTCTTGCCCGCGTACGCGAGGGCATCGTCGATCGTTGCGGCGCGCCGAAGCGCGTGAGTCAAACCCTGAAGCGTCACCGGGACAGCCTACGCCGAGCCACCGACACCCATGACCCCATCGCCCATCGGCCACCGCTGTCAATCGGCTGCGGACGACGCGTCACGCGGCATCCTCTCGCGCCGGACGCGTCATGATTGACCCATGACGAGCACGGAGCCCCGGTCAGACCGACACCCCGAACGGACCGGCGGCTTCCCGCTCCCCCCGATCCGCCAACCGATCCGCCGGATCGGAGCGCGGACGTTCGACTTCTCGAAGCAGGTCGCGGTCATGGCGATCATCAACCGCACCCCGGACTCCTTCTTCGACCAGGGCGCGACGTTCTCACTCGACCGAGCCGTCGACGCCGCCGTGACCGCCGCAGAGCAGGGCGCCGACTGGGTCGACATCGGCGGAGCCAAGTTCGCCCCCGGTCCGGAGATCCCCACCGCCGAGGAGATCGACCGCGTGCTCCCCGTCGTCGAGGCGCTCGCCGCACGGAGCGACGTCGTCATCTCCGTCGACACCTTCCGCCCCGAGGTGGCGGCGGCCTGCATCGCGGCGGGCGCCTCCGTCATCAACGACACCACGGGGATCCACGATCCGGCGCTCGCGGACGTCGTCGCAGCGAGCGAGGCCACCCTCGTCATCACGCACAGTCTCGCCAGGCCCAGGCAGCCGCATCCCCGTCCCCAGTACGACGACGTCGCCGGTGAGGTCGCCGCCTTCCTCGCAGCCCGCGTCGACCTCGCGCTCTCGCACGGCATCCCCGAGTCACGGCTCATCGTGGACCCCGGGCACGACCTCAACAAGAACACCGTGCAGACGCTCGAGCTCACGCGACGGTTCGACGAGATCGCCGCGCTCGGGCTGCCGACGCTCGCCGCCGTCTCGAACAAGGACTTCATCGGCGAGTCCCTCGATCGGCCGAAGTCGGAACGGCTCGAGGGTTCCCTGGTGTCCGCCGCGGCGTGCGTCCTCCTCGGTGCCCGCATCGTGCGGATGCACGCCGTGCCCGAGTCGATCGCGGCCGTGCGGATGACCGAGGCGATCCTCGGCTTCCGCGCACCGGTGGCGCCCGTCCACAACGTCTGATCCGGAACCCTCGAGGAGTCACATGAGCACCCCCAGCATCACGAGCCTGGTCCCCGCGCAGGACCGACCCCTGTCGGTCGACGAGCTCGTGGCGGCCTACACCGTCGAGGACCGCTCCGTCACGACCGTCCGCGTGAACTTCGTGACGAGCCTGGACGGTGGAGCGACCGTCGACGGGGTCTCCGGCGGGCTCGGTGGCCCTGCCGACAAGACCGTGTTCGACATCCTGCGTCGACTCGCCGATGTCGTGCTCGTCGGTGCCGGGACCGTGCGCGACGAGGGCTACGGTGCCATGCGGCTCGATGTCGACGCCGCGATGTGGCGCGACGACCACGACCTCCCCCTGCACCCGGTGTTCGCGATCGTGTCGGGCTCGCTCGACCTCGACCTGCGCTCGGAGGTCTTCACCCAGGCTCCGGTCAGGCCGCTCGTCGTGACGACCGACCGCGCCGACCCCGCGAAGCGCGCAGCACTCGAGGCGGTCGCCGACGTGGTCGCGTGCGGCGAGGAACACGTCGAACCGGCGCGAGTCGTCCAGGCACTCTCCGACCGTGGTCTGCGGCAGATCCTGTGCGAGGGTGGTCCGGCACTCTTCGGCTCGTTCATCGCCGCCGACGCCGTCGACGAACTCTGTCTGACGATCAGTCCGGCGCTCGTCGGCGGAGAGAGCGTCCGGGTCGCTGCGGGTCCCGCGTCCGAAGCACCGCGACCGATGCGGTTGCAGCACCTCCTGCGCGCGGACGAGCTGTTGATCTCGCGGTACGTACGCGCCTGAGCCGTCGGCGTCCGCTTCTTCGGGTATTCACCCCTCGACCGTCTGATATCTCAGCAGACCAGCACTGCTACGCTGGCGGCCTCCCCCATCCGATGATTTCTTGGGATGCTGCATGCGCGTTTCGACCAGCCCACTCCGTCCGATCCTGACCACGACGCTCGTGCTGGCAGTCGGATGGACCCTCTCGATGATCCAAACGGCCCCGGCCGGAGCGGCGGCCTCCGGGCCACCGACTGACGCAGCAGGGACTCCACGCGGTGAGGTCTTCCACGAGGACTTCGAACGCGCCCCCGACACCGGTACGCCCATGTCGATCCGCGATTACCTGGGCCATTCGGACCTGCGGTTCGACGCCGACGACTTCTGGACGGACCGAGCGGCATGCAACGGCTTCATCCTGTCCGCCTCGGTGACGGGCGCCGAGCCCGGCGACTGCCTCGATGCCGCGAGCGCCATGGCGAACGTCCGTGCCCTCGCCGGAGTGCTGGGCGTCCTCAACGGCACCGGTCCCGAAACCAACTCCGCCGTTGCGGCCTACACCCAGACGAACGGTCCAGACGGCGCGGTCGAACTGGAGACGACCACGCCGATCCCGCTTGCTACCGGCACCGGCCGCTTCCTGACCGCCTCCGTGAACGTCGCGTCCCTGAACTGCTCCGCAGCGGTGCCGACCGCACTGCAGCTGGCGCTGCGAACCTCCGACGGCGTCGAACACCCGGTGTCCGAGCAGGCGATCGATCCGTGCACGGACGACCGTGCCGAATCGTTCAGCCACGGCGGCGTCTCGGCTCGTGCCGGCCACTTCGCGGCCGACTCCTCCATCCTCATCGACGATGATTCGATCGGCGTCGTGATGCGAAACGGACGTGGCGGCGGATCGGGCAACGACCACGCCTTCGACGATCTGAGCATCATCGACGTGACCCCGACCCTCGATGTCGAGCTGTCGCAGGACACCGCCGTCGTCGGTGAGACGGTCCGTCTCCGCTTCATCGTGCACAACACCCCGGAACTCGCCGCGAAGGCCGGCTGGTCCGTGCGGACGGCCTTGCCCGGTGGACTCGCGGTCGCAGCCGATCCGCGAGTGATCACGAGCTGCACGGCAGAGGTGACCGCTCCTGGGGCCGGGGCCGACATCGCGGTCACGGGCGACCTCACGGCGGGCGAGGAGTCGTGCACGATCGAGGTCGACGTCACACCGGTCGCTCGCGGCTCGCTGACCGTCGCCGTGGAGGGTGACGCCGTCCGCGGGCTCGACCTCGGCTCGCAGCCGGCCCTGAGCGCCGTCGACCGGGTCGTGATCGAGAGCCCGGTATCCGGCGCCGTCGTGGAGTCCTCACGACCGACCTCCGCCGGAACGGGCGAGCCGGGCGCCGACATCGCCGTGCGCGACGGCGAGGGCCACACCCTGTGCGAGACCACCGTGGACCCGGCCGGCCGCTGGAGTTGCGCAAGCACCGAGGTCGTCGAGTCCGGCGAGGCGGTCGTCCGCGTGGAGCAGACCGCCGCGGGGCTCAGCAGCACGGACGAGACCACCTATCGCGTGCTCGTCCCCGCGCTGGCCGTGGAGGGCACCGTCCACCTCGAGATCCAGGGTGCCGACGGATCGTGGGTTCCGGTCGAGGGCGAGACCGTCACGACCGAGCCTGGTGACCGCTTGCGTGTCATCGCGACGGTCACCAACACCGGCGAGAACGCGCTGGGCGACATCACCCTCGCGGAGACGCCGGACACCCGCCTCACCTGCAGCAGCGAGTTCATCGAGCCCGGTACCTCGACGGTCTGCACCAGCGCCGAACCGTTCGTCCTGACGCCGGCCGCGCTCGACGAGGGCTCGTTCTCCCACACGTTCGAGGCGGTCCTGACCGGGTATTCGCGCGCGTCGGACCTCGCCCCCACCGGGTCGGTGACGTCCGCCGACACCGGTCGCCTACCGCTCCCGGACGAACCCCGTGTCTCGACGGGGGCGCTCCACACCTCGCTCGGCGTCGTCTGGGGGCTCGCTCCACTCGAACCGCAGGCGCCGTTGGCCCGCACGGGAGCCGAGATCCCGCTCTCCGCCGCACTGCTCATCAGCGGGCTGCTCCTGGTGGGCGCGATGCTCGTCGGCGCTGGCACGAGTCAGGGCCGACGCCACCGCTCACCGCTCAGCTGAGCGGGCGTCAGGCGCCGTGGAACCGGGTCTGTGCAGCCAACAGGCCCTCGTTCACGAGGAGTTCGACCGCGTCCGCGGCGTCCGAGATCAGCATCGGGAGCTGCTCCCGTTCCGTCCCCGCGAAGTCCTTGAGGACGAAGTCGGCGGCGTCCTGGCGGCCCGGCGGCCTCCCGATTCCGACCCGGACCCGCAGGAATTCCGGGGTCTTCAGCGCTGAGGCGATGTCGCGGATGCCGTTGTGCCCACCGTGCCCGCCGCCCTGCTTGAGCTTGATCGAGTCGAACGGGATGTCGAGCTCGTCGTGGACGGCGATGACGCGGTCGGGGTCGACGGAGAAGAACTGGGCGAGCGCAGCGGTCGGGCCGCCGGAGAGGTTCATGTAGCTGTTGGGCTTGCCGAGCACGAGTTTCGGGCCGCCGGGCACGAGACGCCCCTCAGCCACGCGCGCGTTGCCCTTGTGGGTCTTGAAGGTCCCGCCGATGCGCTTCGCGAGCTCGTCGAGGACCATCTGCCCGACGTTGTGCCGGTTGCGGGCGTACTGCTCGCCCGGGTTCCCGAGCCCGACGATGAGCCACGTGTCTGCAGCCATGCTGCCTTCCTGATCGAACGCCTCGGCCCGTCCGGTGAGACCGGCCAGAAACCGAGCGAACCTGCCGCCTGCCATGCTCCGAGACTATCGGGGCGGGCGGGCGACAGGTTCGTCTGCTGGAGTGGTGACTACTCGGCGGCCTCGGCCTCAGCTGCGGTCTCCTCGGCGGCGGCCTCAGCGGCCTCCGTCTCCTCGTCCACCGGAGCGGCCGGCACGGCGATCGCGACGATGAGGACGTCGGCCTCGGTGATGAGCGACGCGCCCTTCGGGAGCTCGAGGTCGCCGGCCAGGATCTGGGCGCCCTCTTCGAGGCCCTCGACGCTGACGGTGACGCGCTCGGGGATGTGGGTCGCCTCGACCTCGAGGCTCACCGTGGTGGCGTCCTGGTTGAGGATGGTGCCGGCGGCGGACTCGCCCTCGACGTGCACGGGGATGTCGACCTGGACCTTCTCGCCCTTCTTGACGACGATGAGGTCGAGGTGCTCGATGATCTGGCGCACTGGGTCCTTCTGGACGTCCTTGACCAGCGCGAGCTGGCCCTTGCCGTCGATGTCGAGCTCGAGCACCGCGTTGGACTTGCGGAGGATGAGCAGCATCTGGTGGCCGGGCAGCGAGACGTGCACGGGCTCGGTGCCGTGGCCGTACAGCACGGCCGGGATCTTGCCGAGGGCACGGAGCTTGCGGGCTGCGCCCTTGCCGAACGATTCGCGGAGTTCCGCGGTGACCTTCAGGTCATCGGACATGATGTTCTCCTCACGGGTCTTGCACCCGGTTGGTCGTGCCGCGACGGTGCGCGGCGGAATGGATGAGTCAACTCGAACGCGTATCTGCGTGAGGAAAAGCCGGAAGCCAGACCACCGCGTCGATCACGGAAGCTGCCACGGGCCGCTTCCCTCGCCGAAGTTCAGTGGGAGAGTCTATCGCACCGCGCTGAGGCCCGCGACCGCCTCGTCCACGATCTCGTCGACGGTGGCGTCGACGTCCACGACGAACCCCGGCTCGTCGGCGTCCAGGTCCTCGAGGAGTGCGAACTGGGAGTCGAGGAGCGACGGCGGCATGAAGTGACCGCTCCTGCCCTCCATCCGGCGTCCGAGCACCTCGCGCGAGCCGTGGAGGAGCACGAACCGCACCCCTGGCGCCTCCGCGAGGATCGCCTCCCGGTAGACCCGTCGGAGGGCGGAACAGGCCATCACGAGCCCGGTGTCCGAGGCGTCTGCCAGCGCTTTGCCCACGAGGGCCAGCCAGGGCCAGCGGTCGGGGTCCTCGAGCGGCGTGCCGGCGGCCATCTTCCGCACGTTCTCGAGCGGGTGCAGGGCGTCGGCGTCGACGAAGGGCACCCCGAGCCGGTCGGCGATCAGCACTCCGGTCGTGCTCTTCCCGGACCCGGACACGCCCATGACGACGACGAGCGGTGCATTCACACGGAACCCCCTGCGGTCTCCGGCCGTCGGCCGGTCGGCCGGCTCGTCCGACCCGCACAGCACGATACCGGACACGCCCGCACGGCCCGCTCGGACCTCACCCGCACGCGGGGTCATCAAGCGGTGGAGCGACACCTCCCTTTGCTACGGTTGCAGGACGGGCCGTGCCCGGATCGACGAAGGTGTCGCCGCTGTCCTGCAGCCGCCCCGTCGACTCCTGAGCACTCGGAACGCTTCCCGCATCACCCACTCTGAAGGAGAACCACATGGTGAACACCGCCGAAGCTCGCGCCAACATCGGCGTCGTCGGTCTGGCCGTCATGGGCAGCAACCTCGCGCGCAACCTGGCGAGCCGCGAGGGCAACACGGTCGCCGTGTACAACCGCTCCCCCGAACGCACCGACCTGCTCGTGAGCGAGCACCCCGAGGCCGGCTTCGTCGCGTCGAAGACCATCGAGGAGTTCGCCGCGTCGCTCTCGAAGCCACGTACCGCGATCATCATGGTGCAGGCGGGTAAGGGCACCGACGCCGTCATCCAGCAGCTCACCGAGGTCTTCGAGCCCGGCGACATCATCGTCGACGGCGGCAACGCCCTCTTCACCGACACCATCCGCCGCGAGAAGGCCGTCCGCGAGACCGGCATCAACTTCGTCGGCGCCGGTATCTCCGGCGGCGAGGAGGGCGCCCTCAAGGGACCGTCGATCATGCCGGGCGGCTCCGCCGAAGCGTGGGAGACCCTCGGCCCCATCCTCAAGTCGATCGCCGCGATCGCCGAGGGTGAGCCCTGCGTCACCCACGTCGGTACCGACGGCGCCGGCCACTTCGTCAAGATGATCCACAACGGCATCGAGTACGCGGACATGCAGCTCATCGCCGAGGCCTACGACCTCATCCGTCGCGGCACCGGCAAGTCGCCGGCCGAGATCGCGGAGATCTTCGCCGAGTGGAACCGCGGCACGCTCGAGAGCTACCTGATCGAGATCACCGCCGAGGTCCTCAAGCAGGTCGACGCGAAGACCGGGCAGCCGCTCGTCGACGTCATCCTCGACCAGGCCGGCGCCAAGGGCACCGGCGCGTGGACTGTGCAGACGGCCCTCGACCTCGGCATCCCGGTGTCGGGCATCGCGGAGGCGGTGTTCGCCCGTTCGCTGTCGTCGAAGCCGGCGCAGCGCGCAGCGGCCCGCGAGCTCGCCGGTCCCTCCGAGGAGTGGACCGTCGCCGACCCCGACCAGTTCGTCGAGGACGTGCGCCAGGCGCTCTACGCGTCGAAGATCATCGCCTACTCGCAGGGCTTCGACGAGATCGTCGCCGGTGCCGAGCAGTACGGCTGGGACATCAAGAAGGGCGAGATCGCGAAGATCTGGCGCGGCGGCTGCATCATCCGTGCGCAGTTCCTCAACCGCATCACCGAGGCGTACGAGGAGAACCCCGAGCTGGTCGCCCTCGTGACGGCGCCCTACTTCAGCGACGCCGTCGCGGAGGCGCAGGACAGCTGGCGCCGCGTGGTCGTCGCGGCCGCGCAGGCGGGCATCCCCTCGCCGGCGTTCTCGTCGTCGCTGTCGTACTACGACGGCCTCCGCGCCGAGCGTCTGCCCGCAGCGCTCGTCCAGGGCCAGCGCGACTTCTTCGGCGCGCACACCTACAAGCGCGTCGACCTCGACGGCACGTTCCACACCCTCTGGTCGGGCGACCGCAGTGAGGTCGAGCAGGCGGGCTCGAGCCACTAGCTCGCGGCCTGCACACGCAGAACGCCCGGTCCGAATCGGACCGGGCGTTCTGCGTACCAGCGGAAGGTGACGGGCTACGCGGCGCCGTCGAACATGCTCGTCACGGAGCCGTCGTCGAAGACCTCGTGGATCGCACGGGCGATGAGCGGCGCGATCGAGAGGACGGTCAGCTTGTCGAAGCGCTTGGCCTCGTCGACCGGGAGGGTGTCGGTGACGACGACCGAGTCGATGGCGTCGCTCTGCAGGAGCTCCACCGCCGGGTCGGAGAACACCGCGTGGGTGGCCGCGACGACGACGCCGATCGCGCCGGCGTTCTTGAGGGCCTCGGCAGCCTTGACGATCGTGCGTCCGGTGTCGATCAGGTCGTCGACGAGCAGGCAGACCCGGCCCTCGACCTGGCCGACGATCTCGTGGACGCTGACCTGGTTGGGGACCAGCGGGTCGCGGCGCTTGTGGATGATGGCGAGCGGTGCGCCGAGCTTGTCGCTCCAGATGTCGGCCACGCGGACGCGGCCCATGTCGGGCGAGACGACCGTCAGCGTCGACGGGTCGAGCTTCGCGCGGAAGTGCTCGAGGAGGACCGGCATGGCGAAGAGGTGGTCGACGGGACCGTCGAAGAAGCCCTGGATCTGCGCGGCGTGGAGGTCGACCGACATGATGCGGTCGGCACCGGCGGCCTTGAAGAGGTCGGCGACGAGGCGGGCGGAGATGGGCTCGCGTCCGCGACCCTTCTTGTCCTGGCGCGCGTACGGGTAGAACGGGGCGACCACGGTGATGCGCTTGGCACTCGCGCGCTTGGCCGCGTCGACCATGATGAGCTGCTCCATGAGCCACTCGTTGATCGGAGCGGTGTGCGACTGGATGACGAAGACGTCGGTGCCGCGGATGCTCTCGTCGTACCGGGCGTAGATCTCGCCGTTGGCGAAGGTCCTGGCATCGGTGGGGAGGAGCTCGGAGTCGAGCTCCGCCGCGATCGCCTCGGCGAGCTCCGGGTGGGCTCGTCCGGAGACGAGGACCAGCTGCTTCTTGTTGTCCGCCGTGATGCCTGACACAGACCCTGCCTTCTGCCGGAGTCCTCCGGCCTCACTCACGAGTCGACGTTACCAGCCGCAGCCGCGTCGTCCGACACGGCATCCGCGGTCGGTGCCGCCGAGGCGGCGCCGGCTGCCGTCGCAGCCGCCGTGCCCGGGCGCTTCTGCTCGACCCAGCCCTCGACGTTCCGCTGCTGCGCGACCGTCAGGGCGAGCGCACCCGCCGGGACGTCCTTGCGGATGACGGTGCCGGCGCCGGAGTAGGCACCGTCCCCGACACTGACCGGGGCGACGAGCGTGTTGTGCGCGCCGGTGCGGACGTGCGATCCGATGGTCGTGCGGTGCTTGTGCACGCCGTCGTAGTTCGAGGTGATCGTGCCGGCACCGACGTTCGACTCGACGCCGATCTCGGTGTCGCCGATGTAGCTGAGGTGCGGGACCTTGCTGCCCTCGCCGATCTGCGCGTTCTTCGTCTCCACGAAGGTGCCGATCTTGCCGCGCTCGCCGAGCACCGTGCCGGGTCGCAGGTAGGCGAACGGCCCGACCTCGGCGCCGGCACCGATGACCGACAGCGTCGCGTCCGTGCGGCGGACGCGCGCGCCAGCGCCGACCTCGGTGTCGATGAGCGTGGTGTCCGGACCGATCGTCGCACCGGACTCGACGACCGTCGCGCCGAGGATCTGCGTCCCGGGAAGCAGGGTGACGTCGGCGTGCAGCCGCGCCTTGATGTCGATCCACGTCGTGGCCGGGTCCTGGACGGTCACGCCGGCGAGCTGCCAGGCGCGCACGAGGAGGGCGTTCAGTTTGGCCGCGGCGGCGCTCAGCTGGGCGCGGTCGTTGATGCCCTCGACCAGCCAGGAGTCGCTCACGGGGAGCGCAGAGACCTCGGAGCCCGCGCGTCGCAGGAGGCCGATGACGTCCGTGAGGTATTTCTCCCCCTGGGCGTTGTCGGTGGTGACCTCGGCGAGCGCGTCGCGGAGCTGGCTCACACCGAAGAGGTACACGCCGGCGTTGATCTCGTTCACGGCCCGCTCGGCGTCGGTCGCGTCCTTCTGCTCGACGATGTAGTCGAGGGCGCCGGCCTCGGTGCGGATGATGCGTCCGTAGCCGGTCGCGTCGTCGGGCATGGCCGAGAGGATCGTCGCCGCGACGTCGTGGTTGCGGTGGCGTTCGATGAGCGTGGTGAGCGTGGCCGCGTTCAGCAGCGGGACGTCGCCGTTGACCACGAGGACGTCGCCGTCGAAGTCGTCGGGCAGTGCCAGGAGCGCCTGCTCCACCGCGCGACCGGTGCCGGGCACCTCGTCCTGGTCGACGATGGTCGCACCGGGGAGCTCCGACTCGATGGCCTCGACGAGGCGGTCGCGCTCGTGGCGGACCACGGCGATGACGTGCCCGGCGTCGAGCGAGCGGGCGGTCGCCAGCACGTGCCCGACGATCGGCACGCCGCCGAGTGGGTGCAGGAGTTTCGGCAGCGCCGACTTCATGCGGGTTCCCTGGCCAGCAGCCAGGATGATGATGGCCAGACGGTCGTCGGTCACGTGTGCTCCCCCTCGGTCCGGGCACTCGCCCGGTCGGTGATCGGTCGCTCCGCCACCAGGATTCGAACCTGGACCGAACAGCTCCAAAGGCTGCCGTGCTGCCGTTACACTATGGCGGACCACTCAGCCTGACGGCGGAGCGTGGTCAATTCTGCCATGGATGGGAAGCAGCCTCGTCGGCGCTGATCGAAGGCCGACCGTACTGCATCCATGGGCGGACCACCCCGCGAGACGGCGGAGCGTGGTCAATCCTGCCATGGATGGACGACCATCGATTCAGCACCCGTCGCCCGATTCAGGCCGACCGGCTTCCGTGCCTCGATAATGGTGGGATGCCAGCTAGCACCGATGAGGTCGACCGGATCGTCGACGCCTGGAACCGCGAGCGCCCGGACCTCGACTTCTCGCCCCTCCAGATCCTCTCCCGTGTCGCCCGGCTGTCACGCCACCTCGACCGGGCCCGTCGGACGGCCTTCACCCGGTCGAACCTGGAGCCGTGGGAGTTCGACGTCCTCGCCGCACTCCGTCGCGCCGGCTCCCCCTACCGGCTGAGTCCGAAGGCCTTGCTCCTCCAGACGCTCGTCTCGAGCGGCACGATGACCAACCGCATCGACCGCCTCGTCGAGCGCGGACTCGTGGAACGCCAGGGCGACCCCAACGACGGCCGTGGCATCCTCGTGCAGATGACGAACGCGGGACTCAACACGGTCGACGCGGCCATCACGCGCCTCGTCGACGCCGAGGCGGACCTGCTCGACGGCCTGAGCTCGACCGAACAGGCCCGGCTGACCGTTCTGCTGCGGAAGCTCAGCCTCGATTTCGACTAGCTAGCGGCGGAGGATCTTCCTGGCCAGCCAGTTGCCGAAGAACTGGATGAGCTGCACGAGCAGGATGATGATGATCACCGCGGCCCACGTGACGACCGGCTCGAACTGCCGGAAGCCGTACTGGATGGCGAAGGCACCGAGCCCACCGCCGCCGATGAAGCCCGCGACCGCCGACATGTCGACGATGACCACGAACACGAAGGTGTAGCCGAGGATCAGCGGACCGAGCGCCTCCGGGAGGACGATGCTCAGCAACGTCCTGAGCCGGCTTGCACCCGCGGCACGCGAGGCCTCGATGACACCGGGCGACACCGTCAGCAGGTTCTGCTCGACGATCCGGCTGATGCCGAAGGTCGCCGCCAGGGAGATGATGAAGATGAACGCGTTCGCGCCGATGCCGGTGCCGATCACGAGTCGTGAGAGCGGCTGGGCGGCCGCGAGGAAGATGATGAACGGGATCGGCCGGAAGATGTTCACGATCACGTTGAGCACGCCGTAGAGCACCGGGTGCGAGTAGAGGTTGCCGGGCCGCGTCACGTAGAGTCCGGTGCCGACGACGAGTCCGGCAATCCCACCGAAGAGCAGGCTGAAGGAGACGAGGTAGAGGGTCTCGACGGTCGCGTCGCCGAGCTTCGGGAGCAGATCGATCAGTGCGTCCATGTCAGCGCACCTCCGTCACGGTCGCTTGGGATCCGATGGCGGTCAGCGCTCCGTCGATCGTCTGGTCGTCGCCGCGGAGGGCGAGCGTCAGGTGGCCGAATGCGCGACCCTGGATGTCGTTGATCCCGCCGTACACGAGCTCGAAGTCGACGCCCGCCTGCGCGAGCGTGAGGAAGACGCCCGCCTGCGAGGCGTCGCCGTCGCGGAAGGACAGGGTGACGATGCGCCCGACGTGTCGTTCCTTGAGCACCGACAGCTCGGCCGGTGACGGGACGCCCTTGATGACCGTCGACACGAAGCGCTTGGACGCGGCGTGCTGCGGGTCGGAGAACACCTCGAAGACGTCGCCCTGTTCGATGACCTTGCCGCGCTCCATGACGGCGACCTTCGTCGCGAGCGACTGGATCACCTCCATCTCGTGGGTGATCACGACGATGGTCACGCCGAGATCGCGGTTCACCTGCTTGAGCAGCGCGAGGACCTCCTGCGTGGTCTCGGGGTCGAGGGCGCTCGTCGCCTCGTCCGCGAGCAGGATCCGGGGCGAGGTCGCGAGCGCGCGAGCGATGCCGACGCGCTGCTTCTGCCCACCGGAGAGCTGGTCGGGGTAGTTGTCGGCCTTGTCGGCCAGCCCGACGAATTTCAGCAGCTCGTCGACGCGGGTGCGGATCTCCGCGCGGGGACGTCCGGCGACCTCGAGCGGGTACGCGATGTTCTTCCGCACCGACTTGGAGTTGAAGAGGTTGAACTGCTGGAAGATCATCCCGATGCCGAGGCGGAGGTCGCGGAGGCCGCGCTCCGAGAGCGTCGTCACCTCGGTGCCGTCGACGACGATGCTCCCCGACGTCGCGGGCTCGAGCGCGTTGATGAGGCGGACGAGCGTCGACTTCCCGGCTCCCGAGTAGCCGATGATCCCGAAGACGTCACCGGCCTCGATGTCGAGGTCGACGCCGTCGATCGCGGCGATCGGCGCGGCGCCCTTCTGCGGAGACGGGTAGCGCTTGGCGACGTCTCGGAGGCTGACGAGTGGCATGGGGGTGTCCTCGGTGTGTCGGGTGATCAGGAGGCGGTGGAACGACGAAGCGTTCCTGTGGGAGCGGATGACAGCCTCCCACAGGAACGCGCTGAACGCCGGATCAGCCCTTGGCCTTGATGTCCTTCTGGACGGTCTCGAGCGACTTCACGAGGTCCTTGACCGGGGTCTTCAGCGGAACCGCGGTACCGCCGGAGTTCTCCACGACGCCGTCGACGACGGACTTCGTGTCCTGGTAGATCTTCACGAGCTTCGCGTACGTCTCGTTGTCGGCGTCGGCGGCCTTCGCGGCGAAGATGTTGACGTACGGCAGCGCGTTCGGGTCGGACGGGTCGTCCTCCGCGATCGCGTCGGACGCCTTCAGACCGGAGTCGTTGATGAAGTCGTTGTTGATGATCGCGCCGGTGACGTCAGGCAGCGAGGTCGGCGTCAGCGAGGCCTCGAGCGAGGTGACGGTGACCTTCGACTTGTCGGCGATGATGTCGTCGGGCGTCGAGAAGATGTTGCCGCCGTCCTTCAGCTCCAGCAGGCCTGCGGACTGCAGGACGAGGAGCGCACGAGCCTGGTTGCTCTCGTCGTTCGGGATGGCGATCGTGTCGCCCTTCTTGATGTCCTTGACGCTGTCGACCTTGGTCGAGTAGAGGCCGAGAGGGTAGATCGCCGTCGAGCCGATGGGCGTGAGGTCCTCACCGGAGGCCTCGTTGTACTGCGCGAGGTAGACGATGTGCTGGAACTGGTTGAGGTCGATCTCGCCCTCGGTGAGCGCCGGGTTCGGCTGCGTGTACTCGCCGAAGTCGACGATGTCGACGAAGATGCCCTCCTTCTCGGCGGCCTCCTTGTACGTCTCCCAGTAGGGGTCGCTCGCGCCGACGACACCGATCTTGACGGGGTTCGCCTCGGTGCCCTTGTCTTCGGCGGCGGCGCCTGAGCCTGCGCCGCCGGCGCATCCGGCGAGGAGCGCGAGGGCGGGGATGATGGCCAGTCCGGCCAGAAGCTTCTTCGAGAAGGTCATTGCTGTGATTCCTCTTTCGGGTGGTGCGCGCCGGTGGACGCTGATTCGACGGTACGTCGGCCTAGCAGGGATGACGAACCGGTGCGTAACACTTCGGAACAGAGCGACGATCGACGGATCGGCGTGCGCCGAGTGGGCTACTCGACGAGCTCGGAGAGCTCCAGCCAGCGGACTTCGAGGTCGGCGATCTCGCCGTACATGGCCTGGATCTTGGCACCGAGCGCGGTGATCCCGGCGAAGTCGCTCTGGTCGTGGACCGCGACCTTCTCGTGGGCCTGCTCGATCTGGCCGTTGAGCTTGTGGAGCTTGCGGTCGATCGCCTTGATCTCCTGCTGCGCGTTCCGGAGCTCCGCACCGCTCAGCTTCGGCGTCTTCTTGGTCGGGCCACCGCCGGAAGCCGTCGGTCGGTCGTGCTCCTGCGAGCGACTGCCGGCCGTCCCGGCGTTGAGCTCCAGATACTGGTCGATGCCGCCGGGCAGGTGCCGGAAGTGGCCGTCCATGATCGCGTACTGCTGGTCGGTCACCCGCTCGAGGAAGTACCGGTCGTGCGAGACGACGAGCAGCGTGCCCGGCCACGAGTCGAGGAGGTCCTCCATGGCGGCGAGCATGTCGGTGTCGAGGTCGTTGGTCGGTTCGTCGAGCACGAGGACGTTCGGCTCGTCGAGGAGGATGAGCAGGAGCTGCAGGCGGCGGCGCTGACCACCCGAGAGGTCCTTCACGGGGGTGGAGAGCTGAGCGCTCGTGAAGCCGAGGCGTTCGAGCAGCTGCCCCGGGGTCATCTCCTTGCCACCGGCGACGTAGCTCGTGCGCTTCCGCCCGATGACGTCGCTCACGCGGTCCTGCTCGTACTCGGCGAGCTCGTCGAGCTGTTGCGTGAGTGTCGCGACCTGGACGGTCTTGCCGCGCTTGACACGACCCTCGGTCGCTTCGACCTCGCCCGTGACGAGCCCGAGCAGGGTGGACTTGCCGGCGCCGTTCACGCCGAGGATGCCGGTGCGCTCGCCCGGGGCGATGCGCCACTCGACGTCCTTGATGATTGTCCGGTCGCCGTAGGACACGGTGACGTCGAGGATGTCAACGACGTCCTTGCCCAGGCGGGCGGTCGCCATGCCGGCCAGCTCGACCGTGTTGCGCACGGGCGGCTCGTCGGCGATGAGCGCGTTGGCGGCCTCGATCCGGAACTTCGGCTTGGCCGTCCGGGCGGGAGCGCCGCGGCGCAGCCAGGCGAGCTCCTTCTTCATGAGGTTCTGGCGCTTGGCCTCGGAGACCGCGGCGGAGCGATCGCGCTCGACGCGCTGCAGGACGTAGGCCGCGTACCCGC
The DNA here is from genome assembly GCF_963518075.1 of uncultured Plantibacter sp. Lineage (NCBI taxonomy): Bacteria > Bacillati > Actinomycetota > Actinomycetes > Micrococcales > Microbacteriaceae > Plantibacter > uncultured Plantibacter sp. The sequence goes on from NZ_CAUQHZ010000003.1 coordinate 98,999, forward strand.
CCTCGAAGGGTTCGACGACGCGGTCGTGCACCTCCCACGTGGCCGTGCAGATGGCGTCGAGGAACCACCGGTCGTGGGTCACGACGAGCAGGCCGCCGGAGTTCTTCGACCAGCGGCGGTTCAGGTGCTGCGCGAGCCAGGTGATGCCCTCGACGTCGAGGTGGTTCGTGGGCTCGTCGAGGAAGAGGATGTCGTGGTCGCCCACGAGCAGGGCGGCGAGCGCGACCCGGCGACGCTGCCCACCGCTGAGGTCGGCGACGAGGGCGTCCCACGCGATGTCGGAGGCGAGGCCGGAGATGACGTCGCGGACCTTCGGGTCGCCCGCCCACTCGTGCTCGTCGAAGCCGCCGACGATGGTCTGCCCGACGGTCTTGTCGTGGTCGAGGGTGTCGGACTGGTCGAGCACGCCGACCGTGACGCCGTTGCGCACCGTCACGCGGCCGGAGTCGGGCTCCTTGCGGCCGGCGAGGAGGCCGAGGAGCGTGGACTTGCCGTCGCCGTTGCGGCCGACGATACCGATGCGGTCGCCCTCGTTCACCCCGATCGTGATGCCGTCGAAGACGACCTTGGTCGGGTACTCGAGGTGGAGCGCTTCAGCGCCGAGAAGGTGTGCCATATCCGGTCAACGATACCGGGCCCGGGCGTCGAGCACCGCCCGTGCACCGTAGGCTGCACGGGTGCCTCTGTTCTCCCGTTCCCGCCGACTGCCGTTCGGCGGTCGCGACGCCCGGATCACCCTCCTCGACAAGCGGACGCTGCGCTACGAACTCAGCGTCGACGACATCCCGCAGTCGGTGGTCTCCCTCGTGGATCCCCGCTCGCTCGAGTACCCGTACATCCGGCACATCGCACGAGTGATCGACGCCGAGGCCCCGGCGGGCGAGGAGCTCTTCGTCGTCCACCTCGGAGCCGGAGCGCTGACGCTCCCCCGCTACGTCCAGGCGACGCGTCCGGGATCGCCGCAGCTCGTCGTCGAGTTCGAACCGGAGCTGTTCACCGGGATGCTGGAGGCGCTGCCGCTCCCGGACGGTCATCGGGTCGAGGTCCGCTTCGGTGACGCCAGGGCCGTCGCGGACGAGCCGATCGACGAAGCCGCCGCCACCGGCGCGGACGTCACAGCGTGGCGGGACGCGAAGGTGACCGTCGTCGACCTCTGGGATGCGGCGGTGATCCACCGTCGGGTCGCGAGCCTCGAGTTCTACCGCCGCGTGGCGGCGCGCTCGGCGGACGACGGCGTGATCGCGGTGAACCTGCTCGACGGCAGCCCGTTCGACTACTCGCGACGCCAGGCGGCGACGCTGCGAGCCGTGTTCGCCCACGTCGCCGTCGTCCTCGACTTCGATCCGGTCGACGACGAGGGGCCACTCGGCAACGTCGTCGTCTTCGCGAGCGACGCACCGCTCGCGGCCGTGACGCACCCGCAGCTCTTCGGCGCTCCCGCCCCCGAGCAGCTGCACGGTGACGCCCTGACGGCCTGGATCGACGGCGCGACGATCATGACCGACGCCGACGGCGAGGACTCCCCCGACCCGGACGACCCTCGCTGGGACTGACGACCGGACCGTCACCGGGGCCGTCCCTATGCGCGCCCAGTCCATTGCGCTACGGTGGGCGTAGCGCAATGGACCGATCCGACCGGACTCCGGCGTCGCGCGGAGGAGGTTGGTCGGTGCCCGTCTCCCGACGCGTCTCCCGCGCTCAGCAGATGAGCGACCGCATCCTCGACGCAGCCCTCGACCTCATGCGCTCGCGTGGCTCGGTAGCCGTCAACATCGAGGCGGTCGCGGAGACCACCGGCGTGGCGAAGACGACGATCTACCGGCGGTACCGCAACCGCTCGGAGCTGCTCACGGCGGCCGTCGCCCGCGCCATGGAGACTCCGGTCGAGATCCCCGAGAACCTCTCGACCTACGACACCTTCACCTGGCTGCTCCACGAAGCCCGGGCGATGATCGAGGACGTGGTGGGCCGGGGCACGATCGCGTCGATCCTGCTCCAGGACGACCCGGAGTTCTCGACGCTGCTCCGCGACCTCACGAGGAACCGGGCGCGCGCGCTGTCCAACCTGGTCGACGAACGGATCTCCACCGGCGATCTGAAGCCCGGACTCGACGGCCGGCTCGTCGCGACCCTGCTCCTCGGCGCGGTCCTCGGACAGCTCGTCCGCGGCGCCGACATGGACGACGACTGGGCGGAACAGGTCCTGTCCGTCCTCTGGCCGGCACTGGCCGCATGAGGCGAGGCAGCACCCCGCCGCACGCTGCGGTGATCTACAACCCGACGCGCATCCAGCTCGAGCGCGTGACGAGGCTCGTCGACGCCGCAGCCGCCGAGGCCGGCTGGGGCCCGACCAGCTGGATCCCGACCCGCGAGCGGTCGACCGCGGTCGACCAGGTCGCGGAGGCGCTCGGGGGCGGTGCGGCGCTCGTGATCGCCGCCGGCGGTGACGGGACGGTCCGCGAGGTGGCCGGGGCGATGCGTCACACCCGGACGCCGTTCGCCGTCGTCCCCGTCGGTACCGCGAACCTCTTCGCACGGAACGCCGGGATCCCGATCGACACGGTCGCCGCGGTGCGGGCCGCGTTCATCGGCGAGGACCGCAGCGTCGACGTCGGCCTGATCGAGTACCGGAACCCCGAGCGCGTCCGGCGCAGCACCCCGTTCCTCGTCATGTCGGGCTTCGGTGTCGACGCGGACATGGTGGCCTACGCCGACCCGGTGCTCAAGCGCCGCTTCGGCTGGATCGCCTACGTCGTCCCGATCATCCGCGGACTCTTCCGGCGCGATCGGCCCCGCGTCTCCTGGAAGGAGGACGGCGGACCGATCCGGAGCGGACGGACGCACACGATGTTCGTCGGGAACTGCGGCACCGTCTCAGCGGGCCTCGACGTCCTGCCCGACGCCCTCCTGGACGACGGTGTGCTCGACGTCCTCATGGTGCGCTCCCTCGAAGGGTGGGACGGGGTCCGTGTCACGCGCTGGCTGCACCGCGCGAACAATCCCGTCGCCCGGTTCTCCAAGGGCAGACGGACGCGGGGCCGCCGCGTGCAGCCGAGTGCCGTCGAGACGGCCGGTTCCGCCGGAGGTGCGCTCCGCTACCTGCGCGTACGACGCATCGACGTGACGGTCTCACCGCCCGCCGAGTTCCAGGCCGACGGCGACGGGATCGGCCTGGTCTCTGCGGCCCGGCTGACCGTCGACCCTGGTGCACTCATCGTCCGGCTGCCGGCGACTGCGGTGCGATCGGGTCGGCTCCGGCCCTGAGCCCGCCCTTCGACAGGCTCAGGGACCGGAGAAACGGCTCAGGGACCGGAGAAGCGACTCAGAAACCGGAGGAATCACTCAGGACCGGAGGACCACTCAGCGACCGGGCTCAGTCCGCGAGGATCTTGCCGGGGTTGAAGTTCGAGCCGGGGTCCGCGCTGTCGAAGAGGCCGCGCATGATCGCGACGCCCTCGGTCGAGATGTCCTGCTCCATCCACGGCGAGTGCTCGACGCCGACCGCGTGGTGGTGCGAGAGGGTGCCACCGTGGTCGACGAAGGACTGCTGGATCGCCGACTTGACCTGCTCGTACTCGCCGATCGGGTCGTCGCCGGTGATGAACGCGAACGTGAAGTACAGGCACGCGCCGGAGTGGTACGAGTGCGAGAGGTGGCACATGATCCATCCGTGCACCCCGAGCTTGTCGTACGCGGCGTTGGCGGCGTCGTTCGCGGCGTCGTAGACCTCCTGCAGGCGCGACCAGGGCGCTGCGGTCTCCGAGACGTCCGCCGCGGCTCCGCGGTCGAGGAGGAAGTCGCGCAGGTACGGGGTGTCGAACTTCTTCTGGTCGTAGAGGGCGCCGGGGCCCTTGCCGACGCCGATGCCGCCGTGCTTCCGGACGATCGAGCCGACGAGGCCCTTCTCGTATCGCACGTGCGACGCGCTGCCCTCGTAGCCGATGAAGGAGAGGCACAGCTGCTCGAGGTCCCAACCCCTGGCCGTGAGCACCTTCATGAGCCCCTTGGTGACCTGCGCCGAGACGCCGGTGCTGGCCTTGCGGGTCGCGAGCGAGAAGCCGCTCTCCCGGGCGTTCGACACCCGGGTGACCGAGGGGCTGGCGTCGCTCTCCGCGATCTCGTGCATCGCCGCGAGCCCTGCCTCCCAGGTGGGGAAGAAGTAGCCGAGGACCTCGCGGACGGCCGGCGTCCGGTGGACCTGCACGGTGACCTCGGTGATGATGCCGAGTCGACCCTCGCTGCCGATGATCATCTCGCGGACGCTCGGTCCGGTCGACGCGCTCGGGACAGGGCGGATCGCCACGATGCCGTTCGGGCGCACCATCCGCAGACCCTTGGTGATGTCGGCGATGTCGCCGTACTTGTCGGACTGCATGCCCGAGGAGCGGGTCGCGACCCATCCGCCGAGCGTGGAGTGCGTGAAGCTGTCGGGGAAGTGGCCCATCGTCCAGCCCTTGGCGCCGAGCTGCTCCTCGATCGAGGGGCCCTGCGCACCGGCCTGGATGGTGGCGAGACCGGAGCCCTCGTCGATCGACAGGACGCGGTCGAGCCGACCGAGGTCGAGCGAGATGATGACCCGCTCCTCCGTCGGCTGGGGGTCGAGCGAGCCGGCGATGTTGGTGCCACCGCCGAACGGGATGATCACGGCGTCTGCGGCGACGGCTGCAGCGACGACCGACGCGACCTCGGCCTCGTCAGCCGGGTACACGACGAGGTCGGGCGTGCGGGGCAGGTCGTTCGCGCGGATCCGCAGCAGGTCGCGGATGCTCTTGCCGTAGGTGTGGACGACGCGCTCCTGGTCGTCCGTGGTCACGTGACCCTGACCGACGAGCGTCGAGAGCTCGGCGATGAACTCCTCGGACGCGCGCGATGCGGGGACGGTGAGCTCGTCGAAGCTGAGGTGGGCCTGCGCCGGCTTCCGGAGGTCGAGACCGACGGCCTGCTTCACGAACGGCGCGAAGTCCGGCTTGTTGCTGTGCTCGAAGGCGACCCCTTCGACTCCCCAGCCCCACCACTTCATGTGCTCCACAGACGTCATCCGGCTTCCTTTCGTGGTGTGTCGATCGAAACGTGTGCTCCCGGCTCGACCGAGGCGCGCAGCGCGACGATCTCGGCGACGACGCGGTCCATGAGCTGGACGGGCGTCTCGTTCGGCTGCGGGTGGATCGGTTGCCCGAAGACGACGCGCACCGGCGGTCGTCCGGGGACGGGCCAGTTGCGACCCTTCGGCATGGCGGAGTGGGTGCCGAGGACGGCCACCGGGAGGCAGGGGATGCCCTGGCGGGTGGCGAGTGCCGCGGCACCGGGCTTGAACCGGCCGAGCTCGCCCGTCCGCGACCGGCCGCCCTCGGGGAAGATCAGGATCGGGACGCCGCTCTCGAGCAGCTGCCGAGACACGCCTGCACGCTTGCGGTCGCCCGAGCGGTCCACCGGGAAGGCGTTGAAGAAGAGCGCGGCGAAGATCCGACGGGCGGGGACGTCGAAGAAGTAGTCGGCCGCCACGCCGGCGGCGAGGTAGCGCGACAGCCGACGAGGCATGGCCCCGACGACGAGCGGTGCGTCGAGGTGCGACTGGTGGTTGGCGACGACGATGTACGGCCCGGTCACGCCCGACAGGCGCTCGCGACCCGTCACCGTCACGCGGGTCAGCGACCACACGAGAGGCTTCAGCAGCAGACGCTGGGCGACGAAGCGCGCGTTGGCGTGGAGGGAGGAGGTGAACCGCGGCTCTGCGGTCATCGGCGGGCTCCTGACTGGGCGGCGTTGGCGGCTCGACGGCTCGAGGACATCCGGCCGGAGATCCACCGGATGGACGCACGGGGCGCGAACTTGACGAGGGCCATGAGGGCTTTGAAGCGGAAGCTCGGGATGGAGACGACGACCCCCCTCCCGGCGTCGCGGAGGGCGTCGGCGACGAGCCGGTCCACATCGATCCACAGACCCGACGGGATCGAGCGGGTGCTGATGCCGGCGCGATCGTGGAACTCGGTGCGGACCCATCCGGGGCACAGGGCCGTCACGCGGACACCCGAGCCGGCGAGCTCGACGGCGAGCGCCTCGGTGTAGGTGGTGACGAACGCCTTCACCGCGGAGTAGCCGCCGGTGGTGATGTACCCCGCCGTGCTCGAGACGTTGATGATGGTGCCGCGTCCGCGTTCCCGCATGGCGCGGGCCGCGGCGCCCGAGAGGGTGGTGACGCTCCGGCACATGACCTCGATCGCGTTGTCGAGCTCGCTCGTGTCGGGATCGGTGAGGCGGGCGTGCACGCCGAACCCGGCGTTGTTCACGACGACCTCGATCGGCGACGCCTGGTCCTCGATCCGTGCGGCGAGTCTCGCGACGTCGGCGCGGTCCGAGAGGTCGGCACTGATCACCTCGACGGTGCGACCGGTCGCGCGCAGTCGCTCGGCCGATCGCTCGAGCCGCTCGACATCACGGGCGACGAGCACCAGGTCGAAGCCCCGTCCGGCGAGCGCCGTGGCGAACGCGGCACCGATGCCGGACGTCCCACCGGTGACGAGAGCTGTAGCCATGGGGATCAGAATACGCTACGCGTTGCGTATCGTTGCAAGCTACAGTGATGAGGTCGGATCGTCACGGAACGGAGACGCCATGGTGAACCGGGATTCGCCGCGCGGAACAGCACCCGCAGCCCTCGAGGACGCGGAGCAGGAGAGCGCCATGCTGCGGCCTGCCCACGGGTTCAGCGTCCGCGACTACGCGAAGTCCGCCGTCGGCAGTCGTCGCAAGGAGATCGACGCCGAGGCGTTCGCCGAAACGCCGCTGAGTGCTGAGACGGTCGCGCTCCTCCGGGCCCTGTCGGACATCGAGCGCGCGACCATGCAGTACCTCCGCGGAGTGCTCGTCACCCCCACCCACAAGGACGCCAGGGTCACCGCGTTCCTCATCACCTGGGCGTACGAGAAGTACTGGATCACCGACACCCTCGACACCGTGCTCAAGGCGAACGGGACCCCGCGCGACAAGACGCGTTCGACGGGTCTCCGCCGCACCGTCCACGGCGTGCGCGACCGCTTCGCGCCCATCGGCCAGGCCCTCATCGCGAACGTGCTCGGCGAGGACATCATCGCCTGGCACATGACGATCGGGACGATCGACGACCTCATCACCCACGCGGCGTACCGCACGGTGCGCGAGCGCGAGCCGCACCCCGTGCTCGACCGTCTCATCGACGAGATCCTCGAGACGAAGGCCAGGCACCTCGAATTCTTCACCGCACAAGCGAGCGACCGCCTCGCCGCGTCGCCCCGTGCGCAGGGCATCACCCGTCGCCGCATCCGGAACGCCGTGTGGCCCACCGGCTCCGATGCGAACGGCCCCCGACAGACGGCACGGTTCGCCGCGCTCGTGTTCCGCAGTACCGCCACCTGGAGCGACCCCGCCGTCCTCGGCATCGACGCGTCGATCGACGCGCTGCCCGGTCAGTCGGGCCTCCATCTCGCCGCAAGACTCGCCCGCCGCGGACGCCGCGGCAGCCTCGAGGAGAACCGATGACCGACACCCCCACGCCAGACGCCGAGCAGCCCGACACGCAGGAGCCCGAGGCTCAGCAGCCGGCCGCTGAGCAGCCCGCCACCGCCCCGGACGCCCTCGACGGCGCGCACGTGCTCGTCACCGGCGGAACCGGTTTCCTCGGTCAGGCGGTGCTCGAGCGCCTGCTCGCCGATCACCCGACCACCCGTGTCAGCCTGCTCATCCGGAAGAAGGGGTCGGTGCGCGGAAGCGACCGTCTCCAGACCCTGTTCCGCAAGCCGGTGTTCAAGGCCTGGCGCGAACGCGTCGGCGCTGAAGCCGCTGCGGCGATCGTGGCCGAACGCGTCAGCGTGATCGAGGGTGGCCTCGACGAGATGGCACTGCCGGCCGACCTCGACGTCGTCATCCACAGCGCGTCGACCGTCTCCTTCGACCCGCCGATCGACGAGGCCTTCGCCACGAACGTCGGCGGCGCGACCACCCTGTACGCGGCGCTCGCGAAGAGCGGCGCGACCCCGCACGTCGTCCACGTCTCAACCGCCTACGTCGGCGGCACGCGGAAGGGCATCCAGCCGGAACGCAGCCTCGCACACGACGTCGACTGGCGCGTCGAGGCCGAGGCAGCCCGCTCGGCGCGCGTCCGCACCGAGGAGTCGTCCCGTCGTCCGGAGGTCCTGCGCAAGCTCATGCAGACCGCCCGCCGCGAGCACGGCAAGGCCGGCCCCCAGGCCGTCTCGAACGCCGCCGAGGCCGCACGCATCGCCTGGGTCGACGCCCGACTCGTCGCCCACGGCCGCGCACGCGCCGAGAGCCTCGGCTGGACCGACGTCTACACCTTCACGAAGGCCATGGCCGAGCGGGTCGCCGAAGAGCGCTGGGCCGGCGAGGGCAACCGACTCTCCGTCGTGCGCCCCTCGATCATCGAGAGCGCGCTCGCGCACCCCTTCCCCGGCTGGATCGACGGCTACAAGGTCGCCGACCCGCTGATCATCGCCTACGGCCGCGGACAGCTGCCCGACTTCCCGGGCCTCCCCGACAGCGTGCTCGACATCATCCCCGTCGACTTCGTCGTCAACGCGATCCTCGCCGCGGCCCAGACCCCACCGGAGCCGGCTGCGGCGCGCTACTTCCACGTGAGCTCAGGAGCCAGCAACCCGCTGCCGTTCCACAAGATGTACGCGAACGTGCACAGCTACTTCACCGAGCACCCGATCCCGGCGGACGCCGGCGACATCAGCGTGCCGACCTGGAACTTCCCCGGCGGGCGCGCGATCGAGCGCTCCATCGACCGGCGGCAGAAGGCGACGACGGCTGCCGGCCGGGTCGTCTCCCACCTGCCGGCGAACGCGACCACCCGCGGGTGGCAGGACCGGATCCGCAAGGCGTCGAGCGACCTCGGCTCGCTCCGCGACTTCACCGGGCTCTACCGCTCCTACGTGCAGAGCGAGATCGTCTTCGACGACCAGCGCACCCGTGCCCTGCACGCCTCGCTGACGCCCGAGCAGCAGGCGGACCGCGGGTTCGACGTCACGACGATCGACTGGGACGACTACTTCCAGCGCATCCACTTCCCCGCCGTCACGACCCTCACCCGCGCCTTCGCCAACCGCAAGGCGGGCGCCGCGAAGCAGCAGAAGATCCTGCCCGTGCGCGACGACGTCCTCGCGGTGTTCGACCTCGAGGGCACGGTGCTCGCCTGGAACCTCATCGAGCAGTACCTCTGGCTGCGGCTCGCCGCGACCTCGCGGTCGCGCTGGCCCATCGAGATCGCTGCGCTCGGCGCCTCCATGCCGGGGTACATCGGTGCTGAACTCCGCGACCGCGGTGAGTTCATCCGTACGTTCATGCGCCGCTACGAGGGCGTCGACGTGGCGCAGCTCGAGAAGATCGTCCGGGGCGGCTTCGGCAAGGCCGTGCGGTCCCGCCTCCTCCCCCAGGCGCTCGAGCAGATCGCCGCGCACCGGGCGGCCGGTCACCGGACGATCCTCGTCACGGGAACCATCGACCTCATGACGGCTCCGCTCGAGCCGTTCTTCGACGAGGTCGTGGCCGGGGCGATGCACGCCGAGAACGGTCGCCTCACGGGCTACCTCGACAGCCCGCCGCTCGTCGACGAAGCGCGCGGCGCCTGGCTCACCCAGTACGCCGAGCAGCACGGCATGGACCTCGCGCACTCCTACGGCTACGGCGACTCCCATGCGGACGCCGCCTGGCTGCAGCTGGTCGGGAACCCGGTCGCCGTCAACCCCGACCACACCCTGTACAAGCTGGCGCAGGCCGGGCGGTGGACGGTGCGAGAATGGGCACGAACCACCGGAGGCGTCCGCTCCGAAGACGAACTGACCCGCGCACCGCGCCCCGCACAGCCGAGAGGAGAGCGGACGGCCGAGGACACGATCCCCGACCGCCCCACCGCACATGGCGTTTGACATCGACAAGTTCACCGAGACGAGTGTCTCGGTGAACTGGAGCGACCTCGACTTCGACGAGTTCAAGACGAACCCGCTCCCCGCTTCCACCCTGCGCAGCCTGCGCTACATGTGCGACATCGAGTACCACACGGTCTGCTATCTGCGCGACATGCTCATGACGCCGTCCCATGAGGACGACGAGGTCGGCGCGTTCATGACGATGTGGAACCGTGAAGAGTTCTGGCACGGGGAGGCGCTCGCCGCCGTCCTCGCCGCCCACGACATCACGGTCGACTTCGACGAGCTCAAGGCGACGCGCCTGAAGCTCGGCTGGAAGGACCGTCTCGACCCCATCAAGCAATCGATCCTCGGCAACCTCGTGGGCACCGACTTCATCGCGGTGCACATGAGCTGGGGCGCGGCGAACGAGTGGTCCGCGACCGCCGCGTACACCCGCCTCGCGCAGTTGGAGCGGCACCCGGTGCTCTCGGTGCTCCTCAAGCGGATCGCGAAGCAGGAGACGCGTCACGTGGCGTTCTACGCGAGCCAGGCCAGGGCACGCCTGGAGTCGTCGAAGAGCGCACGTCGACTCACCCGGTTCCTCCTCCGCAAGGTGTGGGGCCCCGTCGGTTCCGGCGTCATGCCCGACTCCGAGGTCACGCACGTCATGGGACACCTCTTCGGCGACGAGGACGGCCTGGCCGAGGTGCGCCGCATCGACGGGCACATCGCGAAGCTCCCCGGCATGGAGGGGCTCACGATCATCGAGAACTCGCTCCGCGTGCGCGGCGTCGCTGCCTGAACCGCACCACCTCGGACAGCAGCCCCGGTCGGATCTCCGACCGGGGCTGCTTCGTTCGTGCGGGCCGTGTCTCAGCTCTGCGAGACGATGCGGGCGCCGTGGACCGGTCCGTGGGCTCGGATGACCTTCAGCCCGGACGAGGCGAGCGTCACCTGCAGTTCGACGGCGTCGTCGGTGTCGGCCGCCAGGAAGGCGATCGTCGGCCCGGAGCCGGAGACGAGGCTGCCGAGGGCGCCCTGCGAGTCGCCGAACTCGAGCACCTCGCCCAGCACCGGGCGCAGCTGCAGCGCGGCGGCCTGCAGGTCGTTGTAGAGGACCTCGCCGAGGAGGTGGGCGTCGCCCGCCCGCAATGCCTGGAGCACCGCGGCGTCGACCGTCGGCTGACGACCGGACGGCGAGATGTCGAGGATGTGCCGCGCCCGGTGGGCGTCGAGCTCCTGGTAGACCTGCGGGGTCGACATCCCGAAGTCGGCGAGGGCGAGCACCCACTCGAACTGCCCCTTGGCCAACGCACTGCTCAGTTGGTCGCCGCGGCCGGTGCCGACCGCGGTGCCGCCGAGCAGCGCGAAGGGAACGTCCGCGCCGAGGCGCGCCGCCAGCGCCAGGAGGTCGTCGCGGCTGCGTTCGGTCCCCCAGAGGGCGTCACAGGCGAGCAGCGTGGCCGCCGCGTCGGCTGAGCCGCCGCCCATCCCGCCGGCGACCGGGACGTGCTTCTCGATCTCGAGCCGGACACCGCCGCGGTACCCCGTCCGGCGCGCGAGGGCCTTCGCGGCGCGGATGGCGAGGTTGCTCGTGTCGGTCGGCACACCCGACACGTCCACCGAGCCGGAGAACGACACGCTGAAGTCGTCGGCCGGGTACGCGTGCACGTCCTCGTACAAGGAGATCGCCTGGTACGCGGTCGCGACGTCGTGGTAGCCGTCGTCCATCACTTCGCCGACTTTGAGGAATACGTTGATCTTCCCCGGTGCTCGCACGTGGACGTGCTTGAGGATGGCCTCGGTGGTCATTGTTCCAAGTTAGTCGATCGAGCAGGCGCCTCAGACCGCGTCACTTGTCGGAGGAGTCCGCCCAGATGTTGACGTCGGCGCCCTCCGCGAGTCGGTCGATCTCCTCGAGCTCCTCGGTCGTGAACGCGGGGCCGTCGAGCGCCGCCAGGTTCTCGTCGAGCTGCTCGGGGCGGGAGGCGCCGATGAGGGCGGAGGTGATCGCGGGGTTGTTGAGGACCCAGGCGAGCGACATCTGCGCGAGGGTCTGCCCACGCTCCACGGCGATGTCGTTGAGGGACCGGAGGCGGGTCGCCATCTCCTCGCTCACCTGGCGGTCGGGCAGGGAGGGACGGTTCGTCGCGCGTTCGGCCGGGCCGTCGCCGAGGTACTTGTCGGTGAGCAGGCCCTGCGCGAGCGGCACGAAGGCGATCGCGCCGAGGCCGGTCTCGGTCAGCACCTCGGTGAGGCCGTCCTCGACCCAGCGGTTGAGGATCGAGTACGACGGCTGGTGGATCACGAGCGGCGTGCCGAGCTCGCGAGCGACGGCGTGCGCGGCGGCGGTCCGCTCGGCCGAGTACGAGGAGATGCCGACGTACAGGGCCTTGCCGGAGCGCACGATCGCGTCGAGCGCGCCCACGGTCTCCTCGATGGGCGTGACCTCGTCGACCCGGTGCGAGTAGAAGATGTCGACGTAGTCGAGACCCATCCGCTCGAGCGATTCGTCGAGGCTCGCGGTCAGGTACTTCTTCGAACCGAAGTTGCCGTACGGGCCTGGCCAGAAGTCGTAGCCGGCCTTCGAGGAGATGATGAGCTCGTTGCGGTACGGACCGAAGTCCTCGCGCATCATGCGACCGAAGTTCGTCTCGGCGGAACCGTAGGGCGGGCCGTAGTTGTTCGCGAGGTCGAAGTGGGTGATGCCGTGGTCGAACGCGTGGCGCAGCAGCGCGCGCTGCCCGTCGAACGGCCGGTTGTCGCCGAAGTTGTACCAGAGGCCGAGCGAGATCGGCGGGAGGAAGAGGCCCGAGGTGCCGACCTGGCGGTAGTCGTTCCGCGCGTAGCGGTCGTCCGCCGCAGCGTACGGGCGGTGGATGTCAGGGACGTTCAGCGGGAATCGAGCATCAGCGGTCATGCGCCAACGTTATCGTCCCGCACGCACGATCGACAGGAAGTCGTGGACCGTGAGCTCCTCGCCGCGCGCCGTCGGCTTCACCCCGGCGGCCTCCATCTGCTCCGTCGCGGCCTGGGAGCTGCCGAGGACGCTCCCGAGTGCCTGCCGGAGCATCTTGCGGCGCTGCTGGAACGCCGCGTCGATGAGCGCGAAGGTCTTGACACGCTCCTCCTCGGTGCCGATGACGTCGCTGCGTCGCTCGAATCCGACGAGCACGGAGTCGACGTTCGGGATGGGCCAGAACACCTGGCGGCTCACCTGGCCGGCGATGCGCCACGCGCCGTACCAGGCGGCCTTCGCGCTCGGGGCGCCGTAGACCTTGCTGCCGGGGACCGCGGCGAGTCGGTAGCCGACCTCGGCCTGCACCATGACGACACCGGCCGTCAGCGAGGTGAAGTGCTCCAGGAAGTGCAGGAGGACGGGAACGGAGATGTTGTACGGCAGGTTGGCGACGAGTCGGTTGGGCTGCGCGGGGAGTTCCTCGATGCGCATCGCGTCCTCGTGGACGACCGACAACCGGTCGATCATGCCCGGTGCCATCTCCCCCACGGTGAGCGGCAGCTGCTTGGCGAGCCGACCGTCGATCTCGACGGCGACGACGCTCGCGTCGGCCTCGAGCAGGCCGAGGGTCAACGAGCCGAGGCCGGGGCCGATCTCGACGACGACGTCGCCCGGAGCGACGTGCGCGACCGACACGATCTTGCGGACGGTGTTCGCGTCGATGACGAAGTTCTGACCGAGCTTCTTCGTCGGCGTCACGTCCAGCAGGGTGGCGAGATCTCGGATCTCGGCGGGGCCGAGCAGGGCGACGGAGGCGGTCATCCCTCCAGTATCCCTGATCGGGGAGCCGGTCCTCGTCGGGCGACGGGCGCGCGGCTCGGCGACGGGCTCAGTCGCTCAGTCGGCCCAGGAGCCGTAGACGCGCTCGGTGTTCGTCGCGAGCTGCGTCGCGAACGCTGCGACGTCCTCACCCAGGTGCTCGGCCATGCCGCGCACCGTGTACGGGAGGAGGTACGGCGCGTTCGGCCGACCGCGGAACGGGGCGGGCGTGAGGTAGGGCGCGTCGGTCTCGACCATGATCAACTCGCGGGGCATGATCGCGAGCGCCTCACGCAGCGGTGCGGCGTTCTTGAACGTCACCGTCCCGGCGAAGGAGGCGTACCAGCCGTGCTCGGCGCACAGCTGGGCGAGCTCCGGGCCGCCCGAGAAACAGTGGAAGACGGTGCGTTCCGGGGCGCCCACCCGCAGGAGCGTCTCGACGACCTCGTCGTGGGCGTCGCGATCGTGGATCTGCAGCGCGATACCGTGGCGCTTCGCGATGGCGATGTGCGCTTCGAACGACGCGAACTGCGCCGCTCGGCCGTCCTCCTCGGTGCGGAAGAAGTCGAGGCCGGTCTCGCCGACGGCGCGGACGCGAGGCTCCGCCGCCAGACGGTCGATCTCGGCCAGCGCCTCGTCCAGGGTGCCCGCGCGGTCGAGGTCCGGCGCGTCGTTGGGATGGATCGCGACCGCCGCGAGCACACGGGGGTCACGAGCGGCGATCGCCGCCGACCAACGGGAGGTCTCGACGTCGGTGCCGACCTGCACGATGCCTCGGACCCCGACGGAGCCCGCGCGGTCCAAGTGCTCCGACGGGGTCAGCGGGGCGTCGCCGTCGGCGTGCTCGAGGTGCGTGTGGTTGTCGTAGACCGCGACCGGCAGCGCCTCAGGTGCCTCGGGGTAGCTCAGCTGCTTCCGCTCCCCCGCTTCGCGCTGCCGCAGGTGCGGTGTGGCGGCCGGATCCGGCGCGACGCCCCCGCTCATTCGGCGACGGCCTCGATCCGCGGGAACAGGGGCTCGAGCCCTGCCACCGAGGTGCCGGCGGGCAGCTGCCCCCAGGTGCCGACATCGCCGATGCGCTGTGCCCCGAGCTCGCCGAGGGCGGCTTCGGCGCCGAGGGCGGACCACAGCTTGGTGGTCGCCTTCGGGACGAAGGGGTGGAGCAGGACCGACAGGGCGCGCAGGCCCTCGACCGCCGTGGCGAGCACGGTGCCGAGCCGCTCCCGCTTGGCCTCGTCCTTCGCGAGCGCCCACGGCTCCTGCTCGGTGATGTAGCCGTTCAGCTCGTCGACGATCCGCCAGATGGCAGCGAGCGCGTCCTGGATGGCGAGGCGCTCGATCGCGGCGTCGGCGTCGACTGCAGCCCGGGCGACCGTCTCCTGGATGGCCACGTCGGCCGGTTCGGCAGGGCCACTCGCCGGCACGACGCCGTCGAAGTACCGCGTCACCATGGCGAGCACGCGCGACGCGAGGTTGCCGAAGCCGTTCGCGAGCTCCGCCTGGTACCGCGCGGAGAGGTCCTCCCAGCTGAACGAACCGTCCTGCCCGAAGGCGATGGCGCGCATGAAGTAGTAGCGGAACGCGTCGGAGCCGAAGGTGTCGGTGATCTCACTCGGTGCGATACCGGTGAGCTTCGACTTCGACATCTTCTCGCCGCCGACGAGCAGCCAGCCGTGACCGAAGACCCGCTTCGGCACCTCGAGCCCGGCGGCCATGAGCATGGCCGGCCAGATGACCGCGTGGAACCGCAGGATGTCCTTGCCGACGATCTGCGTGGCGGGCCAGCGCTCGGCGAACGCCTCCTCGTCGGAGCCGTACCCGGCGGCGGTGATGTAGTTGAGCAGGGCGTCGAACCACACGTAGACGACGTGGCTCTCGTCCCACGGGACCTTGATGCCCCAGTCGAAGGTCGACCGGGAGATGGACAGGTCCTTGAGCCCTTGGCGCACGAACTGGACGACCTCGTTGCGCGCAGACTCCGGCTGCACGAACTCCGGTCGCTCCTCGTAGAGGGCCAGCAGGCGTTCGGCGAAGTCGCTCATGCGGAAGAAGTAGTTGCTCTCCTGGAGCAGTTCGACCGGCTTCGAGTGGATCGCGCACACGAGCTGCCCGACGTACTCGCCGGTGCCCTGCACGAGGTCGCTCTCCTGCTTGTACTCCTCACAGCCGACGCAGTAGTACCCCTCGAACTCACCGGTGTAGATGAAGCCGGCGTCGTACAGACGCTGGAGGAAGAGCTGGACGTTCTGCTCGTGCCGTTCGTCCGTCGTGCGGATGAAGTCGTCGTTCGAGATGTCGATCGTGTCGAGCAGCGGGTACCAGGACTCGCTGACGAGCTTGTCGGCCCACTCCTTCGGCGTCACGCCGTTCGCGGTCGCCGTGCGCAGGATCTTCTGGCCGTGCTCGTCGGTCCCGGTCAGGAACCAGGTGCGGTCGCCGGCCTGACGGTGCCAGCGCGCGAGGACGTCCGCGGCCACCTCCGTGTAGGCGTGCCCGATGTGCGGGGCATCGTTGACGTAGAAGATGGGCGTGGTGATGTAGAACGAGGTGCCGTCGGCCATGGGGTCAATCCTAGGACGAGCGGGCGTCGCCACCATGCCTGTTACGGTGCGGGACGAACCTGCGCGTCCGGCGACGCCTTCGGGGGCCGGGCTGCGAGGGCCGCCTGGTACAGGTCGCGCTTCGAGAGACCGGTGGCCTCGGCGACCTCGTTCGAAGCGTCCTTCAGGCGCGTGCCCGAGGCCACGAGCGCGAGCACCTGCTCGAGCGCGGTGGCCGGATCGGCTTCGACGGCCTCCGCACCGGCGATGACGATGCAGATCTCGCCCTTCACACCGCCGGACGCCCACTCGGCCAGTTCAGCGGCCGTCCCCCGCTTGACCTCCTCGAACAGCTTGGTGAGCTCACGGCACACCGCCACGCGACGATCGGCACCGAGCACGGAGGCGATGTCCTCGAGGGAGGAGGCCAGTCGGTTGGGCGACTCGAAGAACACCATCGTGCGCGGCTCGGTCGCGAGCGCTCGGAGGCTGCTGCGCCGGTCGCCTGGCTTCCGCGGGAGGAACCCCTCGAAGGTGAAGCGGTCCGTCGCGAGACCGGACACGGCGAGCGCCGTCACCACCGCCGACGGCCCGGGGATCGCGGTGACCTGGACGTCTGCGGCCGCCGCCGCGTCGACGAGGTGGAAGCCGGGGTCGGACACGGTCGGCATGCCGGCGTCGCTGAGCACGAGGACGTCGGTCTCGCGGGCCAGTTCGACGATCTCGGCCGCACGTTCGCGCTCGTTGTGGTCGTGCATGGCGATGAGCCGCGGCCGCGATTCCACACCGAGGGCGCGCAGCAGGTGGATGGCCGTCCTGGTGTCCTCGGCGACGATGACCTCAGCCGCGGCCAGCGCCTCCCGGAGTCGTGGCGACGCATCGCCGAGGTTGCCGATGGGGGTCGCTCCGAGGATGATCACCGGACCAGTCTCCCATCCGGTCGGGGTGGTTAGATGAGACGGTGTCGGTCGATCTCGTGAAAGCCCCTGAGACGGGATCCCGCCTCGACCGATGGTGGGAGCGGATGCTTCGCACCGAACGCCGCAGGAAGCTCTGGATCTGGGGCGGCCCGGCCGCCGTGACGCTCCTCGCGTTCGTGCTGCGGTTCTGGAACCTCGGTCACCCGCACTCGCTCGTTTTCGACGAGACCTTCTACGTGAAGGACTCGTGGTCGCTGTGGCTGAACGGCTACGAGAGTACCTGGCCGGACGGGGCGGACGAGGGCTTCGCGAACGGCGACGCGGGCAGCCCGAGCACGAACCCCTCCTACGTCGTACACCCACCGCTCGGTAAGTGGCTGATCGCGCTCGGCATCGCCGTGTTCGGCATCGACGACAGCACCGGGTGGCGCATCTCCACCGTGATCGCCGGAACGCTCGCGGTCCTGCTCGTCACGCTCATCGCCAAGCGGTTGTTCACTTCCTCGATCCTCGCCGTCCTGGCCGGGTTCCTGTTCGCGATCGACGGGCACGCGATCGTCATGGCCCGGGTCTCGCTGCTCGACAACTTCGTCATGTTCTTCGTGCTGGCGGGATTCGGCGCGATCCTGTTGGACCGGTCGTGGCACGCGTCACGCCTGGCGGCGAAGGTCGCGTCAGCCCGGGCGAGGGGCGCCGATCCGGCCTGGGGTCCCGTCCTCTGGTGGCGGCCGTGGCTGCTCGCCGCAGGGGTCGCGTTCGGCGCGGCCACCGCGGTCAAATGGAACGGACTGTACTTCCTCGCTGCGTTCGGCGTGTACGTGATCGTCACAGATCTCCTGCTCCGACGCCGACTGGGCCTCAGCCTGTGGGCGAGCGCGGCGGTCCTCAAACAGGGCCCCGTGTCCTTCGTGACCCTCGTCCCCGTGGCCGCCGTCGTGTACCTCGCCAGCTGGACCGGGTGGATCAGGACGTCCGGCGGGTACGACCGCCAATGGGCGGACGCGGTGGGGAACGCGTGGACCGGCACCTTCGCGTGGGTCCCCCACTGGTTCCAGAGCCTCCTCCACTACCACCAGAGCGCCTACAGCTTCCACGTCGGCCTCAGCACCCCGCACCCCTACGCCGCGAACCCGCTCGGCTGGCTGCTCATGATCCGGCCGACGAGCATGTACTACCAGTCCCCCGCCACCGGGACCGACGGCTGCGCGTGGGACGCCTGCTCCTCCGCGATCACCTCGATCGGCAACCCGCTCATTTGGTGGGGCGCCGCTGTCGCGCTCGGGTACTGCGTCTACCGGCTCGTCCGGTACCGCGAGTGGCAGGTCGGGCTCATCGTCCTCGGAGTCGCAGCGGGGTACCTGCCCTGGCTGCTCTACCTGAACCGGACGGTGTTCCAGTTCTACACGATCGTCTTCGAGCCGTACCTCATCCTGGCCCTCGTCTTCGCGATCGGGAAGATCCTCGGGTCCCGCGACGACCCGGAGGAACGACGGTTCGCCGGCGTCGGCGTCATCGGGGTGTTCGTGACCATCACGACGCTGTTGAGCATCTTCTGGTATCCGCTCTGGACCGCGATCACCGTGCCCTACTGGTTCTGGCACCTGCACGCCTGGTTGCCGTCATGGGTGTGACGGGAGGACGACGATGAAGGCGCTCCCCGGGGTGCTCGCCGCCGGTGCCGCGGCGCTCGCCGCCCTGGGCCTCCACACCCTCCTGCCGGTCGTCCCGCTCCTGACCGCGAGCGTCCTGCTCGGCATGGTGGTGGGCCAGCTGCCGCCGTTCCAGCGGCTCGCGGCGGGCGTCCTGAAGCCGGGACTCGGGATGAGCGCGAAGCGGTTCATGCGGATCGGTGTCGTCCTGCTGGGGCTGAAGCTGAGCCTCGTCGACATCGCCGGCCTGGGGTGGGTCACGCTCGCCACCACGGTGGCGATCGTCGTCGTCACCTTCTTCGTCACCCTCTGGCTCGGCCGGAGGCTCGGGCTCGCGGGCCCCGAACCGCTCCTCATCGCCACGGGCTTCTCCATCTGCGGCGCCTCCGCGATCGGCGCGATGAGCGGTGTCGTGAAGGCGAAGGACGAGGAGCAGGCGACGCCTGTCGCGCTCGTCACGCTCTGCGGGACCCTCGCGATCTTCGTCCTCCCGGCGCTCCGCGGCCCCCTCGGTCTCAGCGACGAGCAGTTCGGCCACTGGGTGGGGGCGAGTGTGCACGACGTGGGTCAGGTCGTCGCGACCGCCCAGATCGCCGGCACGAGCGCACTCGCGATCGCCGTCGTCGTCAAGCTCACCCGCGTCGTACTCCTCGCCCCCATGGTCGCCGCCGCCGCGACGATCGAACGCCGCCGACTCCTGGCGGTGTCGGCCGGCGCCGGTGCGCAGGTCGACACCGACGGAACCGCGACCGCAGCCCGACCGCCGATCGTCCCGCTCTTCGTGGCGGGCTTCATCGCCGCGGTGCTCGTCCGAACCCTGCTCCCGGTGCCCGAGCTCGTCCTCGACCTCGCCGACGGCGTGCAGACCGCACTGCTGGCGATGGCGCTCTTCGCGCTCGGTGCCGCGATCCGCGTCCGCACACTCGTCACCACCGGGTGGCGCGCGCTCGTCGTCGGGCTCGTCTCCTGGCTCCTCATCGCGGTGCTCGCGCTCGGAGCGGTGCACCTGGCCTGAGGCAGGGGTGCGTGCCTGACCAGCGCGGCTAGGCCGTGTCTGATTATTGGAGGTCTCGGGCGACGTGCTCTTCTACGGGCGTTCATCTAGGGTCGGGTCATGCGCGAAGTAGCGGGGACCGTAGCTCGAATCCTCAGCACGACCGGGTTGGCTGGCGTATCCGTGCTCCATGCGGTGTGGGCAACCGGCTCGCCGTGGCCGGCAAAGGATGAGAAAACCCTTGCTGAGGCTGTGATCGGGTCTCACGGACCGATGCCGGGCGTTGCTCCGACGCTGGTGGTCGCTGGTGGGACGGCCGGAGCGGCGCTTCTCGCGTCGGGGGCTCTGGGAGAGGGCCGTGTACAACGGCTCGGTCTTCGGGCGATAGGAACAGTCATGCTGATGCGCGCACTGTTTGGCGGTAACGCAGCCATCGCCGCAATGGGTCTTCCTCCCGCGGGCCGCACCTTCCGGCAGCTCGACAGCCACTTCTATCGTCCGCTCACTGCGCTACTGGGCGTCTCGCTGTGGCTTTCCTTGCGCGCGCCCAAACGCTAGGACGCATGTGACAGTCGTCGAGTCCAGGCGATGGCGGCGTGGATGAGGACGGCGGCGCGATACGTGATTGCATGTTCGTCGTAGCGGGTTGCGAGGCCGCGCCATTGTTTGGTGCAGCAGAAGCGGCGCTCAATCACGTTGCGGTTCCTACAGTCGGCGGCGTCCAGGCCGATGCGTCTGCCACCCCGTGATCCGCGGCGCTTGCGATGACCTTGCTGGTCGCGGGGTTCTGGGATCACTGCCTTGATCCCGCGACCGCGCAGGTGTGACCGGATCGCGCGTGACGAAGAGGCTTTGTCACCGCGGACCGCATCGGGCCGAGTGCGAGGGCGGCCGACGAGGCGCGGGACCCGGAGTTGTTCCAGCAACGGGATCGACATCGGCGAATGACCGGCCTGTCCTGGGCGTGATTGCCGTGACCAGGGGAAGCCCGTGGCCATCCGATGGTGCCACGTCCACACCGTCTGCCACGGGCACCCGACCAGCATCTCAGCCCACCACCGACCTCTTTGTCAGACACGCCCTAGTGCTCGCCGCCCACGATCTTCAGGCCGATGACGCAGCCGATGAGCCCGAGGATGAGCAGCACCTTGACGACCGACAGCTGCTCGCCGCCGAAGGTCATGGCGTAGCCGACGGTGAGCGCTGCGCCGATCCCGACCCAGACCGCGTAGGCGGTGCCCACCGGGATGTCGCGCATGGCCCAGGCGAGTCCGGCCATGCTGAGCACGAGCGCCCCCGCGAACGTCACGGTCGGCCAGAGCTTCGTGAAGCCCTCGGACTTGCCGAGCGCGGTGGCCCAGACGGCTTCCAGGACACCGGACGCGATGAGTACGATCCACGACATGACGATCACTCCAAAGTGGTCAGTCTTGTCGCGTTCCGGGTACTGCGCCCTCGTCCGGCAGCCCGATCAGGGCTGTGCACCACACGATACGCCGACGCCCTGGGCAGGCCCTGTGCAGTGCGGTCGAATGCGACGCAATGTTGCAGCACGGTGAAGCGCTCGACGGTGCTCCGGTAGCGTGAACGCATGGCAGATCGTGAGTATGGCTTCCGCACGCGTGCGATCCACGCGGGCAACATCCCCGACCAGGTGACCGGCGCACGGGCGCTGCCCATCTACCAGTCGAGCGCCTTCGTCTTCGACGACACCGCCGACGCCGCCGCCCGCTTCGCCCTGCAGAAGTACGGGAACATCTACTCGCGCCTCGCCAACCCGACGGTCGCGAGCTTCGAGGAGCGCATCGCCAGCCTCGAGGGCGGCCTCGGTGCCGTCGCGACCGCCTCCGGTCTCGCCGCGCAGTACATCACCTTCGCCTCGCTGGCCGGACAGGGCGACCACATCGTCGCCTCGGCCAACCTCTACGGCGGCTCGATCACGCAGCTCGACGTCACCCTCCGCCGGTTCGGTATCGAGACCACCTTCGTGCAGTCCTCCGACGCCGCCGACTACGCCGCCGCCATCCAGGAGAACACGAAGCTCGTCTTCGCCGAGACGGTCGCGAACCCCTCGGGTGAGATCGCCGACATCGAGGGCCTCGCGGACGTCGCGCACGCGCACAGCATTCCGCTCATCATCGACTCGACCATCGCGACGCCCTACCTCAACCGCCCAATCGAGTGGGGTGCCGACATCGTCACGCACTCGGCCACCAAGTTCCTCGGCGGCCACGGAACGACCCTCGGCGGTGTCGTCGTCGAGAGCGGGCGCTTCGACTGGAACACCGACAAGTTCCCGCTGTTCGGTCAGCCCGTCCCGAGCTACGGCGGCCTGCAGTGGTCGGGCAACTTCGGCGAGTACGCCTTCCTCACCCGGCTGCGCGCCGAGCAGCTCCGCGACATCGGTCCGGCGCTCGCACCGCACTCGGCCTTCCTCCTCGCCCAGGGAGTCGAGACGCTGCCGTTCCGGATCCAGGCCCACGTCGACAACGCGCGGATCGTCGCCGAGTGGCTCGACGCCGACCCGCGCATCGCCGCCGTCAACTGGGCCGGACTCCCGGATCACCCGCACCACGAGCGCGCGGACAAGTACCTGCCGAAGGGGCCGGGCTCGGTCTTCAGCTTCGAGGTGAAGGGTGGCCGTCAGGTCGGCCAGAAGCTCATCGAGTCCGTCGACCTCGCGAGCCACCTGGCGAACATCGGCGACGCGAAGACGCTCATCATCCACCCCGCATCGACGACACACGCGCAGCTGTCCGACCAGCAACTCGTCGACGCCGGTGTGCTGCCGGGCATCGTCCGACTGAGCGTCGGCATCGAGGACCCTGACGACATCATCTACGACCTCGACCAGGCGCTCGCAGCCGCGGTGAAGGAGTAGTGGCATGAGCACTTCGACAAGCTCAGTGACCGGTGTGGACGCGACCGTGACCGGTGAGGACACGACCGTGACCGACCAGGACGCGACCGAGACGGTCCGGCTCACCAACGGCCTCACCTGCGCGCTGCCCGCCGATTCGCCGCTCGCGAAGCTGCTGCGTTCGCAGCGCACCTGGGCGGGCCCCGACGCGAAGGCCCGCCTGAAGCTCCTCCGCGAGGCGAAGTCCGTCGCGATCGTCGGCGCCTCCCCGAACACGGCGCGTTCCTCGTACTTCGTGGGCACCTACCTGCAGCAGTCGAGCGACTTCAGGATCTACTTCGTGAACCCGAACGCCACGGAGATCCTCGGACAGCCCGCCTACCCCGACCTCGCCTCCCTGCCGGAGGTACCCGACATCGTCGACGTCTTCCGCAAGGCGAGTGACATCCCCCAGGTCATCGACGAGGTCGTCGCCGTCGGAGCTCCGACCGTCTGGGTGCAGCTCGGCATCTGGAACCAGGAGGCCGCCGAGTACGGCGAGTCGAAGGGCCTGAACGTCGTGATGGACCGCTGCATCAAGGTGGAGCACGCCCGGTTCCACGGCGGCCTCCACCTGCTCGGCTTCGACACCGGCCAGATCACCGCCCGCAAGACCCTGCGCTGACGCCTCGGTTCCCTGAACTCGTCGGCAGGTCGCACTCCGACAGGCTCAGTGACCGGGGACGGCTCAGTGACCGGGACGGTACGGGATACAGCCCTGGATACACTCGTGACGTGCCTGCGTCGAACCTCCGAGTGACCGTCCTGGGGCCGGTGCTCGTCGAGGGACGCACCGGTCGGCTCGTCGAACCCGGTGGCCGGCTCGCCAAAGCGCTGGTGACGATCCTGGTGCTCGCGGACGGGCGCGCCGTGTCGACGGCCGCCCTCATCGACGAGCTGTGGGACGACGCACCGCCCGCGGGTGCGAAAGCTGCACTGCAGACCCTGGTCTCACGGGTGCGCGCCGTGTCGGCACCCGACCTCATCGACTCCTCGGCCGCCGGCTATCGACTGTCGATCGACCAGTCCATGGTCGACCTCCACGTCGCAGCGCGGGCGGCCGACGCGGCGTCGACGGCCATCCGCGCCGCAGACCCGGAAACCGCCGACATGCTCGCCCGGGACGCGCTCCTCCTCTGGACGGGTGATCCCGGCGCTGAACTGGACGGTCCGATCGGCGAGGAGCTGGTGCAGCGCGCGGCACGGCTCCGTGACGAGCTGCGTCGGGTGCGTGCTCAGAGCCGCCTCGAGCTCGGCGACGGTGCAGCCGTCATCACCGACCTCGAGGCCCTCGTCGCCGCCGACCCGCTCGACGACGCCACCCAGCTGATGCTCTTCAACGCCTACGCGCAGAGCGGACGTCGCTCCGACGCGATGCAGCTCTTCGCCGATCACCGTCACCGGCTCCGCGACGAACTCGGTGCCGACCCGACGTCGGCACTGGTCGCGGCGCACACGGCGCTCCTGCAGGACGCCGTCGAGCCGTCTCCGCCGGTGGCCACTCCGGTGACCACCCGGGTCTCCAGCATGGTGCTCGGGCTCCGGACGGCGCCGAACGAACTCCTCGGTCGCGACACCGACCTCGACGCGATCGGCACGCTCGTGTCCGAGGTCCGCCTGACCACGATCCTCGGCCCCGGTGGCCTCGGGAAGACCCGACTCGCCCAGGAGGTCGCCCGGCGTGCCACCACGACCACACCCGGCGTCGTCGTGGTGGAACTGGCGAGCGTGCGGGACCCGGACGATCTGCCACTCGCGGTCGCGACCGCACTCGGCATCCGCGAGGCCCCGACCCCGCGTCGGCTGAGCGAAGCGATCATGGTGCAACCGGTCGAACTGCGCGAGCGCATCATCGACCGACTCTCGGAACGGCCGACGCTGCTCGTGATGGACAACTGCGAGCACCTCGTGGACGCGGCGGCACGCTGGATCGCCGATGCGCTGGCCTGGGCCGGCGACCTCCGCGTCCTCGCGACGAGTCGGAGCCCGTTGTCGATCGCCGCCGAGCACGTCTACCAGCTCGACCCGCTGGACGCCGCCGTGGACGGCACCGACCTCGAACACGCGGGCCCGGCGGTGCGGCTGTTCGTCGTGCGTGCCCGCGCAGCCCGTCCGGGTCTCCATGTGCCACTCGACGTCGCGGCGCGTCTGTGCGCGAAACTCGACGGCCTCCCGCTGGCGATCGAACTCGCGGCGGCGCGCACCAGATCCATGTCGGTCGAGGAGATCGAGCGACGACTCGGGAACCGCTTCACCCTGCTGACCGCCGGTGATCGCAGTGCTCCTGAGCGCCACCGCACCCTCCTCGCCGTCATCGACTGGAGTTGGAACCTCCTGGGCGAGCACGAACGTGTCGTCCTCCGTCGCATGTCCAGATTTCCCGACGGCTTCGATCTGGAGGCGACTGCAGCGCTCGCCCCCGAGGTCGAAGTCGTGGAGGCGCTCGACGCGCTCGTCGGCCAGTCGTTGCTCACCGTGCAGGACGACCCTGCCACCGGGACCGTCCGATTCCGGATGCTGGAGACGGTCCGCGAGTTCGGCGCGATCAAGTCCGCCGAGGCGCACGAGGACGACCTCGTACTCGACCGCACGCGGACATGGGCGGTCGCACTCGCCGAGACGCTCCTCCCCGCCATGCAAGAGCCTCGACAGGTGGCGGCGTTCGCGCGCCTCGCCGTCGAACAGGACACCCTGGTGGACGTGCTCCGCGGGGCCGTCGCCGAGGATCGCGCCGATGTCGTCGCCCCGGTCTTCGCAGCACTCGCCCTCTTCTGGACGATCCGCAGCGCGCATCAGGAGGTCCTGGTCTTCGGCGCGGCAGTCCTCGACGTGCTCCGCCACCAGGACCCGGAGTCGGTGTCGACCGACACCCCCGCCATCGCCGTCGCCATCATCACCGTGACGTTCCTCGCCACCGATGCCCGCACGTCCGCGCGGGCGATCGGCGTCCTCCGCCGACTCGAACGGGCGCGGACGACACAGGCCCCACGGATGCGCGCGATGGTCAGCCTGTTGCTGGTCGCGGGTCGCCCCGAACGCGCGGAGGCCCTCCTCCGCGAGTACTCCCGGTCGACCGACCCGCACGTCGCGAACCTCGGAAACCTCATGTCGGCCCAGGCGGCGGAGAACGACGGCGACCCGCGCGCCGCCGAAGCGGCCGCCCTGCGCGCGAACGACCTCTCGCTCACGCTCGGAGATGTCTGGGGCGCCGCCATGAGTGCGCACATGCTCGCCCAACTGCACAGCCAGAACGACGAGCCGGAGGAGGCGCTCATCTGGGCGGCCCGCGCTGCCGAGGGGCTGACCGCGATCGGTGCCGAGGCGGACCTCCGTCAACTCGAGTGGCTGATCGCGATCGGCGACATCGCCCGTGGTGACCACGCCGCCGCCGCCACCGTGCTCGACCGGTTCCTCTCGGACGACGTCTCGTTCTCCGCGTTCGCCCCGCTCCCCGAACGCCGGTCGATCGGCTGGGCCGGTCTCGCCGAGATCGCGCGGGCCCAGGGCGACGCCGCACGGGGAGCCGAGCTCTACGGGAAGGCGCTCGTCGCGTTCGCTCCGGGTGAGTCGCGACGATCGCCGTGGTTCACCCTCGTCGGCTCCGCCGCGATCGCCGCCGCCGTGCTGGACGGCGTCCCGGACGCCACCGAGGTCCAGCGTCTCGTGCGGCGGGTCCGCACCCGCACCCTCGCGCTGGGACGCCTCCTCCCGAACCGGTTCGACCGACCGGTGCTCGGTTCCACCGTCGTCGCCCTCGGCGCCTGGTACGTCCGCTCGGACGACGACGAAGTGCGATTGGTCGGCGCCGAGCTCGTCGCGCTCGCCAGTGCGCTCGCCTCCCGTCAGGACATCCCGTCGCTCGTCCGCACACCACACGAGGCAGCAGCGGCGGCGCGCCTCACGGCGACCGAGCGCGACCGCCTCGGCGAGCGGACCCTCCCCCTGCAGGCGCACGAGAGCGCCGCCAGGGCGTTCGAACTGCTCGGCAGTCCTGCCCTGGCGGCGCGCTGATCGGTCGCTGCGGTCGTCTCGTCGTCAGGCGCGGCGCATGTACGCCCGCACGGTGAGCGGTGCGAAGACCGCCACGATGACGGCGGCACCGAGGAGCGCCAGCCAGGCGTCACCGCCGAAGACACCCGTGTTCGCGAGGTCGCGGACCGCGGTCACGAGGTGCGAGACGGGGTTCACGTCCACGAAGCCCTGGAGGAAGCTCGGCATCGTCTCCGGGTTGACGAAGGCGTTCGAGAGGAACGTCAGCGGGAACAGGACGAGGAAGGAGATGCCCTGCACGCTGCTCGCGCTCCGGGCGATGACCCCGAAGAACGCGAAGATCCAGCTGATGGCCCAGGCGCAGACGATCACGAGGAGGCCGGCGAGGGCCACGAAGCCGATGCCGCCCTCCGGTCGGTACCCCATGACGAAGCCCATCGCGAAGGTGAGCGTCGTGGCGATCGTGTAGCGCACCGTGTCGGCGAGGAGGGCACCGGCCAGCGGTGCGATGCGGGCGATGGGCATCGACTTGAAGCGGTCGAACACGCCCTTGTCCATGTCCTCGCGGAGCTGGATGCCGGTCACGACCGAGGTCGTGATGACGGTCTGGACCAGGATGCCCGGGATGATGATCGGCAGATAGCTCGCGACGTCGCCGGCGATCGCGCCGCCGAAGATGTACGTGAACATCAGCGTGAAGATGATCGGCTGGACCGTCACGTCGATCAGTTGCTCGGGCGTGCGCTTGATCTTGAGCAGTCCGCGGTACGCCATGGTGAAGGAGTTGCGGACCGTCTGCGAGAGGCTGACGTGGTTCCGGAGCGACCGGTCTGCGGCCGGGGTGATGGTGATCGTGCTCATGCGTGGACCTGCTCTGCGGTGTCGAGGGAATCGGTGTCGGACACGGCGTCGGCGTCGTCCGCCTCGACGCCGTGCCCGGTGAGGGTGAGGAAGACCTCGTCGAGCGTCGGCTTCTGGACGCTCATCTCCGTGAGCCGGATCCCGGCTTCCCGGAGCGTGATGAACAGGTCGGTCACGGCGTCGGGGTCGCGCATCGGGGCCGTGATGCGGGTGGCCTCCGGCGACACGACGGTGTCCACGCCGAGGACGCTCGAGATGACCCGTCGCGCATCCTCCAGGTCGGCGGGGTCCGCGAGCCGCAGCTGCAGCGACGACTCGCCGACGGAGGCCTTCAGCTCGTCGGAGGTGCCCTCGGCGACGACGAGACCGCGGTCGATGACGGCGATCCGGTCGGCGAGCTGGTCCGCCTCGTCGAGGTACTGGGTGGTCAGGAGGACGGTCGAGCCCGTCGCGACCAGGCGGCGGATCGTGTCCCACATCTGCGCCCGGGTCCGCGGGTCGAGGCCCGTGGTCGGCTCGTCGAGGAAGATGAGGGGCGGCTGGGCGATGAGGCTCGCCGCGAGGTCGAGACGACGACGCATGCCGCCGGAGAACTTCTTCAAGGGTCGCGACGCCGCGTCGCTCAGGCCGAACTCCTCGAGGAGTTCCGCGCTCTTGCGCTTCGCCTCCGCGCGGCCGAGTCCGAGCAGTCGAGAGAAGATGACGAGGTTCTCGGTGGCCGAGAGGTTCTCGTCGACCGACGCGAACTGCGCGGTCACGCCGATGAGCTGGCGCACGACCTGCGACTCCCGCTGGATGTCGTGACCAAAGACGGTGGCGGTGCCGGCGTCAGGACGCAGGAGCGTCGCCAGCATGCTGATGGTGGTGGTCTTGCCGGCGCCGTTCGGGCCGAGGACGCCGTAGACGGTGCCGGTGCGGACCGAGAGGTCGACGCCGTCGACCGCCCGGTTGTCGCCGAAGGTCTTCACGAGGCCGTGGGCTTCGATCGCCCAGTCGGAGCTGATGCTCATGCGGATGCCTTTCGAAATCAGGTGTGGACCGCCGGTGGGCGACCCGGACAACAGTGTGGGCGGGGGCACTCACGGAGCGCTCACCTGCCGCTGACACCCGCTGACGTCCGCTGACACCGCACCCGGCGCTGAAGACGCTTAGAGTGAGAGGAGCCAGTCGCACCGAAGGGGGTCGTCCAGTGACCGCATACGTGTCCGCGTTCGACCTCTTCTCCATCGGGATCGGGCCGTCCAGCTCGCACACGGTCGGACCCATGCGGGCAGCCTTGGCCTTCGCCACCGGGCTCGCGGACGACGGCCTGCTCGACAAGGTCGACCGCGTCACGTGCTCGTTGTACGGATCGCTCGGCGCGACCGGCATCGGCCACGGCACCCCAGACGCCGTCGTCGCGGGACTCCAGGGGCTCACCCCCGAAGGGTGCGATCCCGCCGAGGTCCGACGGGCCTGGAGCGACCACCCCGACGGCGCTCCGCTCACGCTCGCCGGGACGCGGGCCATCGCGTTCTCGAAGGACGACGTCTCGTTCGTGCCCAGGACGAGGCTGCCAGGCCACCCGAACGCCATGACCCTCCACGCCTGGGACCAGCGGAGCGACCTCCCGGTGCGCTCCGAGACGTACTACTCCGTCGGCGGCGGCTTCATCCGTCGTGACGGCGACGACCCGAGCACGGTGCTGCCGTCGACACCCGTGCCGATGCCGTTCCGGACCGCTGAGGCGCTCATCGGGCTCTGCGACGAGACGGGACTCCCGATCGACGCGATCGCGAGACGCAACGAGGAAGCCCTGCGGCCAGCCGTCGAGGTCGACGCCGGCCTCGACGCCATCTGGACGGCCATGCACGAGTGCGTGACCGCCGGGCTCGCCGACACCGGCACCCTCCCGGGCGGTCTCGGCGTCAAGCGCCGGGCACGTGCCGTCCGTGAGCGCCTCGACGTGGCCGAGGCCGAGAGCGGGCGTGAGCTCCCCACGGAGTGGCTGCACGCGTTCGCCCTGGCGGTCAACGAGCAGAACGCCTCCGGCGGGCGGGTCGTGACCGCACCCACGAACGGGGCCGCGGGGATCATCCCGGCCGTCGGAAGCTACTACCTGCGGTTCGTGCCGGGCGCCTCGCTCGACGGTATCCGTCGCTACCTGCTCACCGCGACCGCCATCGGCTCGCTCTTCAAGGCGAACGCGTCCATCTCCGGGGCCGAGGGCGGCTGCCAGGCCGAGGTCGGCTCGGCCTGCGCCATGGCCGCCGGTGCCCTGTGCGCCGTCCTCGGCGGCACACCGCGTCAGGTCGAGAACGCCGCGGAGATCGCGATGGAGCACCACCTCGGCCTCACGTGCGACCCGGTGGGCGGGCTCGTCCAGGTCCCGTGCATCGAACGCAACGCGATCGCCTCCTCGACGGCCGTCAGCGCCGCACGGCTGTCGCTGCACGGCGACGGGACGCACCTGGTGTCGCTCGACACCGTGATCGAGACCATGCGCCAGACCGGCGTCGACATGTCGACGAAGTACAAGGAGACGAGCGAGGGCGGTCTCGCGGTCAACGTCATCGAGTGCTGAACCGCGGCGTCGTGTGACCGCGTGTTGCCGACCACCGTGGTCATCCGGGCCGCGGCCTCCTACGGTGGGCGCATGACCTCCAAGCACGCGCCGTTCCTGGTGGACCCGCTCGTCTCCACCCAGTGGCTCGCGGACCATCTCGGCAGCGAGAGCCTCATCGTCCTCGACGCGAGTGTCGTCGAGCTGCCTGCGCTGGACGGCGGCCCGGTGCGACTGGTGAGCGGCTACGACCTGTACCTCTTCGACGGGCACGTCCCCGGCGCCGTGTTCGTCGAACTGCTCGATACGGGCCGGGGGCTCGGAGCGTCCTCAGCGGAGGAGGTCCGACGCGGTGCGGCAGCCATCGGCGTCACGGAGCAGCACACGGTCGTCCTGTACGACCAGATGGACGGGCGCTCCGCCGAGCGCCTTCGTGCGGCGCTGACCGGCGCCGGATACGAGCGCGTCGCGCTCCTCGACGGTGGACTCGGGCGCTGGCGCTCCGAAGCACGCGAGCTGCGGTTCGGCCGTCCGGACGGCTCGTTCGGAGCCTGACCCATCCGCGTGTCGGGTCGACGGGTGCGCTGGATCAGCGGGCGTCGAGCTGCGCCACGTCCGTCACCGGGAGACGGCAGACGAAGTCCCGGCACTGGTAGGCGGTCAACCGGCCGTCGCGACTCGTCCGTTCGGCGAAGACGTCGAACCCGCTCGTCGCCCAAGCCACCGCCTGCCGCTCGGAGACCACCGCCACCACGTCGTCCCGGCGCGTCCTGACGGCGTCGCGCATCGCCCGGTCCGCCGTCTCCTCGTCCTCGTCCGGATCCACCCGATCCGATTCGACGACGATGAGTTGCGACGCCGGACCGGCGAGCGATGCCGCCAGGGCGAGACTCGCGCCGAACGCGGTCGGTACCGACAGCGCAGCCGACGCGGCGAACCGGACCGCGCCCTCGGCGGCGTCCCGGAACCGGCCGTCGGCCGTCAGCTGGAACAGCAGCAGCGACGCGCGTCCGAGCGACGAGATCCCCGAGGGATACGCGCCCTCCGACGGGTCGCCGTCGATCCGCATGCCCTGGGCCGACAGCACCGGGTCGCCACCACCAGGCAGGATGAAGCCGGCCACCGTGGCGGAGGGGGCGTCGGTCACGGTGTCGTCGGGCAGGGTCTCGTCGGTCACGGTCTCGTCTGACAAGCACCGGTCGACGAGGTCGCGGGCGACCTCCGCGTAGCGGACCTCGCCCGTCGCGAGGCCGAGGCGCAGGAGCCCCTCCGCGAGCATCCCGTAGTCCTCGAGGGTCGCCGACGCATCCGACCGCCGTTCGTCGAGCGAGGCCCGGGCGAGCGTGCCGTCCGAGCCGAGGTGGTTCTCGATCACCGCGTCCGCCGCCCACCTCGCCGATTCGAGCCACTCGGGGCGGTCGAAGACTGTCGAGGCCTCCGCCAGTGCGCCGATCGCGAGCCCGTTCCACCCGGTGAGCACCTTGCGGTCGACGGCCGGCGGGGTCAGCGTCGCCCGGCCGTCCGCATCGCGTCGGTAGTAGCCGCCCTCCGATCCGACGCCGTCGACGATGCTCTCGGAGTCCTGCGCCGACCCGAAGCCGCCGCTCGGCTGCTGCAGCGTGCCGATGAGGAACTCGGCGATCCCGGCGGCGACACCGGCCGCCCACGAGCTCGGACGCTCGGCCCAGGCCCGGGTGTAGGCGGTGAGGAGGAGCGCATTGTCCGTCAGCATGCGTTCGTAGTGCGGCTCGCTCCAGTCCCGGTTGACCGCGTACCGGAAGAACCCTCCTTCGACCGGGTCACGGAGCGCCGATGCCCCCATCGTCCTGAGGGTGCGTTGCGCGAGGTCGACACCGCGGCGAGCGGCGTCCCCCTCGCGCGGCGTGAGCAGGAAGTCGAACAGCGGGGCCATCGGGAACTTCGGAGCCGTGCCGAAGCCACCGAGCTCCCGGTCCTCGAGCGCCTCGACCGCCTCGACCGCCGCATCGAGCTCGCCGGTCTCCGGCAGCGGCGCGTCATCCGTGGACGACATCGTCTCGGCGATCGCCCGCGCGAGTCCGTCGGCGCTCGCGACGACCTGCTCCCGTCGCTCGGTCCACGCGACGCGAACCGCCTCGAGCACCTGCGGGAACGAGGGATGCCCTCGGAGCGGCACCGGTGGCGAGTAGGTCCCCGCGTGGAAGACGTGTCCGCGCGGCGTCACGAACACGTTCAGCGGCCAACCGAGGTCACGGGTGAACGCGCCGGCGGCGGCGAGATAACTGGCGTCGACGTCGGGGTGCTCCTCGCGGTCGACCTTCACCGCCACGAAGTCGCGTCGGAGGAGCTCGGCGATGTGCTCGTCCGAGAACGACTCGCGTGCCATGACGTGACACCAGTGACACGTCGAGTAGCCGATCGACACGAGCAGGGGGACGTCGCGGCGGGCCGCTTCGGCGAAGGCCTCAGGCCCCCACGGGTACCAGTCGACCGGCTGCTCGGCGTGCGATCGGAGGTACGGGCTCATCGCCTCGGCGAGCCGGTTGGTCATGCGGGGTCCGTGGCCCGGGACCTACTGGCCGAGCGGCAGTCGCTCGCCCGCCGTGATCCGCGTACGGAGCCGGTTGTTCGGCGCCGGCAGCGGGCACACGTAGTGGTCGCTGAACGCGCACGGCGGCAGGTACGCGCGGTTGAAGTCGACGAGGACGTGGCCGTCCGAGGTCGGGGCCGGCATGCTGATGAAACGGAACCGGTAGCTCTCGTCGCCACTCGTGCCGTCGGAGAACACCGTCCAGAGTCCGTTCGGGCCGCCGGTGACCGTCAGCGACACCGCTTCATCACCGAGCTCGAACTCGACCCGGCCGACCGGTGTCTCGGTCGTGACGTGGCCGTCGATCGACTCGGTCTCGACCGTGACGTCCGGGGACGGCACGAACCGCGCCGGCCGGATCCAGGCGACGTCGGGGGCGAAGGCGCTGATGCCATCGAGCGAGGTCCGCGTCGGCGCCTCAGGATCGAGCACGCGCAGGGCGTACACGCCGTCCCGCTCCATGCCTCGGAGCAGGGCGTCGCCGAAGTGCAGTTCGTCGCCGTGGACCAGCTCGACGCGGTCGGTCATGATCTGGGCGCCACTCGGCGTGGTCAGTCCGGTCCCCGTGAGCCGCTCACCGACGATGCCGGTCGCGTCCGCACGCCAGGTGCCCGGCGCGCCCTCGAGGGCGGTCGCCTCCTCGGTCAGCCAGTGGGTGAACCGGAGGGCGGCGATACCGTGGGGTGCGCGGACGGAACGCTCGCGAGCGGTGTGCCAGGCGGTCCAGGACGCGATGAACTCTGCGGGGGTCTCGGAACTCATACCCTGACGCTACCAACTCCTCAGGTGTCGGAGACCCCCTGGACATCCGGCTGCAGCCGGATGCGCTCCCCGCGAACAGCGCGATGGCGCCGCCCGGAGGACCGGACGACGCCATCGACGTGTGGCTGCTGCTCAGCTGAAAAGCTTCTTGTCCTTCAGCCAGTCGGCCGCGAGGGTCTTCGGAGCTGCCTTCTCGTCGCCCTGGTTGCGGGCGTTGAGCTCGATGAGGTCTTCTGTGGTCAGCTCCGCCGACACGGCGTTCAAGACCTCCTTGACCTTGTCGCTGGCCTTGGCCGAGTTGATCAGCGGCAGGACGTTCTGCGGGAGGATCAGGTTCTCCGGGTCCTCGAGCGTGACGAAGTCGTTCTCGGTGATCGACGGGGTCGTGGTGTAGATGTCGGCGAGCTGGACCGTTCCGTCGAGCAGGGCCGCGGTGGTCTGGGCGCCGCCGCCGTCGCTGATCGGGACGAAGGTGAGCTTGTCGGCGGGGACGCCGTACACCTCGGTCAGGCCCTTCGGGCCGTACGGACGCTCAGCCAGCTCGGGTGCGCCGCCGATGGCGAGCGGGATGGTGAGGGCCGCGAGGTCGGCGAGGCTCGTGACGTTGTTCGCCTCGCTGAACTCCTTCGTGACGTTGTAGGAGTCCTTGTCCTCCGCCTTGGACTGGTCGAGGACCTCGTAGCCCTTGGGCGTGGCCTCCTGCAAGGCGGAGTAGACCTCGTCGCTCGAGGTGGCCGTGGCGGAGTCGTCGAAGAACTGCAGCAGGTTGCCGCTGTAGTCGGGGACGAGGTCGATCGAGCCGTCTTCGAGCGCTGCGATGTAGACGTCGCGAGCGCCGATGTTCAGGGACTCGGCCGTCTTGATGTCGTTGGCCTCGAGCGCCTGGATGTAGATCTGCGCGATGATCTCCGACTCGGGGAATCCGGCGGAGCCGACCGTGATCGTGTCGGATGCCGCGGTCTCCCCGGCGGTCGGGTCGCCTGCGGAGCAGGCGCTGAGTGCGAGGGCCGCGACGGCGGTCGCGGCGATGCCGACGGCGAGGCGTCGACCCTGTCGAACTGTGAACATGGTGTTTCCTATCTGTGATTGGCGAGAACGGTGGTGCCGTTGTGGGTCTGGGAGCCGGGCGGTGCTGTCACCCGGGGTGGTGGGTCGCTTCAGTCGTTGCGGTATGCCGCGGTCTGCATGTTCGCCTCCGCTTCTGCGACGACGGGGTCTGGAGCGGTGGACCGGTCGCCACCGCTCGTGGCGTGACCCCGGGTCTCGTCGACCCGTGTGTGGGTCGCCTGGACGCCGCGCGGCACGACGGCACGCTGCAGCAGGGAGAAGACGCCCTCGAGGAGGAGGGCGAGCACGATGATGATGATCGAGCCGGCGAGCATCTGCGCGTAGTCCCGTACGGGCAGACCGTCGAGGATGTAGCGACCGAGACCGGGGCCGTTGGTGAGGAACGCGACGACGGTCGCGGTCGCGATCGTCTGCAGGACGGCCGAGCGCACGCCACCGATCATGAGCGGGAGCGCGAGCGGGATCTCCACCTTGCCGAGGATCTGCCACTCGTTCATCCCGACGGCACGCGCGGCGTCGATGGTCTGGCGGTCGATCGCCTCGACCCCTCCGTACGCACCGGCCAGGACCGGCGGGACGGCGAGCACGACGAGGGCCGTGATCGCGGGGACGAGACTCGTGCTGGAGAAGCCCCACCCGAGGGTGATGAGTGCGAGGAGCGAGAGCAGACCGAGCGTGGGCAGCGCCCGGAGCGCGCCGGTGATCGCGACCGCGACCTCTCGCCCCTTCCCGGTGTGCCCGATGAGGAGCCCGAGCGGGATCGCGATGACGCAGGCGATGAGGACGGTCAGGCCGGTCACGGCCAGGTGCTGGAGCACCCGCACGGGGATGCCGCCCGGGCCCTCCCAGTGCGCGGGGTCGAGGATCCAGGCGAAGGCGGCGAGGAAGTTGATCATGCGGCTCCTCCCCCGGCGGTCGCCAGCTCACGGGCTTCGGTGGCCGCGCGACGACGACGGATCGCACCCTTCGAGCTGATCCGCGTCCACGGCATGAGGATTCGGCCGAGGAGCACCAGCAGGACGTCGAACACGATCGCGATCACGACCGTCCCGACGATGCCGGTCAGGATCTCGATCGGGAACTGCCGGTTGTAGCCGTCGGTGAAGAGGTAACCGAGGTTCGTCACACCGATGAGGGCGCCGACGCTCAGCAGGCTGATGGTGCTCGCGGAGACCACCCGGACGCCGGCGAGCATGAGCGGGCCCGCCAGTGGGAACTCGACCCGCCAGAACCGCTGGCCGGTGGAGAACCCCACGGCCTGGGCCGACTGCCGGACCCCGGCGTCGACGGCGTCGAGCGCGTCGGCGACCGTGCGGACGAGCAGGGCCACGGCGTAGATGGTGAGCGCGATCACGACGTTCGCCGGATCGAGGATCTTCGTGCCGATGAGGGACGGCATGAGGACGAACAGCGGCAGGGACGGGATCGCGTAGAGGATGCCGCTCAGCGTGAGCAGCACGCCTCGCGACCACCGGTACCGGTGTGCGAGCCAGCCGAGGGGTAGGGAGATGAGGAAGCCCAGGATGATCGGGGGCAGGCTCAGCTGGACATGGGTGAGGGTGAGGTCCCAGATCATGTCCCAGTTCGCGATGACCCAGCTCATGTGGATGCGCCGTCCTTCCGGACGTCCAGGCCGGTGCGGTCGCCTGCGCCGGGCCCGGCTCCGAGGACGCCGGCGGGGCGGCCCGACTCGTCGACGACGACGTCGCGTCCGTCGACGCGCTCGACGTGCAGGGTCCGCTGGCCGCGATCGGCGCCGATGAACTGGGCGACGAAGTCGTCGGCTGGGTTGGCGACGATCTCGGCCGGCGTGCCGACCTGGGCGATGTGGCCGCCCTTCTGCAGGATGACGACCTGGTCGCCGAGGAGGAAGGCCTCGTCGATGTCGTGGGTGACGAACACGATCGTCTTCGCGATGTCGCGCTGCAGTCGGAGCAGCTCCCGCTGGAGCTCGGCACGCACGAGCGGGTCGACGGCACCGAACGGCTCGTCCATCAGCAGGATGTTCGGGTCGATCGCAAGGCCTCGTGCGACGCCGACGCGCTGCTGCTGGCCACCGGACAACTGACTCGGGTACCGGTCGGCGAGCGCGCGATCGAGTCCGACGGTGTCGAGGAGGGTGAGGGCGTCCGCCCGGGCCTGCTTCTTGTTGACGCCGGTGAGCATGGGCACCGTCGCCACGTTGTCGATCACGGTGCGGTGCGGGAGGAGACCGGAGTTCTGCATGACGTAGCCGATGCGGCGACGGAGACGGACGGGGTCGACGGCGGAGACGACCTCGTCGTCGATGACGATGCGTCCCTCGCTCGGATCGACCATGCGGTTGATCATCCGCAGGAGCGTGGTCTTGCCACAGCCTGAGGACCCGACGAAGACCGTGGTGGAACGCGACGGGATCGTGAGGGAGAAGTCGTCGACCGCGAGGGTGCCGTCGTCGAAGCGCTTGGAGACGTGTTCGAAGGAGATCATGCTGGACCGATGCCTCTTCTCTGCACGGCTGTTCGTGACAGGTCGTCTTCCAAGGGCCGTCGCCGCCGCGGTCGGTGGCTCGCTGAACGTCTCTCGGTCGGTGGTCCGAACCTACCGGAGGGCACCGACATCGCCCACCCCCTCGACACGTGTCGAAATACATGGCATGCGACGACGTGGGTGCGCCCGCGCACCGTCACCCGTCGGCCGCCGTCACTCAGGATCGGTCGACGCCCAACGCGGCGAGGGCCGCCGTGACGAGCTGCTGACCGTGCAGCTCCTGCTCGATCGCCGACCGGAGGCCGGCATGGGCGACGGAGAACCCGACCGCCCACTCGTCGTGCTCGCCCGGGCCGAGCGCGTCCGCCGCGACGATCGCCTCGACCGCCAGCACGTCCGCGAAGAGGGCGGTCGAACGTTCCAGCAGTCGCAGCGAGGTCCCGGCGAAGGAGGCCGGGTCGTCCGAGCCCTCGTCCGGCACGCCGGCGGTGACGACCGGGGTCGCGAGCACGCGCAGTTCGGCGACGAGGTCCGCGGCCGACTGACCGAGCCGACCCGGTACGAGCCCGTGCCCGGTCCCCCGGTGGTCGGCCCCGCCTCCGTCGATGCGTCTGAGCCGTCGCTCGGCCGCAGCGGCGGTGTGCGCGATGGCCGCGCGCAGCCCGTCGAAGGCGCGGGCGAGCCGCGCGCCGTGGAGCAACCCGCCGGCCCGCAGGACACCCGACGCCTGGTCGACGAGTGGATCCTCCGAGGCCGTTCCGAGCGTCGCTTCCACGAGCTGGACGGCCGCGGTGACCTCGTCGGCGAGGGCACCGTTGATCTGCGGGGTCGCCCGGAGCCGCAGTCCGTCCAGGTCCCGCCCGCCACGCGCACCCTCTGGGGCGACCGACGTCGCCAACAACTCGGAGATCCGCTCGCCACTCGCCCGGGTGCCGGCCGAGGGGGTGCCGGCGAGGACCGTCGCGTCGAACGCCGGTTCTCGCCCGCCGCGCCCGGACCGCGCAGCCGCCCGGGACGAGACTGCGCACGTGGTGTCCGCGAGTCGACTGAGCGCGCCGAGCCGGTGGAGGGCGAGCGCGCCGACGCCGAGGGAGTAGGCGTTGTGGTGGACGAACGCCAGCCCCTCGTGCACAGCGAGGTCGAGCGGCGCGAGCCCGACCCGTGACAGGGCGACCTGCGCGGGGAGCCGTTCGCCCGCGAGGACCGCCTCCCCCTGTCCGATCACGAGCGTCGCGACGGATGCCAGGTGGGTCTCGTCGCCGTCGCCGAGGGAGCCGATGGACGGGATCACCGGGGTCACCCCACGGTTGAGGAGTTCCGCGACGAACACGGCGGTCTCGAGGCGGATCCCGGATGCACCACGGGTCCAGCCGGCGAGCCGGGCGGCGATCACCGCCCGAGCACGGTCCACCGAGAGCGGCAGTCCGATGCCGCCACGGCGGTCATGGACGACGCGCTCCTCCACCGCCGAGACGTCGAGCGTCGCGGTGCGCGGAGCCGCTCGTCCCCCGGCGGCCCCAGGGATCCGTGGACCATGGGGCCGAGAACCCTGAGCGCCGACTCCGACCGGCGTCGTCTGCCGGTCGATGATGGCCCGGCCGGCGCCGATGCGGTCGAGCGCCGGGGTGTCGAGGACGACGATGGCGTCGTCACGGGACACGGCCACGAGGTCGTCGACCGAGATCGGGCCGGTGCCGAACACGACGGGCGCTCCCATCAGTGCGCGCCCGTCGATCGGTCGGCGGCGTTCGTCTGGTCTGCGCTGCTGGACACGGGTCGCTCCATCCGCTCGTCGAGGGGCCGTGGACCGGCCGGGATGGACGTCAGCGTACGAGCGCCTCGCGGCCGGTGCACGGTGTGTGTCGACGTATGACGGCACGCGGGAACGGCCGGTGTTCGGCGAGGTGTCCGTCGACCTCAGCGGTAGCGGCGGCCCTCGTCGCGGCGGTAGAGGGCGAGGACGACGACGGTCAGGACGAGCGTCCACGCCAGGACGCCGACCCACGACCACCACGGCAACTCGCCACCCTGGACCGCCCAGACGACGAGCTCCCGGGTCTGACGGCTCGGGAGGAACATGGACAGCCGGTCGAGCCACGGGGCGAAGAGGAACGGTGGGATGAACAGTCCGCCGGCGAAGGCCAGCGAGAACATGACCACCTGCACCACGGCGATCGCGGCCTTGCTCGGGAGGGCGTACCCGATCGCGGTGCCGAGGAGCATGAACGGCAGGGCACCCACCAGGAGCGCCACGATGCCGCCGAGCAGTCCCATCGGAGTCGTGGTGGCTG
Source organism: uncultured Plantibacter sp. (assembly GCF_963518075.1). NCBI lineage: Bacteria > Bacillati > Actinomycetota > Actinomycetes > Micrococcales > Microbacteriaceae > Plantibacter > uncultured Plantibacter sp. The sequence continues at coordinate 138,236 of NZ_CAUQHZ010000003.1, forward strand.
CGGTCAGGAACGCGCCGAGCACGACGACCGGTATGACGGCCGCGAACCCGAGGAGGCCGACCGAGCACAGGTGCGAGAGAACCCGGGCGACACCCGTCACCGGAAGCGTGCGGAGGTACGGATCCCACGCCTGTTCCCTCGCCTGGGCGATGGTCAAACCGAAGCCGAACAGGGAGTTGGCGAGCACGGCGAAGACGATGAGGGAGATGACCGCCTGGGTCGCGATGACGGGATCGCCGGCGACCTGCGCCTGCGGGACGACGAAGAACAGTAGCGAGAGCGCCGGGAAGACGAGCGAGCCGATCAGCGCGATCGGGACGCGCACGGTCTCGAGCAGGGAGTACCGCGCGTGCAGGGCGGTGAGCTGGACGGTGGTGGCCATCAGGCGGCGCTCCGTTCGACGTCCGCCCGGGCATCCGCCGTGAGGGTCAGGAACGCCTCCTCGAGGGTCGCTCCGCGCACGGCGAGATCGGTGAACGGGGCCTCGGACCGGACGAGCTCGCGCACGAACGCGTCGGCGTCACGGACGTCCAGTTCGACGGCGTCACCGTCACGACTCGCCTGGACGACCCCGGTGAGCCGCTCCACCGCTCCGGGGTCGGTGGTCCGGAGCCGCACCCGGTGGATACCGACGAGCCCGAGGACGTCGCGCAGCGGGGCGTCGGTGATGACCCGTCCGCCACCCAGGACCACGACACGCTCGGCGAGCGCTTCGATCTCCTCGAGGTAGTGACTGGTGAGGACGATGGTCGCCCCGAGCTCGTGTTGCCGGCGGATCGCGTCCCAGAGGGTTCGGCGGGCGTCGACGTCGAGGCCCGTCGTCGGCTCGTCGAGGAGCACGAGACGCGGTCTGCCGACGAACGCGAGCGCGACCGCGAGGCGGCGCTGCTGGCCGCCCGAGAGCGAGCCCGTCTGGCGTCGGAGGAGGTCACCGAGACCGAACTGCTCCGCCAGGGCGGCCGTCGGCACGCGGTCCGCGAAGTGGCGTCCGACGAAGTCGACGACCTCTCCCACCCGGAGCGTGGGCGGCAGTGCCGTCTCCTGCGGTGTCGACCCGAGCCTGGTGCGGTTGACCGCATGGGCGGGATCGCCGCCGAAGAGCGTCACCGTGCCGGTCGTCGGACGTCGGGTGCCCTGCAGCAGGGAGAGCACGGTGGACTTGCCGGCGCCGTTGGGCCCGAGGAGCCCGACGAGCGAGCCCGGCTCGATACTGAGGTCGACGTCGTGCAGCGCGGTCACGTCGCCGTAACGTCGTGTCACGCCCTCGAGGGTGGCCAGTGGTGTGATCGTCATGATGTCCCCGTTCCCGACGCGCCGCCGAGCATCGCTCGGAGCCCGGTCATGTAGTCCTCGAACGCGCGGCGCCCGAGCGTGGTGAGTTCCAGGTAGGTGACCGGGGTGCGTCCCCGGTGGGTCTTCGTGACGAGGACGTAGGCGCCGTCCTCGAGCTTCCGCAGATGCGTGGAGAGGTTCCCGGCGGTCATGTCGAGCATCTCCTGCAGGCGGGGGAACGACATACTGCTGTCCGCATCGATCGCCGCGAGCGTCGACATGATGCGCAGGCGGGCCTGGGCATGGATGAGGGGGTCGAGTTCGTCCATCGGTCACGCCGCCGATCGGTGGGCACGCCGACGGCGGGTCGCTTCGAGGAAGGTCGCGTACACGAGGAACCCGCCTCCGCCGGCGATGGCCATGACGAGCGCGTTGCCCGGCGAGCCGAAGAACGGCGCGGCCATGCCGACCACGATGATCCAGATGCCCATGCCGTACATGAGGCGGTCGCGCCAGACTGCTCCACCTGCGAGGTAGAGCAGACCGACCACGAGGCTGTAGATCGCCGGGTAGAAGATGGCGGCGAGTGCGGGTGCCATCCCCGCAGCGAACAGTGCGCCGCCGAACACCGCCGCTGCCGTGCACCCGATCGCCCAGGCGATGCCGTACATCGTCCCCTGCACCTGCTGTGCTCCCTGGATCCCACGCGACACGCGGGAGCCGATGATCGACGACGAGACGATGCCGCCCACCATGAGGATCCCGAAGAGCCATCCGGCGACCGCCGGCGGCGTGGTGAACCAGGGGTTCTCGTCGCTCGCGGACCAGAGGGCCAGGAACCCGACGGTCCACGCGACACCCCAGACGTACACGATCGCGATGGTGGGCCTCGTGAAGATGTCGTCGACACGGCTCGCCTGTCGCTCCTGCAGAGCGAGCATGGCGGCCGGGTCGAGCGCGTCCGAGCCGTCGGTGGGTTCCATCGGTGAAGTCATACCTACTTTGTAACGCAAACCACTCTGCGAGGCAACCCTGTTTGCGATACCGCGCGTAAACATCCCCGCTTCGCACCGAGGCGCCGCAGCCCAACCGCCCTTCGACAGGCTCAGGGACCGGAGCTGGTCAGAATGGCGCGGGATCCGATTCGGTCCGATGCCGCTTCCCGTCGGGTGTCGTCCACTCGAGGACGCCGCCCGGTGCGTGTTGGAGGTTCCAACCGGGGAGATGCTTCATCCGGTGATGATGTCGACAGAGGCAGGCGAGATTGCCGACATCTGTCGTCCCGCCGTCCTCCCACGCGACAGAATGATCGAGGTCACAGGCCCGGGCCCGTCTGCCGCAGCCTGGTGCCCGGCAGGTGCCGTCCCGGAGGCGCACCGCGCGTTGGAGGTCGGCGGGAACCCTGTACTGGTTGCGGCCGACGGAGAGGACCGCACCGGTTTCGGGTTCGACGAGGATCCGGGTGAAGCTGGGCGCGTTCACCGCGATGCGTGCCGCGGTCTCCGGGTCGATGGGGCCGTAGCCGTCGAGGGTTGGCGGGGTGTCGGAGACGCCGGCCATGCTCAGTGCCGGAACGGTGATCTGCACGGTCGGCTTGATGTGCTCCTGCACCTCGATCGGGTGCGGGAGGACCGCGCTGGACATGACGTCGTCGGGTGTGACGCCGGTGAGCGCGAGCGCCGCCAAGGCGTCCGCCTGCAGCTGGACGCAGGTGCGGGTGTCGCCAGATGCGCGTGATTCTGAAGCCGCTGCTTCGATGCGCTCGATGATGCCCTGCGCGATGGGTGCCGTGGTGAAGAGGTGCACCCACGCCATCCCGTCCGCTGCGGGCTCGAACTCGACCCGGCGGTCGACCTCGGAGCGGACCGCGCGGGCGGTGATGGATTCCGGGTGGAGGCGCTCGCGGAGCACTCGGGCGCGGTTCTTGAGTCCTGCTGCGGTCATGCGCTCCGCTTCAGGCAGGACCTGCTCGAGGAACGCCGCCCGCCCAGCAGTAGGGACGTCGCAGAGTTGGTCGGTGATCACCTGCGCATGCCGCGCCGAGATGCGGCCTGCCTCGAGCGACGCCAGGACCGCCGGCGCCTCGTTCACGAGCCGCTCGGCATCGTTCGTCGCACACTGAACCGTCCGCTCCGGGATCCGGGTCGCCATCGCGAGAGCCGCGCACGTCGACCGGCGGGACAAGGCCTGGCGCTCGGCCGGCGGGAAGATGGCCGGGACCGTGGCGTCGGCGAAGGCGTCCGCGTAGGCGGCGGAGCGGGCGAGGAGGCGCGCTTTGCGTGCGTCGAGGACGGCCTGCTGCCGGTGGAGGTCCGCCCACTCCTCCGAGAACTCCGCGAGGCGCGCGGCGCAGTCGTCGCTCGCGCGGATCGCGGTGAGGGTGGTCTCGGTCATAGGACAAGTCCACCATGGACCAGTGACATTCCAGATGCCGAGTCGAGGCGTCTGTGGACGTGTCCTCGTGTGCCCTTCGACAGGCTCAGGGACCGGGATGAACAGCCCCGGAACCGTGGGGTCCTCCGTGTGCCCTTCGACAAGCTCAGGGACCGGGGAAGGTGGCTCAGGGACCGAAGGAGGAGGCTCAGGGACCGGTAGGAGATCACCGGAGCGGGGTCCCGCGTGTGCCCTTCGGCAAGCTCAGGGACCGGGGAAGGCGGCACAGGGACCGGGGAAGGTGGCTCGAGGACCGGGGAAGGGGGGCTCAGGGTTCGCGGGATCAGGAGGCCCGGAACGGCAGCACAACCCGCCCAGCCCGATACGATGGAGGGCTGATGTCCGACCTCCGAATCTCCTACCCGCCCGAGCTGCCGGTCAGTGCCGCTCGCGCGGACATCGCGCGTGCCATCAGCGAGCACCAGGTCGTCATCGTCGCCGGGGCAACGGGTTCCGGCAAGACCACCCAGCTGCCGAAGATCTGCCTCGAGCTCGGTCGCGAGTCCATCGGGCACACGCAACCCCGACGACTGGCCGCGCGCACGATCGCCGAACGCATCTCGGAGGAGCTCGGCCAGGAGCTCGGCGGCATCGTCGGCTACCAGGTCCGCTTCACCGATCAGGCGTCGAAGGCGACGAAGATCAAGCTGATGACCGACGGCATCCTGCTGAACGAGATCCACCGCGACCGGATGCTGCGCAAGTACGACACGATCATCATCGACGAGGCGCACGAGCGCAGCCTCAACATCGACTTCCTGCTCGGCTACCTCAAGCAGCTCCTCCCCCAGCGCCCCGACCTCAAGGTCATCATCACGTCCGCGACGATCGACCCGGAGAGCTTCTCGAAGCACTTCGACGGAGCGCCCATCGTCGAGGTCTCCGGCCGCACCTACCCGGTCGAGATCCGCTACCGGCCGCTCGTGGCCGACGAGCCCACGGACGACGATGAGGACGCCCCCGAGTCCGAGACCGCCGACCGCGACTACCTCGAGGGCATCAACGCGGCCCTCGACGAGCTGGCGCGGGAGTCGATGGGCGACGTCCTCGTCTTCCTGTCCGGCGAGACGGAGATCCGCGACGCCGCCGACGCCATCCGCGGCCGCAACCTGCCCGGCACCGAGGTGCTCCCGCTCTACGGCCGGCTCTCCTCCGCCGACCAGCACCGCGTGTTCCAGCCGTCGACCGTGGCAGGCCTCCGCAGGCGCATCATCCTCGCGACGAACGTGGCCGAGACGAGCCTCACGGTGCCCGGCATCACGTACGTGATCGACGCCGGAACCGCCCGCATCTCGCGCTACAGCGTGCGCTCGAAGGTGCAGCGGCTCCCCATCGAGGCGATCTCGCAGGCGTCGGCGAACCAGCGCTCGGGTCGCTCCGGCCGCACGAGTGACGGCATCGCCATCCGGCTCTACTCGGAGGACGACTTCGCGAAGCGCCCGGAGTTCACCGAACCGGAGATCCTCCGCACGAACCTCGCCGCGGTGATCCTGCAGATGATCTCCCTCGGCCTCGGCGACATCGCCGCCTTCCCCTTCCTCCAGCCGCCGGACGCCCGCGGTATCAAGGACGGCGTCGACCTGCTGTCCGAACTCGGCGCGATCGAGACGCGCACCTTCGCCGACGGGTCACCTCGCGGCGGCGGTCCACGCCTCACGCGGGTGGGGCGCGACCTCAGCCGCCTGCCGATCGATCCGCGGTTCGCGCGCATGGTCGTGGAGTCGAAGCGGCACGGGGTGTCGCGGGAGGTGCTCGCGATCGTCGCGGCGCTCACCATCCAGGACCCACGCGAACGACCGCTCGAGCACCGGCAGAAAGCCGACGAACTGCACCGCCGGTTCGTCGACCCGACGAGCGACTTCCTCGCCCTCCTGAACCTCTGGAACTACCTCGAGGAGAAACAGGACGAGCTGTCGTCGAGCGCGTTCCGTCGGCTCTGCAAGAACGAGTTCCTCAACTACCTCCGCGTCCGCGAGTGGCACGACGTCTACCGCCAGCTGCGGCAGCTCGCGAAGCCCCTCGGGCTGACGATCAACGAGCCGGCGGTGAACCCCGACGGCATCCACAAGTCGCTCCTCGCGGGGCTCCTCTCCCACATCGGGCTGAAGGACCAGACCGTCGCTCCGGTCGTGAAGGGCCGGAACGCTCCCCCGGCGACGAAGACCGCGAAGAAGGGCGACTACATCGGCGCTCGCCAGACGCGCTTCGTCCTCTTCCCCGGGTCCGCGCTCGCCAAGAAGCAGCCGAACGCCGTGATGAGCGCGGAACTCGTGGAGACGAGTCGGCTGTTCGCCCGCACCAACGCCTCGATCGACCCGGCGTGGGCGGAACAGATCGCCGGCGACCTCTGCAAGCGCTCGTACAGCGAGCCGCACTGGGAGAAGAACCAGGGCTCCGCCGTCGCGTTCGAGAAGGTGACCCTCTTCGGCGTGCCGATCGTGCCGCGCCGCCGGGTGCAGTTCGGTCGCATCGACCAGGAGCAGGCCCGTGAACTGTTCCTGCGGCACGCGCTCGTCGACGGCGAGTGGACCCACGACATCGGTCGCGACAAGCTGTTCGACTTCCACCGCGCGAACCGACGACTGCGCAGGGAGCTGAGTGAGCTCGAGGAGCGGACGCGACGCCGCGACATCCTCTTCGACGACGAAGCCGTCTTCGACTTCTACGACGCCCGCGTCCCCGCCGAGATCTCGACGACGCGGGGCTTCGAGTCCTGGTGGCGCAAGACGCGCGTCGACCAGCCCGAGCTGCTCACGATGCGCCAGGAGGACCTCCTCCCCGAGGACGCTCCGGCGGTGGACGAGGACCGCTTCCCCGCCGAGTGGGTGCAGGCCGACCAGCGGTTGAAGCTCAGCTATCGCTTCGAGCCCGGAAGCGACGACGACGGCGTGACGGTCATCGTCCCGCTCGCCCTGCTCGACCGGCTCTCGCCCGCGGGTTTCGACTGGCAGGTCCCCGGGCTCCGTCGAGACCTCATCACCGCGATGATCAAAGCGCTCCCGAAGGCCCTGCGTCGGAACATCGTGCCTGCGGCCGACTGGGCGGCGAAGCTGCTCGCCGAGCTCCCCGCCGACGTCCCGGCGGTCGCCCCCGGCAGTCCCTCCGCCGAGGACTCGTTCGCCACCCGTCTCGCGAACGCGATCAAGCGGCTCTCCTACATGGACATCAACGCCTCGGACTTCGAGATGGGACGCGTCCCCGAGCACCTGCTCGTGACCTTCCGCGTCATCGACGAGCGCGGCCGCACGCTCGCGAGCGGCAAGGACCTCGTCGAGCTGCAGCAGCGCCTCAAGCAGCGCACCCGTGCGAGCGTCGCCAAGGTCGCGGCCGCCAGAGTGCCCAACGCCATCGAGCGCTCCGGGTTCACCAGATGGGACTTCGACGACCTCCCCCGCTTCATCGACATCCGCCAAGAGGACGGCGTGATCCGCGGCTACCCCGCGATCGTCGACGACGGCACGAGCGTGTCGATCCGGATCATGAGCACGGAGGCCGACCAGGCCCGCGCCATGCCCGCCGGCGTGCGCCGCCTCCTCCTGCTCGCGATCCCGTCCCCGACGGCGTACGTGCAGCAGCACCTCAAGGCCAATGAGAAGCTGGCGCTCGCGACGAGCCCGTACCGATCGACGCCGGCGTTGTTCGAGGACTGCCTCGCCGCCTGCATCGACGATGTCCTGTTCCGCGTGGTGCCCGACGGACAGGTGTTCTCGCGGCTGCAGTACGAGACGCTTCGCGACCGCGTCTCCGCCTCGGTCATGGACCGCATGTTCCAGACGGTCGCCATCGTCGCCCGCATCCTGCAAGCCGCGCGCGACACGGAGAAGGCCATGAAGGCGGCGACGAGCATGACGCTGCTCGCGGCCCTCACCGACATGCGGGGCCAGCTCGACGGACTGGTCTTCCCGGGCTTCGTCTCCCGGACGGGCTCAGCACGACTCGAGCATCTGCCCCGCTACCTCGCGGGCATCCGTTACCGCGCCGAGCGACTGACGGACAACCCGAACCGCGACCGGGTGTGGATGACGGAGGCGCAGACGGCGTCGGCACGGTTCGAGGCCGCCGGCGGCACGATCCCACTGCCCGCCGAGGCTCCGGAGCACCTCGTGAAGGCCCGGTGGATGCTCGAGGAGCTCCGGATCAGCCTGTTCGCCCAGCAGCTGGGCACGGCCGAGTCGGTGTCGTTGCAGCGCCTGCAGAAGGTCCTCGCGGGCTAGCGCTCCCTGGTCCCTGACGATGGACGCCGGTCCCTGAGCCTGTCGAAGGCCGGATCTCGACAAGCTCGATGACCGGGACGACGGCTCAGGCCTCGGGTCCTGTCGCCACCGGACGCTCCGGGTGGTTCGCCCACTCGCTCCACGACCCCGGGTACAGCGCCGGTTCGAAGCCGGCCAGGGTGAGTGCGACCGCGTTGTGCGCCGCGGTCACCCCACTGCCGCAGTAGGTGGCGACCGTCGCATCCTCCGGTACGCCCGCGGCGAGGAACTGCTCGCGGAGGGTCTCAGGCGAGAGGAACCGGCCGTCGGCGCCGACGTTGGCGGTCGTCGGTGTGTTGAGCGCTCCGGGGATGTGACCGGCCCGGGGATCGATCGGTTCGACGTCACCCCGGTACCGCTCGCCGGCGCGCGCGTCCAGCAGGACCCGCCCCTCGCCCGCCCACGTCGCTGCGGTGTCGATGTCGATGCTCGGCAGGACACCCGTCGTCAGCGTGACGGTCCCGGGTTCTGGGACGACCTCGCCACGCTCCACGGGTAGTCCGGCGTCCGTCCACGCCCGGAACGCGCCGTCGAGGATGCGGACGTCCGCGATGCCGGCGTTCCGCAGCACCCACCAGGCGCGCGCCGCCGACAGGCTCGTGAGGTCGTCGTAGACCACGACCACGTCACCGTCGTCGACGCCCCACGATCGCGCGGACGCCTGGAGCGCCTCGCGATCGGGCAGGGGGTGGCGGCCTCGGACGGCCGCTTCTCCGGGCGGCACGTGGTCGGCCAGCTCGTGGTCGAGGTCGACGTACACGGCGCCGGGCAGGTGTCCCTCGAGGTAGGCGGGCCGTCCGTCCGGTGCGTCGAGTCGCCAGCGCACGTCGAGGACGCGCACCGGCGTCTCGGAGGCGATCAAGGCGGCGAGGTCGTCCGGGGTGATGAGGATGGGCATGCGTCCAGCGTACGCATGGGAGGTCGACGAGACCTGCGCCCGAGCGCTCGGTCACCGTCACACCGGGTAACAGAGTTGCAGCTCCGGCCGGATGAGCGAAACGTAGCCTGTGCAGCGTCCACCGAATCGGCGTTGCAGCAGTCGTCCACAGCCGTTCGAAGGATCCTCCGTGAGCTCAGTCCACCCGGCAGCCGCCTCCGTGACCGCCTTGCCGTCCCCCGTCGACGGTGGCGAGGTCGCCCCCGGTTTCGCCTCCCTGTCCCCCGACGACTTCAAGGCGGCGTTCCGTCAGCACCCCGCCGGCGTCTCGGTCATCACCGCCGACGACGGCTCCGGGCCGGTGGGGCTGACCGCCACCTCGGTCTTCTCCGTCAGTGCGGAACCGCCGCTCCTCGTCTTCTCCGTGTCGTCGCTGTCCTCGAGCGCGCCGACCATCACCGCATCCGACACCGTCGTGGTCCACCTTCTGGGTTCCGAGCAGCTGCACATCGCGAAGCTCTGCGCGACGAGCGGAATCGACCGCTTCGCCGACACCTCCATCTGGGATCGCCTGCCGACGGGCGAGCCGTACTTCACGGGCAACGGCGTCTGGATCCGCGGACGCATCGTCAACCGCATGGAGGCGGGCACCTCGACGGTCATCGCCGTGCACGCGCTGGAGTCGAGCGTTTCGCAGCCGCAAGCGGCCGAGGAGCCGGTCCGGGCCGAGCCTGCCGCCGAGGCACCCGCTCCCGCCGTCCCGGCCTTCACCCCGAGCTTCGATGGCGCGCCGCTCGTCTACCACAACCGCACCTGGCACCGCCTCGACGCGAACTCGCAGATCGACGGCTGAGCGGCCTGCTGCTGGACATCTGTGCACTCGCAACCCGCCGTCGGTCCACCGATCTCCGGATAGCGTGGTGACATCACCATCGTCGAGAGGACCCTCATGGCTGGATCGAAAGCCCGCACCGCCGCACGTCTGCTGCTCGGAGGCGCACTCGTCTTCGCCGGCGTCAGTCACCTGACCTTCGCTCGGAAGGACTTCCAGGCGCAGGTGCCGGAATGGGTCCCGATCGACGAGGACACCACCGTGCTCGCCTCGGGCGTCGTCGAGATCGCCCTGGGTGCGGCACTCGCCTCAGGCGTGAAGCGGACGGCCGTCGGCAACCTCGCGGCAGCGTTCTTCACCGCGATCTTCCCGGGCAACCTCTCCCAGTGGCTGAACCGCCGCGACGCCTTCGGTCTCGACACCGACAGCCGCCGGTTCACCCGCCTCTTCTTCCAGCCAGTGCTCATCGCCTGGGCCCTCTGGTCCACCCGCCGCTGACCACCCACCGTCGCTGAGTCGCCCGAATCTGCGCGTTTCCGCGTCGGATTCGAACATCCTCGGGCGAGTCAGCGGCGCACGGCGGCTCTCCGGGTAGTGTCGAGGACACCAGAGCCACAGGGAGAACGATGCTGACGACCGAAGCGACCATGGACGAGCTGCTCGTCGCCGAACCCGTCGAGGCTCCGAGCGCAGGACGCAACGGTGTCGTCAGTCTGGTCGCGCTCGTCGCCATCCTCACGATCGTGGTCACCGCGATCGCGGCGCTCTTCTTCCCCGTCGTCCAGGGCGTGACCGCGTTCTTCTACTTCTTCCTCGCGGCCGGCGGCGGTATGAGCTCCGCCTTGGGTGGCTGAGCGGCTCAGTCCTGCAGGGGTCAGATCTCCACGCTTCCTGATGCGAACGGGAACGGGAACAGCACGTCGATCGGGCCTCCATCCCAACTGGTCACGTCGAGTTGAGCGAACCAGACCTGCGCGACGAGGATGCTCACGAGCGCAACGCCGCAGACGATCCAGCGGGCACGGGAGATGAACCGCAGGGCCTGGGCCTGAGATGACGCTCGGCGGAGGATGACACTCAGCACCCCGATGACGGTGCCGCCGATGACGCCGTAGACGATCGGACTCGGCAGCAGGGAAACGGTCAAGCACGTGGGCGCTGTGTCCGTCGGTCCGCCGTCGGCATCGATGAACCCACCGCTGCCGTCGAACCCGCCAGGACAGATGCCCTGCGTCGCGTGACTCAGCGCGGTGTAGACCAACGACGCCAAGACGGCCCAGATCAGTAGCGCGCGGATCGCTCGGATGATGTCTGCCCCTGGCAGCTCCGGACCGATGGTCTCGCGGTGTCGTTCGAGTGTCACGCTCACGGGTGGTCTCCCCCAAGATCGATCGTGCGTCCCTCCACGCTAACCGCTGAGGTCGCTCAACGCACGAGGGCCGGATGGAATCGTGGATTCCATCCGGCCCGCGTGTGTTCAGCGCAGCGACTGCCCGGTGACTAGAAGTCCCAGTCCTCGTCTAGCTACGCGATCCCGGCATTAGTCCAAGATGCGGAAACCAACGCTATTGCCCCGATCACGACAGTAACGGCGAACCAGCGCAAGGCTGCGTAGAATGATCGATACTTAGCCGCTGCAGTTTGGGCAAGCGTGTGACATTGCTCCCAAGCCTCGGCTACGAGCGTTTCCGCAGGATATGAGGTTGGGGGGACCGCCTTCGAAGCAACCGCAGGCCAGGAGAACCGATTATCCAACGAAGCGGCAGTCGTGCGTGGTGTTAATGCCGCAAATAGGCATCGCGCAGTTAAGACTGAGGCCACGACAAAAACAAGCAGCAGAACAGATAACGCACCCGACGGCCAGGAGCCGGCTTGAATTGTCGCAACGAACATCCTCGAATTCGCAGCCATGACAGAGATCAGAAGACTAGTAGCTGCCGCAAGAACCGTCGTCTTCGTGTCTGCGTTCTTGACCCAGTTACCGTACTCCTGAAGCGCTAGCTTGGCGTCCTCCCATGACCCCACCGGTGAAACAATATTCTTATGCCGCATCGGCACGATAACTTTCCAGAGGCCATCTTCCAGTGACAAACCACGCGGTGTAGCACGCGTACCAGTGTGCCGCCCAACCCACCACAGTCGCTGCAGTATCAGACTCGTTGTCCCAGTCCTCCGGTGAGGCGACGCAGAGGTTTCCGTTCAAGTACAAGTGCGGGGCAGCTACCCATCCCTTGCCCTGCGCCCGCCCAAGGCGCTTGGTTCCCAGCGGAACAACTCGTGGGAGAGAGTGATCGACGCGATGCAGAACCGCTACTTCGAAAGAACCGGCGCCTGTATTCACCGTGCCGTACCATACCGGCGGCATGTCATCCTCCGAGAGAAGCTCAGTGAACGCCGGGAACGCAGCCGCCATTGCGTCGCGTTCTCCCTGAAGCAGAACATCATCATGCCACCAGTGCTCGGAGCTCGCGCCTTCTTCGGCTTCGATACCGCCATGGAAGGTATGCGACTTCAGAGATGTCGTCGCCGATTCTCCAATTGTGAAACTGATCTGACCATCTGCAGCGACTTCACGATGCGCATCGATGCCGAACCGCTTCAAATTGCTCACCATGCTCATGCAGCGCTCCTAACTGGGATGTTCTCAAGAGGCAAACCATCGACGTCCTGGATTAGACCCTCCACCTCGGAGAGCATCTTTCGCCAGCTGAAATCGTAATAGTGATAGCTCCGCCGATTACCTTCGTGCTGGAAGAGCTTCGGGGAGCCATCACGGCTCGTCAGGGAGAGTCGACTCGGCAGCACGCTTGCCGCCCCTTCGCCAACCACAATTTCCCATGCATTAGCAAATTTTTCACACTTTGCCGCAAAGTTCGCAGAAAAGCCGACTACGTTCACTTCGCTGGAAGTTTCGTCCCCTGACCGAACGAAAACCAACTCACCGAAATCGACGCCCGCGCGCGCGATTACTGGCGAAATGCCAACCGCGCTTAGACGAGAGTTGAGGTCCGATTCAACAGCATGAAGGGACGCCGCAGCGGCAGCCAGCGCAACGGACACTGAAATAGCATCGTGACTAGGCCCAAAACTCGCGAACAAACCGTCGCCGCGAAGGCCGAGCACATGCCCGCCGAGCGATCGCACAACGCTTGCAAAGCCGGACAATACTGCATGGGCGAGCCTAGCGGAATCCTGGGGGGACTCCCAGAACGTGCGCGAGGTAAATCCACTCAGGTCCAGGAAGACGGATGCGACATTGGCCGACCCCATTTCACCAACCTGCAAGGATGCGAATTGCGGATGACCTGATTCCGAAACCTGAGTGGCACTCGCTGCGATCGTCGAACCATGAACAAGATTGCGTTCAGCTCCGTAGCTCTTCATGACACGCTCGCCAAAAGCCTCCTGGTACCTCAATGTGCCTCGCTTCCGAGCAGGGCCCAATCGAGCCAAGGGTGCAACGCTTCTTGATGCAGACCGGCCCCCGAAGACATCTACTAGAAGTCCCAGTCCTCGTCTTCCGTGACCACGGCCTTGCCGATCACGTAGGAGGAGCCGGAACCCGAGAAGAAGTCGTGGTTCTCGTCGGCGTTCGGGGAGAGCGCCGACAGGATCGCCGGGTTCACGTCCGTGACCGTCTTCGGGAACATGGCCTCGTAGCCGAGGTTCATGAGCGCCTTGTTGGCGTTGTAGTGCAGGAACTTCTTGACGTCCTCGGTGAGGCCGACCTCGTCGTAGAGGTCCTGCGTGTACTGCACCTCGTTGTCGTAGAGCTCGTATAGCAGCGAGAACGTGTAGTCCTTCACGTCGTCGCGCTCAGCCTGCGTGAGCTTCTCGAGTCCCTTCTGGAACTTGTAGCCGATGTAGTACCCGTGCACGGCCTCGTCGCGGATGATCAGGCGGATCATGTCGGCCGTGTTGGTGAGCTTGGCGCGGCTCGACCAGTGCATGGGCAGGTAGAAGCCCGAGTAGAAGAGGAACGACTCGAGGAGGGTCGAGGCGGCCTTCCGCTTCAGCGGGTCGTCACCGTGGTAGCGGTCGAGGACGATGGACGCCTTCTTCTGCAGGTTCGGGTTCTCGACCGACCAGCGGAACGCCTCGTCGATCTCCTTCGTGCTGCTGAGCGTGGAGAAGATCGAGGAGTAGCTCTTCGCGTGCACCGACTCCATGAACGCGATGTTCGTGTAGACGGCCTCCTCGTGCGGGGTGATCGCATCGGGGATGAGGGCGACGGCGCCGACAGTGCCCTGGATCGTGTCGAGGAGCGTGAGGCCCGTGAACACGCGCATGGTGAGCTGCTGCTCCTGCGGCGTCAGGGTGTTCCACGACTGGACGTCGTTCGACAGCGGGATCTTCTCGGGCAGCCAGAAGTTGTTGACGAGGCGGTTCCAGACCTCGACGTCCTTCTCGTCCTCGATCTTGTTCCAGTTGATCGCCTGGACGCGGTCGACCAGCTTGAGCTTCTCTGACATGAATTGGTGTCCTCTATCGGGAAGTGGGGTTGGCCCTTCGACAGGCTCAGGGACCGGTGATGCTGATGGCCCTCGACGGACCGGTGATGCTGATGGCCCTCGACGGACCGGTGGTGCTGATGCCCTTCGACAGGCTCAGTGACCGAGACCGGAATCCCGGCCACTGAGCCTGTCGAAGTGCGATGACGAAGCGCGAAGCTCCTTAGAGCATGCAGCTGACGCAGCCGTCGACTTCCGTGCCCTCGAGCGCGAGCTGGCGGAGACGGATGTAGTAGATGGTCTTGATGCCCTTCTTCCACGCGTAGATCTGCGCCTTGTTAATGTCGCGCGTGGTGGCGGTGTCCTTGAAGAACAGCGTCAGCGACAGCCCCTGGTCGACGTGCTGCGTCGCCGCGGCGTACGTGTCGATGATCTTCTCGGCACCGATCTCGTAGGCGTCCTCGTAGTACTCCAGGTTGTCGTTCGTCATGAACGGAGCCGGGTAGTACACGCGACCGAGCTTGCCTTCCTTGCGGATCTCGATCTTCGACGCGATCGGGTGGATCGACGACGTGGAGTTGTTGATGTAGGAGATCGAACCGGTCGGCGGGACGGCCTGGAGGTTCTGGTTGTAGATGCCGAACTCCTGGATGGACGCCTTGAGGGCCGTCCAGTCCGCCTGCGTCGGGATCTGCACGCCGGCCTGCTCGAAGAGCTCGCGGCCACGAGCCGTCTCGGGCTCCCAGACCTGGTCGATGTACTTGTCGAAGAACTCACCCGACGCGTACTGCGAGTCGGCGAAACCGTCGAAGGTCTCCCCGCGCTCCTTGGCGATGAGGTTCGAGGCACGCAGCGCGTGGAACACCACCGTGTAGAAGTAGATGTTCGTGAAGTCGATGCCCTCGGGGCTGCCGTAGTGCACGCGCTCGCGGGCGAGGTAGCCGTGGAGGTTCATCTGGCCGAGGCCGATGGCGTGCGACTTGTCGTTGCCGTCCTCGATCGAACGCACCGAGGAGATGTGGCTCTGGTCGGACACGGAGGTGAGGCCGCGGATGGCGGTCTCGACCGTGCGACCGAAGTCGGGCGAGTCCATCGTGAGCGCGATGTTCAGTGACCCGAGGTTGCAGGAGATGTCCTTGCCGATCTCCTTATACGAGAGGTCCTCGTTGTAGGTGGTCGGCGTGTTGACCTGGAGGATCTCCGAGCAGAGGTTCGACATGTTGATGCGGCCCTTGATGGGGTTCGCCTTGTTCACCGTGTCTTCGAACACGATGTACGGGTAGCCGGACTCGAACTGGATCTCCGCGATGGTCTGGAAGAACTCGCGGGCGTTGATCTTCGTCTTCTTGATGCGGGAGTCGTCGACCATCTCGTGGTACTTCTCGCTCACCGAGATGTCGCCGAAGGGCACACCGTAGACGCGCTCGACGTCGTACGGGGAGAACAGGTACATGTCCTCGCCCTTCTTCGCGAGCTCGAAGGTGATGTCGGGGACGACGACGCCGAGGGACAGCGTCTTGATCCGGATCTTCTCGTCGGCGTTCTCACGCTTGGTGTCGAGGAAGCGCAGGATGTCGGGGTGGTGTGCGTTGAGGTACACCGCACCGGCGCCCTGACGCGCGCCGAGCTGGTTCGCGTAGCTGAAGGAGTCCTCGAGGAGCTTCATCACGGGGATGATGCCGCTCGACTGGTTCTCGATCTGCTTGATCGGCGCACCGGACTCACGGATGTTCGACAGCGAGAGCGCCACACCACCGCCACGCTTCGAGAGCTGGAGCGCGGAGTTGATGCCGCGGGCGATCGACTCCATGTTGTCCTCGATGCGGAGGAGGAAGCAGGAGACGAGCTCGCCTCGCTGGGCCTTGCCCGAGTTGAGGAAGGTGGGCGTCGCCGGCTGGAACCGACCCGCGATGATCTCTTCGACGAGCGCGACCGCGAGCTGCTGGTCGCCGTCGGCGAGGCCGAGGGCGGTCATGACGACGCGGTCCTCGAACCGCTCGAGGTAGCGTTTGCCGTCGAAGGTCTTCAGCGTGTACGAGGTGTAGTACTTGAACGCGCCGAGGAAGGTCTGGAAGCGGAACTTCTTCGAGTAGGCCAGGTCGTTGAGTTCCTGGATGAAGTCGAACGAGTACTTGTCGAGCACTGCCTGCTCGTAATACTCCTTCTCGACGAGGTAGTCGAGCCGTTCCTTCAGCGAGTGGAAGAAGACGGTGTTCTGGTTGACGTGCTGGAGGAAGTACTCCCGCGCGGCCTCACGGTCCTTGTCGAACTGGATCTCGCCGTTCGGGCCGTAGAGGTTGAGCATCGCGTTGAGCGAGTGGTAGTCCATCTGGCTCGTCGACGGTGCGTCGATCACTGAAACTGGCGCTGCTGCCAAAATGATTCCAATCCATTGTGGACGGTGGTGACATCGTCCTGGGTTCCGAAGAGTTCGAAGCGGTACAGGTGCGGGACCTTGCATTTGCCGGCGATCACGTCGCCGGCGAGCCCGTAGGCCTCGCCGAAGTTCGTGTTGCCGGCGGCGATGACCCCGCGGATCAGGGAGCGGTTGGCCTCCACGTTGAGGAACCGGATCACCTGTTTGGGCACCGCTCCGTCGCCGTTGCCCCCGCCGTAGGTGGGGGTCACGAGGACGTAGGGTGCCGTGGCGTGCACGGCTTCGTCTTTCGCATACAGCGGGATCTGCAACGAGGGCAGGTCGAGCTTCTGCATGAAGCGATGCGTGTTGCCGGAAATGCTGGAGAAGTAGATCAGCCGTGGTTGCACGGGTGGCCTCCTCGTCGACGTCCGGACGGTCGGATGGTGCGGTGCTGCTGGAGCCGGCTCATGATGACGCCTGCGACCGTGGGCTCAAGCCAGACGTGCGGCGAGCTCTTCGATCTTGTCGGGACGGAAGCCCGACCAGTGGTCTTCCTCGGTGATGACGACCGGTGCCTGCAGGTAGCCGAGGGCCTTGACCTGCTCGAGTGCGTTCTCGTCGACCGAGAGGTCGAGGATGTTGTACTCGATGCCCTTGTTGTCGAGTGCGCGGTACGTCGCGGTGCACTGCACGCAACTGGGCTTCGTGTAGACCGTGATTGCCATAGCTCTTCGTGCCTTCCCCTCAAAATCTGGTGATTCCCGCGGCGTCCTGCGCCGGGGTTCCAATACTACATATAGATGGCGGTCTTCAGGTCGACCACAAGGGCTAGTAGTTACAGCCCTGTAGTTTTCCACCGGGTTCTCCACCGTTTCGGGCGAGTTATCCACCGGTTCTCCACTGGGTACAACACCCCTGGGCGACGCGAAAATCCCGGATTGACGGCCTTTTCTCCCCCGTCCGAGGGATATCTATCCACAGGCAAAATTCTCCTCCGCACCTCCGACATCCGTTGTCGGTTTGGGCGTGTCGCGGGCGTGTCGCGCGTGTCGGAACCGGTCCCTAGACTGGTGTCCTTGTGAGCAGCTACCGTGACCTCCTTCGTACCCCCGGCGTGGCCCGGATCATCGCGGCGCAGCTCACCGCACGCTTCCCGTTCGGGATGCTCTCGCTGGCCTTCCTGCTCCACATCGAACAGGTCACCGGGTCCTACGGGGCCGCCGGGCTCGTCCTCGCCGCGACGAGCATCGGGCAGGCGATCGCCGGCCCCCTCACGAGCCGGTGGATGGGCGTCTGGGGCATCCGCAAGGTGCTCCTCCTCACCCTCGCGGTGTGTGCCGTCTCCGTCACGACCATCGCCCTCGTCACCATGACCGTCCCCGCGTACATGGCGGTCGGATTCGTCGCCGGGCTGAGCACCCCGCCCGTCCAGCCCGCGGTCCGCACCATCTACCCGAAGCTCGTCACCTCCCAGCAGCTCACCCCGTTGTTCTCCCTCGACGCCTCGGCCCAGGAGATCATCTGGGTGCTCGGGCCCGTCGTGACCACCTTCGTGTCCACCCAGGTCGGCACGGTCTGGGGCATCGCCCTGGCGGCGGTGATCATGGTCGTCGGCTGCCTGTGGTTCATCTCCTCACCGGAGGTCGGGCGCGTGCGCATCCCGAGGAGCCGTCGCAAGCTCGGGCAGGTGCTCAAGCGCCCGCCGGTCCTCCTCGCCACCGTCGTCGGCTTCCTCCTCATCGGCGCCTGTTCGGCCGTCGAGGCGGGCGTCGTCGCGACCTTCGGGCACGACGGCCTCGAAGCCGGTATCGTCCTCGCGATCTTCTCGGTCGGCTCGCTGGCCGGCGGCCTCGCCCTCGGACACACCCCGATCGGTCCCTACGCGCTGGCGCGCCGCATCTTCATCGTCTTCGCCGGACTCGCCGTCGCGAGCCTCTTCCTCAACGCCTGGTGGCTGTCGATCACCCTCTTCGTCGCGGGCATCGGCATCGCACCGGCCCTCGCCGTGCTGTTCGCCATCGTCTCGGCGAGCGTGAAGTTCAGCGACACGGCCGAGGCCTACGGCTGGGTCGGCACCGGTCAGCTCATCGGTGCCGCGATGGGTTCGGCGGCGGCCGGCTTCCTCATCGACGGCTCCGGAGCGGTCGGCGCGTTCTGGGTCGCCGGCCTGTTCGCGCTGCTCGGTTTCGTCATCCCCTGGATCGGTCACCGCTGGCACCCCGACCTCCGCGGCCGCGATGCGAGCCCGATCCCCGACACCGAGCCGATCAACACCCACCCGTCCTGAGCCGCCCCCCTCAGTGGTCGGCGCGCAGCGGCGCGAGGGCCTCGTCGAGTGCGGCCAGTTCGCCCAGCAGCATCGGCAACATCGTCGTCTGGCGGTCGTTGGGCGTGAACACGCCGTCGGCGATCTGTCGTGAGACGTACGGGATCTCCACGTTCGCACCGGTACTGATGAGACCGAGTGCCTGCAGCACGGGCCGAAGGGCGACGACGCCACGGGTTCCGCCCGACAGCCCGCCGTAGCTGACGACCCCGACCGGCTTCCGCGCCCACTCGTGCATGAGGTAGTCGAGCGCGTTCTTGAGGGCGGGCGCGTAGCTGTAGTTGTACTCGGGCGTCACGAACACGAAGGCGTCCGTCCGGTCGACCCGCTCGCTCCAGGAGATCGTGTGCGGGTGGACGTAGGCACGCTTCCGCGGGTGCGCGGGCTCGTCCATGAACGGCAACGCCAGTTCCCGGAGATCGACCGCGTCGACGGTGAATCGCTCGTCCGTCTCCGCCACGCCGGCGACCCCGCCGGCGACGGCGCCGCCCACCCGCTCGGGACGGACGCTCCCGGTGACGATCATGAGTTGCGGCATGGGCTCCCTTTCGACGGTGACGGTGGCCCTGTCGAGGATACTGGTGCCATGGCAGACAGCACCCCGACCGTCCTCCTCAACGACGGGCACACGATCCCCCAGCTCGGCTTCGGCGTCTACAAGGTCCCGGACCTCGCCAGCACCAAGATCGTGCGGACGGCGTTGGAGGTCGGGTACCGCCACATCGACACCGCGTCGCTGTACGGCAACGAGCGAGGCACCGGCGTCGCGATCCGCGAGTCAGGTATCGCCCGCGACGAACTCTTCGTCACGACGAAGGTCTGGAACACCGATCAGGGGTACGAGGAGACGCTGCGCGCGTTCGACACGAGCCTCGACCTCCTCGGCCTCGACCACGTCGACCTGTACCTCATCCACTGGCCGGCCCCGGGGCAGGACCGGTACCGCGAAACCTGGCGCGCGCTCGAGCGGTTGCGGGCCGAAGGACGTACGCGCTCCATCGGCGTCTCCAACTTCCACCGCAGCCATCTCGAACGACTCCTGGAGTCGGCGGAGGTCACCCCGGCCGTCAACCAGGTCGAACTCCACCCGTTCCTCCCCCAGCGGGAGTTGCGCGCCGTCAACGCGGCACACGGCATCGCGACGGAGGCCTGGTCGCCGCTCGCCCGCGGCCGCTTCTTCACGCCCGCCGCCGACGGATACGACGCCACCTCCGACCTCGGGGCCATCGCACGGAAGCACGGGCGCACGGTCGCGCAGGTGGTGCTGCGCTGGCACCTGCAGCTCGGCAACATCGTCATCCCCAAGTCGGCCACACCGGCGCGGATCGCGGAGAACTTCGCGGTGTTCGACTTCACCCTCGATGCCGACGACCTGGCCGCCATCTCGGCGCTCGAGAACGGCGAGCGCACCGGCACCGACCCGGACCGGCTCGACTGACGCGAGACCGTAGGCTGAACCCATGACCGAGCCCGTCGTCGACACCGCGTCCAGCCTCGCCGCCCGCACGATCACGCCCGTGGAGCTCCCGCGTCACCGCTGGGGTCGTCACGATGCGCCGGCTCGGGCGCTCGTAGTCCACGGACTCGGCAGCAACGGTCCGAGCACCTGGCGCATCTGCGCCGCCCTGGCCGATCGCGGTTGGCTCGTCGAGGCGGTCGACCTCCGCGGCCACGGCGTCGCCCCTCGTGCGCTGGACTACCGGGTCGAGGCCTACGCCGCCGATCTGCTGGCCACCAGGCCGACCCCCGTGCCCGGCGTCGGGCACGCCGCGTGGGACCTCGTCGTCGGACACTCGCTCGGAGGCGCCGCCACCGCGGTCGCCGCCGCAGCCGATCCCCGGTGGGCGGCGGCGGTCGTGCTGCTCGACCCCGCCATCGCGCTCGACGACCACGACGCCGAGATCATCCGCGCCAGCCAGGAGGCCGCCTTCGCCGACAACACGATCGCTTCCGTCCGCGCGAAGAACCCGGAGTGGCACCCACTGGACGTGGAGATCAAGGTCCAGGCGGTGTCCGAGGCGAGCCGGTGGGCGATCGAGCAGACGAGCGAGCAGAACCACCCGTGGGACGTCCGTCCTGCGGCGGCCGCTCTGCGCAACCCGACCTTCGTGATCGCCTCCGACCCGGAGGTGTACAGCCTCTTCCGCGGCGCGCTCGCCGCCGAGGTCCTCGCGAACCGCCAGGTCAGCCTGACGATCGTCCAGGGTGCAGGTCACAACGTGCACCGGGACCGCCCGGCGGAGACCACGAAGGCCATCGGTGATTGGGCCGAGCTGCAACTCGAGCAGCGGGCGCGACGCGAGACCTGATCGCGACCTGTTTCCCACGGTCCCTGCACCGCGGCTCCCTGGGGTGACGCGCGTCGTGAGACCTGATCGTGACCCGCTTCCCAGGGTCCCTGCACCTCCGCGGTGCGACGGCTCCCTAGGGTGATGCCATGAAGCGCTCAGCAGTGATCCGCACCACCACCGTGTTGGTCTCGGCCGTCCTCGTCGGGCTCGTCCTCTCGGGCTGCTCGGCCGGGTCGAGCACCGAGGCCGGCAGCGACTCGCGAGCTGCGATGCCCGCGCCCGGCCAGGTCGCCGGCGACGCGCAGCTCGGCGTCGACGGCGCCGCCTCCCCCGACCTCACGCAACAGCAGGTGGTCACGACCGGTTCACTCACCGTCACCGCTGACGACCCGATCAGCACCGCGACGGACGCCACCCGGATCGTCACCGAGGCGGGCGGGCGCGTCGACAGCCGCGACGAGACTCCGGGCACCTCCGACCAGGCCGCGCAGGCGACCCTGACGGTCCGCATCCCCGCCGACGACTTCGACGACGTGCTCGCACAGCTGCAGGCACTCGGCACGGTGAACAGCCTCTCCGTGTCCGCGGTGGACGTCACGGCACAGGCCGCCGACCTCGACGCGCGGGTCACCGCCCTCCAGGCCTCCGTCGACCGACTGCTCGGACTCATGGCGGCTTCGACCACGACGGCCGACCTCCTCGCCGCCGAGACCAGCCTGTCCCAGCGGCAGGCGGAACTGGACGGGCTGGTCGCCCAGCGCGACGCGCTCGCCGACCAGGTCGACTTCTCCTCCGTGTTCGTGAGCTTCGTGGCCCCAGGCGTGGTCGCGCCGGGCGTGCCCACCGACTTCTGGGGCGGCGTGGTCGCCGGGTGGAACGCGCTCGTCGCCGCCTGCTCGGGGCTCGTCGTCGTGGTCGGCGTCCTGGTGCCGTGGCTGCTCCCCCTCGCGGTCGTCGCCGCGGTCGTGGTCCTCCTCGTCAGGTCGGGCCGCCGGCGCGCCGCTCGCCGCTCGCAGACACCTGCCACCTCGGCCGGGCCCGATGCGACAATGGACCGGTGACCGCTCAAGCGCAGCACCACCCGTCCGATCGATCGTTCGACCCCGCCTCGATCCTCAGTGACGGGCTCGTCGAGCGCATCCGCGAACGTGCCGCCGTGGCGGACCGTGAGAACGCCTTCTTCGACGAGGACCTCGCGGAGCTGCGAGCGTGCGGCTACCTCCGGGCGTTCGTCCCCGAGGAGTTCGGCGGCCTCGGCCTCGGCATGAGCGAGGTCACGCTGCTCCAGTCCCGGCTCGCCACCGCCGCCCCGGCGACCGCCCTCGCGATCAACATGCACCTCGTGTGGACGGGGGTCGCGCGACTGCTCCACACTCGAGGAGACGACTCGCTCCGCTTCGTCCTCGAGGGAGCGGCCGGGGACGAGCTCTACGCGTTCGGCGTGAGCGAGGCGGGCAACGACCTCGTGCTCTTCGGATCCGACACCGAAGCCCGTCCGGGCCCCGACGGTTCCTATCGGTTCCACGGCCGGAAGATCTTCACCTCGTTGTCACCCGCGTGGACGTGGCTGGGGACGACCGGGCTCGACACGACCTCGGCCGACGGTCCGAAGGTCGTCTACGGCTTCATCGAGCGCTCGCGCGGCGGGTTCGAGATCCTCGACGACTGGGACACCGTCGGGATGCGCGCCAGCCAGAGCAGGACGACCCTGCTCCAGGGCGCCGAGTCGACGGCGGAGCACATCGTCCGACGCCTCGACCCCGGGCCCAACCCGGACCCCATCGTCTTCGGGATCTTCGCCTGCTTCGAGACCCTCATCGCCGCCGTGTACACGGGCATCGGCGAACGCGCCCTCCGACTCGCGGTCGAGACCGCCCACCGGAAGACGTCGAAGAAGGCCGGTGGCGCGAGCTACGCGGCGGACCCCGACATCCGCCGTCGGATCGCGGCGGCCGCCATCGCCTACGACGGCATGCTGCCGCAGCTCGCCGGCATCGCCCGGGACCTCGACGACGGGGTCGACCACGGCGCGCTCTGGTTCCCGAAGCTCGTCGGGCTCAAGGTCCGCGCGACGGAGACCGCCCGCGAGGTCGTCGATCAGGCGATCCGGGTCGCCGGCGGCGGCAGCTACTTCGCCGCGAGCGAATTGGGCCGGCTGTACCGCGACGTCCTCGCCGGGATGTTCCATCCCTCCGACGACGAGTCCGCCCACGCCACCGTCGCGAACGCCTGGCTCGGGCCCGTGTGACGGCTCGGGCCGGCCTGACGACTCGGCTCAGCCGCGGTTGTTGCTGAGCTCGAAGATCCGCAGGAGCTCGCCGACCGCGGCGTCCTTGCTGTCCGCGCCCTCCTCGAACATCTGCGTGACGTGCGTCAGCAGGTGGTTCTCGACGAGCAGTTTGTTGAGCGATCCCAGCGACTTCTGGATGGCGAGCGACTGCGTGATGATGTCCATGCAGTAGTCCTCGTTCTCGATCATCTTCTCGAGGCCGCGCATCTGGCCCTCGAGGATCTTCGTCCGGTGCAGGGCCCGCTTCTTGATGTCTTCGATCACCGGCTCAGAGTACCACCAGGGGGTACGGTGCCCTCCTGCTCGATCGGACCGGAGGACACGGTCGACGAGCCTAGGATGGGCGGATGACGAGCTCCCCCACACTCGAACTCACCGCCGCCGATGCGGACCGTGCGCGAGCCCTGCGATCGATGAAACGCCTCGCCACCGGATTGCTCCTCGTCATGGCGGTCATCTTCGCCGTCGCGTTCGCGCTCGAGGGGCGCTACCCGTGGTTGGCGTATGTCAGAGCCGCCTCCGAGGGCGGCATGGTCGGGGCGCTCGCGGACTGGTTCGCCGTCACCGCCCTCTTCCGGCACCCGCTCGGCATCCCGATCCCCCACACGGCGATCATCCCGAAGCGCAAGGACGAGATCGGCGTCAGCCTCGGCGAGTTCGTGGAGACCAACTTCCTCTCCGAGGAGGTCGTGCGGCAGAAGCTCGCGTCCGTTTCCGTCTCCGAGAAGCTCGGCGGATGGTTGTCCGAGCCCGCGAACGCCGAGCGGGTCACCGCCGAGGGGGCCATCGCGGTGCGGGGCCTCCTGGAGACGCTGTCCGACGACGACGTCCGCGAGGTCATCGAGGCGCTGGCGTCCAAACACCTCATCGACCCGCAGTGGGCCCCGAACATCGGCCGTTGGGTCGAGCACATCGTCGGCGTGGGCGCGCACCACGACGCGGTCGACCTCCTCCTCGACCGCACAGGTGAGTGGCTGAGCACGAACCCGAAGGCGTTCGAGCGCCTGGTCTCGAGCCGTCTGCCGACCTGGGTGCCGTCCTTCGTCGACCGGCTCGTGGACGACAAGCTCTACCGGGAGGCCGTGTCCTTCGTCCAGGCCGTCCGCGCGGACCCCGACCACCAGCTCCGTCATGCCCTCGACGGGTACCTCGGCGAGCTCGCGGAGCAGCTGCAGCACGACGACGCGACCATCACCCGCTTCGAGAACGCCAAACA
This sequence comes from uncultured Plantibacter sp., assembly GCF_963518075.1. Taxonomy (NCBI): domain Bacteria; kingdom Bacillati; phylum Actinomycetota; class Actinomycetes; order Micrococcales; family Microbacteriaceae; genus Plantibacter; species uncultured Plantibacter sp. The sequence continues at coordinate 162,836 of NZ_CAUQHZ010000003.1, forward strand.
CGAGGTCATCGACAGTCCTCGCGTCCGGGAGGTCGCCGGCAAGACCTGGACGGCCGCGAAGAGCGCGTTCCTCGAGGCGCTCGACGCCCCCGACAGCGACCTCCGCGTGCGGATCGCCGGCACCATCGCAGACTTCGGTCGGCGGCTGTCGACCGACCGGGCGTTCTCCACCCGCGTCGACACCCGCGTCGCGGACGCCCTGTCCTACGTCGTCACCCGCTACCGGCACGACATCGCGAGCATCATCACCGAGACCGTCGAGCGTTGGGACGCCCGGGAGACGACCCAGAAGATCGAGCTGCTCGTGGGACGCGACCTGCAGTTCATCCGCTTGAACGGCACGATCGTCGGCGCGCTCGCCGGCCTCGCGATCTTCACGGTCGCGCAGGCGGTCCTCCGCGCGTTCTGACGACGGGACCGGTCAGCGCTTCGGGAGCAGCTCCACGGAGATGAGGTTCACGACGTCGCTTGCGAGCAGGTCGAGCGAGCCCTGGTCCTTGCACGTGAAGGTGAAGACGACCAGCGTCCCCATCTTCGTGAGCGACCGGACGCCCCAGTAGGTGCGCTCCCCCGTCGCCTGCGTCCACGACAGGACCCGGAACTCGATGAGCCCGCCACCGCTGTTGTAGTTCAGCTGTTCGGTCGTGCCGTCCGCCTTGACGTAGTCGGCCCCGACGTACTTCGACAGATAGGCGTCGCTCGAGCGCTGGTCGTCACCGACGGCGATCTCCTCCGGAGTCAGTGCGATGTTGCCGAGCCGCACCTCACACGAGGTCGAGGCGTTCGTGTAGATGTCGATCCCGTTCGCGTCCTGACCCGCTGCCGCCCACGACGAGTCGAAGTCGTTCGTGAGGTAGGCCGTCCAGTCGGTGGGGACGTCCTGTCCTGCTGCGAAATCGAGATCCGGCGGAATGGTGACGTAGGTCTTGGTCGGCTCGGGCGTCGAGTCCGTCTCCGTGGGCGTCGGAGACGCGGTCTTCGTCGGCGTGGCCGAGCGGGTGGGGCTCGGGTCCGCGACCGGCGCGCCACCCTGCGTGAGCACGAGGGCGATGACGGTGATGATCGCCGCCAACACGAGCGGGACACCGACCGCGAGGGCGATGATGAGCCCCGTCCGCTTGCGCTTCGGGGCACCGGGAGGCGGCGGCTGCTGGCCGTACCCGGGAGGGCCCTGCGGTGGCTGCTGCTGGTACGGGTTCTGCTGCGGCTGATACGGCGGCTGCGGCTGGTACGGCTGCCCGCCGGAGGGGTTCTGCTGCCCGCCATACGGGTTCTGCTGGTGAGGGTTCTGCTGCCCGCCATAGGGGTTCTGCTGATGAGGGTTCTGCAGCCCGCCATACGGGTTCTGCTGGTACGGGTTCTGCTGCTGCCCGCCATACGGGTTCTGCTGCTGCGGTCCCTGCCCATACGGCGGCTGCTGTGGCTGCCCGCCATACGGCTGCTGCTGCGCCTGACCATACGGCTGCTGCGGCTGCTGACCCGTCGGCCACTGCGGCGGGCGGCCGTCAGGCTGCTGCGGGTCGGGAGGCGGTGCATCGGTCACGGGAGTGGCCTTTCGACGGAACGGCGGGCGGAGCGGGTGAACTGCCCGGCCGCACGCCTGCAGTTCGTGTCGTCAGCCTATCTGCGACGGACCGGCGCCGGCGGGCACATCCTGCACCAGAATGGTGACGTGTCCACCGCCCCCACCACACCCCGCACCCGCAGCGAGCGCCTCGACGCGCTCCCGTTCACCAAGGCCCACGGGCGACTGCTCGTCGGTTCCGGCGTCGGCTGGGCCCTCGACGCCATGGACGTGGGACTCGTGTCCTTCGTGCTCGCCCAGCTCGCCGTGCAGTGGCAGCTCGGGAACACGGAGCTCTCCTGGATCGCCTCAGCCGGGTTCCTCGGCATGGCCATCGGTGCGACGCTCGGCGGTCTGCTCGCCGACCGGGTCGGTCGACGCCACGTCTTCGCGATCACCCTGCTCGTGTTCGGCATCGCGACGGGCGCGTCGGCCCTCGCCTGGGGACTCGGCGTGCTCATCGTGCTGCGGTTCATCGTCGGCCTCGGACTCGGCGCCGAGCTGCCCGTCGCCTCGACCCTCATGAGCGAGTTCGCCCCGCCACGGATCCGCGGGCGGATCATCGTGTTCCTGGAGGCGTTCTGGGCGATCGGATGGATCGCCGCCGCCCTCATCGGCTACCTGGTCGTGCCGACGAGCGACGACGGGTGGCGCTGGGCGCTCGCCATCGGCGCGTTGCCCGCGGTCTACGCGGCCATCGTGCGGACGCGACTGCCGGAGTCGGTGCGCTTCCTCGAGTCGCGTGGGCGCCACCGCGAGGCAGAAGCCGTCGTCCGTGAGTTCGAGGCATCGGCCGGCGTCGCCCACCCGGAGGCCGCCGGTAAGACCACCACCGACACCCCCGTGAGCGCAGGGCTCTCCGCCCGCGAGCGCCTCCGTGGACTGTGGGTGCCCACGCACCGCCGCGACACCGGATCGCTGTGGATCGTGTGGTTCTGCGTCAACTTCTCCTACTACGGTGCGTTCATCTGGATCCCGACGATCCTCGTCGCCTCCGGCTTCTCGCTCGTGCGGTCCTTCGGTTTCACCCTCATCATCACCCTGGCCCAGATCCCGGGCTACGCCGTCTCGGCGTGGTTGATCGAGGCCTGGGGCCGGAAGCAGACCCTCGCGACCTTCCTCGCGGGCTCCGCGGTGTCGGCGGTCCTGTTCGGCACGGCGACGACCGAACCGATGATCATCGTGTTCGGTATGTGCCTGTCCTTCTGCAACCTCGGCGCCTGGGGCGCCCTGTACGCGACGACCCCGGAGCTGTATCCGACGGCGCTCCGTGCGACGGGGGCGGGGTGGGCCGCCGGCATCGGTCGCATCGCCTCGATCATCGCCCCGCTGTCGGTTCCGGTGCTCCTCCTTGGAGGGAACGCCCTGCTCTTCTCCGTGTTCGCCGCCTTCTTCGTCGTCGCCGCGGTCGCCGCGCTGTTCCTCTCGGACATGCGCGGCCGATCCCTCGACTGAGCCGCGTCCCATCGACCGACCCGCGCCGGCCCGCCGACAGGGTCGGTCGGCGTCGATGCGACAGAATGGGGCCGTGACCGAATCCACCAGCGCCGTGTCCCCGTCCGCCTCCGTCGACCGACGTCCGATCTCGGGACGGCGGGTCGATCTCGAGCACGGTGCGTACACCGCGTCGATCGCCTCGGTCGGTGCCTCGCTGCGGTTCCTGCGGCACGACGGCCGAGACCTCGTGGTCCCGTTCGACGCCGAGGAGGTCCGTCCGGCGTTCCGCGGCGCCATGCTCGCCCCGTGGCCCAACCGCGTCGTCGACGGCCGGTACACCTTCGCGGGCGTCGACCACCAGCTCGCACTCACGGAACCCGCTCGCGGACACGCCCTCCACGGGCTCGCCGCCTGGTCGGAGTGGGAACTCGTGGCGTCGAGCACGGCGTCGGCGGTGTTCCGCGTGGTCGTCGAGGCGCAGGAGGGCTATCCGTTCCGAGTCCAGGTCACCGCGACCTACACGCTCGACGACGAGGGACTCCACACCGACGTCGAGGCGCTGAACCTCGGTGACGTCGACGCGCCCTACGGCACCGGGCCGCACCCGTATCTCGTCGCCGGCGAAGGTCGCGTCGACGACTGGACGCTGGAGCTGCCCGCCGCCGAGGTGCTCACCGTCACGCCGGACCGGCTCATCCCGGTCTCGCTGGAGCCGGTCGATACGGAGGCGACGGAGCACTTCGACTTCCGCGCACCCCGGACCATCGGCGACACCTTCATCGATCACGCGTACACGGCGCTCGATCGCGACGTCGACGGCCGGGTCACGGTGCGCGTGACGACGCCCTCCGGCAGCGGCGTCGCCATGCACTGGGGTGACGGTCTGCCCTGGGTCCAGGTGCACACGGCCGATCAGCCCATCGCGGAGCTGAACCGACTGGGACTGGCGGTCGAACCGATGACCTGTCCCCCCGACGCCTTCTCGACCGGGACCGACCTCGTCGTCCTGGCTCCCAATACACCACACCGGGTGTCCTGGACCATCGCAGCACTCTGACAGTCGTCGGGGCTAGGCTGGCGACATGTCACAGACTCTTGCGAAACTCACCGGCGGCCCGCTCGACAGCGAGATCATCCCGCTCGAAGACGGTCAGGACGGCGAGCTCGTCCTGCCCTACGGCGAAGGCCAGCTCATCTACCGCCCCGTCGGCGAAGCGACGAACACCGGCGACCACGACGGCCCGACGACGACCGACTACGAGTACGTCGAGTCGACGGAGGACATCTCCCCGACGAACCGCAACGGCAACGGTGACGACGACTCGATCGGCTGAACCGAACCACCCTGTTCCACCTGAACGCCGGTAGCTGAGCCTCAGCTGCCGGCGTTCGGCGTTCACTCGCCCTGGTCGTCGACCGTCACCGTGAAGGTCTGGACCCGGAGCGGGAGCACAGGTGTCATCCGGACCTCCAGGCGGAGGCGACCCTCCGTCCCCTCGACGAACCAGACCAGGTGGTCAGGCGAATCGCAGATCGGCGTCGCACGTCCCGAAGCCACCTCGGCGATGCCACCGACGGCGGTGACAGCGGCGTCGACCGCCTCGCGTCGCTCGTCCAGCGGTCGGTCGAGGGCGACGTTCTCGGCGAACAGCGACGCGGCGACGCGGTCGTCCCAATGCGACAGCAGCCCGGTCGCGGTCATCGACGCCACGAGGGTCTCCGGCCAAGGGCGGATCGCCGGTTCCAGCAGCTCGCCGGAGGCCTGGGCTCCCGCGATCGCCAGCCGCAAGGCCTGTTCGGCGGGCTTCGCCACGGCCGCGTAGCCGGCGTTCTCGAAGGCGACGACGCCGAACCCCGATGTCGGGTGCCACCGCATGTGGGCGCTGTAGCCGGGGTAGCCGCCCGAGTGCGAGACGAGCGTCCCGAGGTCGGCGTCCTCCTCGACGAAGAGGCCGAAGCCGTAGCCGAGCGCGAGTCTCGGCGGCACGCCGTCGAGCGTGGGCCGCGACGGAGCCAGCCGGTGCAGTTGCTGCATCTCGCGGCGGCTGGCGCTCGACAGCGGTCCGGTCTCGTCCCCGGTCCACGCGCCGTCGAGCCAGCGCACCCATCCGATCAGGGTGGAGGCCGAGGCGAAGAGCCCGCCGATCGAGGAGAAGACCCCGGGCCCGGAGAACGGGACCTCGACGAATCGGCCGTCCTCATCGACGGCCCGTTCGCGGCGGACACGATGACCGGTCGCCGTGACCGCCCCGTCGCCCTCGGGTCGCTCGAACACTGCGCCGAGCCCGAGCGGCTCCAGCAGGAGCGAGGTCACCGCATCGATGTAGGAGCCACCGGTCACACGCTCGATGACCTGCCCGAGCAACGCGTAGCCGAGGTTCGAGTAGGAGAAGGCCGTCCCGGGTGTCGTGACGCATCGGACGCCGCGCACGAGCAGCCGCCGGAACTCGTCCACGGTGATCGACTCCTGGCGGTCACCCCACGGATCGTCCGTTCCGAGCCCACCCGACATCGTCAGGAGCATCCGTACGGTCGGACGGACGGCGATGCCGTCAGGGAGCACCGGCGCGAACTCCGGCACGAACCCGTCCACCGGTGCGTCCAGGTCGAGGCGGCCGGCGTCGCGGAGGATGAGGAGCACGGCGGCGGTGAAGCTCTTCGTGCAGGAGGCGATGCGGAACAGCGTGTCGGCGTCGGGCACCGGACCGCCCACGGTGACTCCGCCGAACCCCTGTTCGAACCGGACCCGCTCGCGGTCGAACACGGCGACGTACGATCCCGGGGCGACGCCGGAGGTGATCCGGTCCTGGAAGACCCGTGTGATGTCCGTCTCGGTGCTGTCCTCGACCAGGTGCATGCCGCCTCCTCCTCGACGGCCCTCGGCAGCCGTCCGCGATCTCGTCGCGCTTCGAGCGTACGACCATTCCGCGCCACCGGGCGCCATCGCACGGGGTGCCGGGCGTAGGGTGCTCCTCCGCCAGGACGAAGTCAAGGGGCACCGATCGGCGACGTCCGATGCCCGCCGCGGGAGTAGCGTCATCTCCCGGATCGACCGTCGACGGGACGGCCGTGGAAGGAGCCATTCCATGTCGAACACGTCGACCTCCGGGCAGCCGGCCCCGGTGCGGAGCCTCGTCCCCGCCAGGATGGACCGACTGCCGTGGACCCGGTTCCACTGGATGATCGTCGTCGGTCTCGGCTTCTCGTGGGTGCTCGACGGCCTCGAGATCCAGATCGTCGCCTCCGCCGGATTCCAGAAGTCGCTGGGGCTGTCGGCGGCGGAGGTCGGCCTCCTCGGGACGATCTACCTGCTCGGCCAGGTGACGGGAGCCCTCGTCTTCGGCCGCATGGCGGACCGCCTCGGCCGCAAGAAGCTTTTCATCCTGACCCTCGCGATCTACCTCGTCGCGAGTGGCATCGCCGGCCTGTCCCCCACGTTCTGGTTCCTCGCCATCTTCCGGTTCTTCGCCGGTATGGGCATCGGCGGCGAGTACGCGGCGATCAACTCGGCCATCGACGAGCTCATCCCGTCGAAGTACCGCGGGCACGTCGACATCGCCATCAACGGCACCTACTGGGGCGGCGCCGCCCTCGGATCGGCCGCGAACCTCTTCCTGCTGAACACCGACTACTTCGCGGAGGACGTCGGCTGGCGCATCGGGTTCTTCATCGGGCCAGTCCTCGGCCTCGCCATCATCTTCCTGCGACGCCACATCCCCGAGAGTCCGCGCTGGCTCATGACGCACGGTCGGGAACAGGAGGCGGAGGCAACGGTCGACGACATCGAGGCGACCGTCCGCAAACAGGGCGGGACGATCGAGCCGGTCGACGAGTCGAAGGCGCTCACGGTGCAGGCCCAGGGCCACATCCCGATCCGGACCATCTTCGGCGTCCTCTTCTCGAAGTACCCGAAGCGTACCTTCGTCGGCCTCGCGATGATGATCACGCAGTCGTTCCTGTACAACGCGATCTTCTTCACCTACGCGCTCGTGCTGCAGAACTTCTACGGCACGAGCCCCTCGTCGACGCAGTACTACTTCTTCCCCTTCGCGATCGGCAACCTGCTCGGCCCGCTCCTCCTCGGCAGGCTGTTCGACACCTGGGGTCGTCGCCAGATGATCTTCCTCACCTACGGGGTCTCGGGGGCGGTCCTGGCCGTGTCTGCGGTGCTCTTCAACGCCGGTGCGCTCGACGCGACGACGCAGACGATCTTCTGGTGCGTCTCGTTCTTCTTCGCCTCCGCCGGCGCGTCCAGCGCCTACCTGACCGTGAGCGAGATCTTCCCGCTCGAGCTCCGCAGCCAGGTGATCGGCTATTTCTTCGCGATCGGACAGATCGCGGGTTCGGTCGCGCCCCTGCTGTACGGGATCCTGATCGGCGACGGCACCGACCGCGGGCCGCTCACCGTCGGATACTTCGTCGGCGCCGGCGTGATGATCCTCGGCGGGTTGGTCGCCCTCATCTTCGGGGTCGACGCCGCGCGGAAGTCCCTCGAGGACATCACGGAACCCCTGTCGATCGTGCGCGAGGGGAAGGGTTCGGGCAGCTGAGCCCGGTCCGCGCTCAGCCCTCGTCGGAGACGTAGACCCCGAGCGTCTCGGCTAGGCGCTCCCGCTCCACCGCCCGTCGGCCGGCGCCCTTGGCGCTGGCCGTCGTGAGCGTGGCGAGGACGTGCAGGGTGAGCGCGATCCCGATCGAGGAACTCGGGTGTCCGTCCTCGGCACGGCCGAGGACGATCGTCTCGTCGGCGTACGGGGTCAACGGGGCGTCCGGGGCGTCGGTGATGAGCACGAGGCTGCCTCCCGCCTCGGCGAACGGGACGACGGAGTCGATCGTGTACTTCCGGTACCGCTGCAGCGACACGGCGATCATGACGTCGCTCGTCCGAACGTCGCTGAGGACGTCGAGGGGACGCACGATGGTGCCGTCGATGAGCGTCACGTTCGCGAGGCCGTAGCTGAGGTCTGCGGCGAGGAGTGACGCATAGGTGAAGGACTTCGACGCCCCGATGAGGAAACGTCGTCGAGCGGAGACGATGAGGGCCGCCGCGCGTTCGAGGGCACCGTCCGCCTTCGCCGAGGCGAGGGACTCCTCGAACTGTTTGCGTTCCTGTTCGAGGAGCCGGTGCTTGAGGACGGACGCGGAGCGTCGTTCGAGACGCTGTTCGGGGCGTTCGTCGGGGACGGCGGTGTCCTCATCGGTGAGGAAGAGGGTGTCGTCGTTCACGCGCGGTCTCCTTCGCATGCCGTCGCCGGGGTTCGGGCCGGCGCCGTCCGTTCACGTCGGCAGCAGCGCCGACGGCCCGCCGGCAGGTCACCCGGCGAGGTTCCCTTGATGGTAGCGATGGGAAGCGCATACAGGATCGCCGGAACGACAACGATTCGGTGCACACGCGCCCGGCCGCGCGACGGTCAGCGTTCGGGTTCGTCGTCCAGGTCGGGCAGGGTGATCGACGACGTGAAGAGGCTCGCGCGCTGTTCGGCCTCGGCACTGCCGCTGAACAGCCCGACCGGCTCGGTCACCGGACCGCCGCGCTTCGGTTCCGGACGAGGCTCCTGCTCGACCATCTGCACCCGGTTGCGCGGGATCGCCGACGGGTTCTGCGCGAGGATCCACTCGACCATCTGCTCGCGCACGAGGCACCGGAGGTCGAAGAGGGTCGGGGCGTCCACCGCGGTGACGAGGATGCGGATGCGCACGTAGCCGCCGACGGCGTCCGTGACCTGCAGCACCTGCGCCCGGCCGTCCCAGAGGTCGGTGCGGTCGAGGATGCGCTCCAGCTCGGTCCGCATGACCGCGGGGCTCACCCACCAGTCGAGGTCGAACTCGACCGATCCGAGCAGCTCGCTCGTGTTCCGCGTCCAGTTCTGGAAGGGCGTGGAGGTGAAATAGGTGGAGGGGAGCACCATGCGGCGGTCGTCCCAGATGCCGACGACGACGTAGGTGAGGGTGATCTCCTCGATCCGGCCCCACTCCCCCTCGACGATGACGACGTCGTCGACGCGGATCGCGTCACTGAAGGCGAGCTGGATCCCGGCGAAGACGTTCCCGAGGACGGATTGCGCGGCGAGGCCGGCGACGATGCTCACGACACCGGCGGAGGCCAGCACGCTCGCTCCGACGCCCTGGACGCCGGGGAACGTCAGGAGGATCGAGGCGACACCCACGATGACGACGACCGCGATCGCCAAGCGACGGACGAGCGCGAGCTGCGTCTGCATGCGGCGGGCGACCTTGTTGTTCGGGACGTCGATGCGGTACCGCGCCTGGCCGAGCCCGATGACGAAGGCGAGCAGTGCGGCGACCAGCCATGTGGCCGCGGCGATGACCGCGATCCGGAAGGTCTGGTCGATGAACCCACGGGCGGTCTCATCGGGAAGCGTCGCCGCAACCGCGGGCCACACGGCCACCAGGATCACGAGGGCCCGGAAGGGGTGACGGGCACTCCCGGCGAGCGCTCCCGGCCACTCGCTCCGTCGCGCCGCCATCCGGAAGGAGACCGACACGATCACGATGACGACGAGCGCTGCGATCAGCGCTATCCCGGCCGCTGCGGCGACACCCCACCAGCTCTGCCAAACGAACATCCATGCCTCCTCGAGTCGGTCGTGCACCATGTGTTCCTCCGCCGACCGATGCCGTACGGCGCAAGCGTCCAGCGTAGGGGCGGGTGCATGCCGGGCTCGACCGCTTGCGCGGCCTGCCACGAACCTCTCAGGCCGTGCAGCCACCCGGGAGTGCCACGCCCGAGCGCCCTTCGACAGGCTCAGGGGCCCGGAACACCCAGGCACGCCTCGCCCGGTCGCTGAGCCGGCGCGACCCGGCTGCCCTTCGACAAGCTCAGGGACCAGAGCCTTCCGGACTCACCCACACACGGTCAGCGAACCTGTCGAAGTGCACCTCTCCCGGTCACTGAGCCCGTCCTCCCCGGTCACTGAGCCTGTCGAAGTGCGGCGCAGCTCAGGGACCGGCGGGGGTCAGAACGGTGCGGGGTCTGGTTCCGTCCGGTACTGCTTGCCGTCAGGTGTCGTCCACTCGAGGACCCCACCCGGTCCGTGGTCGAGGTTCCACCCCGGCAGGTGCTTCAGGCGGTGGTGATGTCGACACAGGCACGCGAGGTTCCCCACATCTGTGGTGCCTCCGTGTTCCCAGGCGACGGAATGATCGAGATCGCAAGCCCGGGCCCGTCTCCCGCAGCCAGGTGCCCGACAAGTGCCGTCCCGCAACCGCACCGCCCGTTGGAGGTCGGCCGGAACGCGGTATTGATGCCGCCCGACGGACAGGACCGCACCCGTTTCCGGCTGGACCAGGATCCGGGTGAAGCTGGGTGCGTTCACCGCGATGCGGGCGGCGGTCTCCGGGTCGATGGGGCCGTAGCCGTCGAGCATGCCGGGTGCATCGGAGACGCCGGCCATGCTGAGCGCCGGCACCGTGATCTGCACGGTCGGCTTGATGTGCTCCTGGACCTCGATCGGGTGCGGGAGGACCGGGCTCGACATCACGTCTTCCGGGGTTACGCCGGTGAGCGCGAGCGCCGCGAGGGCGTCCGCCTGCAGCTGGGCGCAGGTGCGGTTGTCACCGACCTTACGTGACTCCGCGGCGGCCGCTTCGACGCGCTCGAGGATGCCCTGCGCAATGGGTGCCGTCGTGAACAGGCGCACCCACGCCATGCCGTCCGCTGCCGGTTCGAACTCGACCCGGCGGTCCGCCTCGGACCGGACCGCTCTCGCAGTGATCGATTCCGGGTGCAGGCGCTCACGCAGGACGCGGGCGCGCCTGCGAAGGTTCGCGTTGGTGGACTCCTCCGCAACCTGCAAGACTTCCGCGAGGAACACCGCCCGCCCCGCGGTCGGCACGTCACTGAGTTGGTCGATGATCGTCTGCGCGTGCCTGGCCGAGATCCGGCCCGCTTCAAGGGAGGCGAGCACGGCCGGTGCGTCGTTGACGAGCCGCTCGGCGTCGTTCGTCGCACGCTGCACGGTCCGCTCAGGGGTGCGGGTCGCCATCGCGAGCGCCGCACACGTCGAACGACGAGAGAGCGCCTGGCGTTCCGCGGGCGGGAAGATCGCCGGGACCGTGGCGTCGGCGAAGGCGTCCGCGTAGGCGGCGGAGCGGGCGAGGAGCCGGGCCTCACGCGCGTCGAGGGCTGCCCGCAGCCGTTGGATCTCTGCGTATTCGTCCGAGAACTCCGCGAGTTGCGCGGCGTATTCGTCGCCGACGCGGGTCGCGGTGAGGGGGGTCTCGGTCATGGGACAAGTCCACCATGGACCACTGACATTCCAGATGCCGAGTGAGGGTGACTGTGGAAGTTGTTCGTGTGCCCTTCGACAGGCTCAGGGACCGGAGAACGGGCGCCGGATTCGTGGAGTCCTCCGTGGGCCCTTCGACAGGCTCAGGGACCGGAGGGAGGGCGCCGGATTCGTGAGGTTCTCCGCGTGCCCTTCGACAGGCGCAGGGACCGGGTGAACAGCGCCGGATTCGTGTGGTCGCCCGTGTGCCCTTCGACAGGCTCAGGGACCGGAAGGGGTCACTCAGGGAGCGGGGAACGATTGCTCGAGGACCGGAGGGTTCCGGGTGGACCACCCCCGGTCACTGAGCCTGTCGAAGTGCCCGCGAGAGGCCTCCCGGGCGCGATGCCTCCGTCAGTGGTTCACCGAGAGGCCCGCCGCGGCCCGCTGCTTGAACGCTCGGCCGAGAACCGATCAGCCCGGGAGGACCTCGTGCGGGTACTCCGCCGAACGGTGCTGGAACTCGGTGATCGCAGGGTTGCGGATGACGCCGTCCTGGATCTCGACGGCCCGCTGGACGGTCAGGCTGTCGACCCAGGCGGCCGGGCCGGCCAGGACGGTGGGCAGGAACGGCAGCAACGCCTCGCTGTTCTCCCAGCTGGACGAGTTCCACAGCAGCGAGGGGCTGTGGTCGACCGCGTAGTAGTTGATCTCCCCGGGCCCGACGGTGAACATCGGGTCGTCGAATCCGGTCGTGCGCGCCCACTCGAAGGCCATGCCCTCGTCGCAGGAGACGTCCACGATGAGGCTCCCGGGTCGGAACGCGCCGAGGTCGTCCTCACGGAGGTAGAGCAGTGGTGCGTTGGGGTCCTGCAGGGTGCAGTTGACGACGATGTCACTCTCCGCCAGGAAGGGCGCGAGTGGCACGCGACCCTCGTCGGTGATGACCTCGCTCAGATACGGGCCGTCATCGTGGTCGAACTGGATCATGCGGGCGGAGTGGATGGGCGCCGCGACCGCCGCGACGCGGCGGTTGGTGAGCACGCGCACGTCGTGGATCCCGTGGGCGTTGAGCGCGGTCACCGCACCTCGGGCGGTCGCGCCGAAGCCGATGACCACGGCGGTCAGGCGACGGCCGTAGCTGCCGGTGGAGCCGCAGAGTTCCAACGCGTGGATCACCGAGCTGTAGCCGGCGAGTTCGTTGTTCTTGTGGAAGACGTGCAAGCCGAAGCTGCCGTCGGCGGCCCAGTGGTTCATCGCCTCGAAAGCGATCAGCGTGAGCCGTTTGTCGATCGCGAGCTGCGTCAGCGCGGTGTCCTGGACGCAGTGCGGCCAGCCCCAGAGTGTCTGCCCGTCGCGGAGCTCCTGGACATCCTCGAGCTGCGGTTTCGGCAACAGAACGACGTCCGCCTGCGCGATGACCTCGGCGCGCGTCGCGAACGAGCGGACGGAGGGCGCGATCTCCTCGTCGGAGACACCGAACCGGGCACCGTAGCCGTGCTCCACGACGATCCGTGACCGGAACTCCTCCGGGATGCGCTCGAAGTGCGCCGGGTGGATCGGCACGCGTCGTTCGTCTGGTTTCAGCGAGGTGCCGATCACCCCGAGGACGGCGTCGTGCTGCACGGTCGGTTCGGATGCTGCTGGCATGACTGCTCGTCCCGTTCACGGGAACCGAAGCGGCGCCGTGCCCCTGACCGTACAGGACGCGGGGCGCCGCCGACACGGGACAGGACGCTGCCGACACCCGGAAACACGACAACCCCGCACCGTGAGGCGCGGGGTTGTCGTTGCAGCTGGTGGACCCAAGGGGATTCGAACCCCTGACCCCCTCGATGCGAACGAGGTGCGCTACCGGACTGCGCCATGGGCCCAACTACTCGTCCAGGCTAGCAGAACCGGCGAGCCGTTTCGAACCGACCGCGCTAGTCCTCGTAGGGGTTCGGGCCGTCGTCGACCGGCATGCTGCCGTCCTTGGGATTGGCGGCGATGAGGGCAGCGAGGTCGAGATCCCGGAACCAGCGGAGCCGCTGGCTCCGGGCACGGCGATAGTGCTCGTCGACGACCGGCTCGTCGAGGACCCGGTCGAGCTTCGCCTGGATGGCGCGCTCCAGGTCGCCCCACGCACGCTCACGAGCGGACTCCGCGATCCCCGCGACGAACTCCTCGTCCTTGCTCACCCGACGGAGTTCGGCGGCGAGCCCCGAGTACACCTCGCGGCGACGGGACAGGGCACTCAGGTCGCCAGCGCGGTAGTCGTGCTGATGACGAGCGCTCCCCCGCCGCTGGAACGCCGTCTGGCGCGCCTCCCGTGCCAGGTCCGCGTACTCCTCCTGCTCGTCCGCCATGCGACCCAGCTCGCGCCGGACAGCCGCCTGCGTCGCCTCGGCGTCGTAGGACGCACCGTCGCGGAGTGCACGCTCGATGATCCAGTTCGTGACCTCGACCACGGTCCAGGACCGCGCGATGAGGAGGCCTTCCTCGACCGCGTGCTCGACCGGCGGCGGAGCCACCTCAGGGGGCGCGACGTAGGGCTTCATCGGCTTCCGCCGGCTCTTCCGCCACACGCCCATGGTCACCTTTCGCGTTCCAGGGCGCCGACGAGAACCGAGCGACGAACCCCCTCGACGAGTCTATCCGTCGCCGGTGACCGGTTCATGAACGACCGGACGGGCGCGGTCGGGACTCAGCCCGCGGCGCGGCGACGCTGCAACAGGGTGGATCCGCCGGCGGCGATCTCGCCCTCGTCGACGACACCCATCGAGGCGAAACGACTCGGGGCCGACTGCGGTTCGACGCGCTCGGGCTGCGGAGCGGCGACGGGCTCCGGACGTCGGACGATCGTCGGCACGACCGGCGCGAGACGCTCGGCGCGGGACGCGATGGCCTCCTGCATGGCCGCCTGACGCAGGCGGTCGTAGGCGTCGGCCTTCGCCAGCTCGGCGGCAGCCGACGAGCCCTCGGAGAGGTGGAGCGGCTTCGGGATGGACGTCGGGGTCCAGGTCTGCGCCTGCGACGCCGCCTTGACGGGCTCGTTGTACTCGAAGAGCGCCGACTCGACACGCCTGGTCGTGACCGCGACCGCCGGTACCGGTGCGACGGCACGGTGGGCGATGCGCGACATCCGGGAGAGCGCAGAGAGCGCGAGCAGCCCGACGACCGTGGACGAGATACCGAGGACGAGACCGCCACCTGCGATGAACGCGGTCACGCCGGAGCAGAACCCGATGATGGAGGCGACCAACACGGTGGTCGCGAGCAGCCTGGAGCGACGACGGCTCCGCGCGAGCTTCGCCGCCCGGGCGTTGCGCTGCACGGCACGGGCTGCGGCAGCGGCGGCGCGACGAGCGTCCTCCGCGGCACGGGCGGCGGCTTCGGCCTGCACGGCCCTGGCCTCCTCCTCGCGACGGATCCGATCGGCTTCGGCGAGTTCGACACGTGCCGCGGCCTCGGCCGTCGCCTTCGTCCTGGCCTCGAGCTGCTTGAGGAGCTTGCGCTGCGCGGCGACCTCACGCGACGTCGCCTCGAGCCGGACGGCCTCCGGGACCTCAGCGGTCTCGGCGAGCACACGGAGCGTCTGCTGCAGCCGGATCGCGTTGCGCTCGCTGGCCGAGAACTGACTGTCGCGCACCCACGACGGCACCAGGTACACCAGCCACAGCATCGCTGCGACCAGAATGATCACCCCACCGCTCAGGAATCCGCCGTCCATGTCCCTGACCGTAGCGGGTCGATGACCTGAGACCGATCAACAGGTGGGTGTGTCCCCGGATGGAGGGGGAAAACGGCTATCTGCTCAGCGAGGGGGGAACGGCGACGCGGCCGCGAGACGGTCGGCTTCGGGGATCACACACGCGTCCTTCGGGACCTGGCCGTCCAACCACCGGTTGAGGACGCCGCCCGGGACCTCTTCGCGGACGAGGCCGAAGCAGAAGTGGTCGCGCCAGTCGCCGTCGATGTGGATGAAGCGGCGGCGCAGACCCTCGTACCGGAACCCGAGCTTCTCGACGACCCGCAGGCTCGGAGCGTTCTCGGGCCGGATGCAGATCTCCAACCGGTGGAGCTGCAGGGCGGTGAAGCAGTGGTCGGTGGCCAGAGCGGTCGCGATCGGTGTGGCACCGAGACCCGCGAACCGCTGGGAGACCCAGTAGCCGATCGACGCCGAGGCCAGCGATCCGTACGTGATGCCGGAGACGTTGAGCTGGCCGGCGAACTCCCCGTCAACCTCGATGACGAACGGAAGGCCCGCGCCCGAGCGCGCGTGGTTCTGCAGCGACCGGATCGCCGCACGGCTGTCGGCCGGGACCGGGCCGTAGGGACTCGTCGCCTCCCAGCGGCGCAACCAGGCTCGGTTCTCCGCGAGCTCGCGCTCGAGCGGCCTCGCGTCACGGACCTTGATCGGCCGGATGCTCACTCGCCCACTGCTCAGAACGGGTACGACCTGCGCCACCGTGCCACCCCTCTCGCGTTCTGTGGTGAGCCTAGTGGAGCGCTCACCGATGCACCGACACCACGTCGTCGACAGCATCGCGCCCCGAGATCCGCGGTTGCGGACCCGGGGCGCGGCGTGTGTCGTCGGCTGGAGTCAGTCGAGGTCCCCGGCGAAGTCCTTGAGCCACGGACGCAGCTCGGGACCGAGGTCCTCGCGGTCGACCGCGAGCTGCACGATCGCCTTGATGTAGTCGAGGCGGTCGCCCGTGTCGTAGCGACGGCCACGGAAGATGACGCCGTAGACGCCGCCCGTGCCTTCGACGTCGGCGGCCATCTCCTGGAGCGCGTCGGTCAGCTGGATCTCGCCGCCCTTGCCCGGCTCGGTGCGCTCGAGGATCTCGAACACCTCGGGCTTCAGCACGTAGCGACCGATGATGGCGAGGTTGGACGGGGCGTCCTCCTTCGCAGGCTTCTCGACGAGGCCGGTCACCCGCACGACGTCGGAGTCGTCGGTCGCCTCGACGGCTGCCGCACCGTACATGTGGATCGAGTCAGGGTCGACCTCCATGAGGGCGATGATCGTCGCGTTCCGCTTGTCCTGCTCCTCGAGCATGCGCTCGAGGAGGACGTCGCGGGCGTCGATCAGGTCGTCGCCGAGGAGCACGGCGAAGGGCTCGTCGCCGACGTGGCGCTTGGCCCGGAGGACGGCGTGGCCGAGGCCCTTCGGGTCTCCCTGGCGCAGGAAGTGGATGTCGGCGAGCTCATTCGACTCGTTGACCTTCTCGAGGCGCTGGGTGTCGCCCTTCTTCGCGAGGTTGAGCTCGAGCTCGGTCACGCGGTCGAAGTGGTTCGCAAGTGCGTTCTTGTTGCGGCCGATGATCATGAGCACATCGGCGAGCCCGGCGCTGACGGCCTCCTCGACGACGTACTGGATGGCCGGCTTGTCGACGACGGGGAGCATCTCCTTCGGCAGGGCCTTCGTCGCCGGAAGGAACCGGGTGCCGAGACCTGCTGCGGGGATGACTGCTTTGGTAACACGAGTGGTCATGAGGAAAAACCTATCGTGTGGAGTCGGTGAAGTACCCGAATACCCCCTCGATCGAGGGTGAAATCCCCCGAACCCCTGGACGAGGCGGCGGATGTCGGGTAGGACGACGGGCAACGAGCCGGGCGCGACGACGAGCCGTTTAGAATGGGTCGCATGACGAGCCCCGCCGAACACGAGAAACGAGCGCTGCGCGCCGAGCTCCGTGAGCGGCGGGAGCTGCTCACCTCCCTCGAGAAGGAACGGTCGACCACCGGCCTCACGGACAACCTCCGAGCCCTGGTCTCCCGATTCGGCGCGAGCTCGATCGCCTGCTACCTCTCCTCCCCGAGTGAGCCCGACACCAGGCCCTTCCTGCAATGGGCGCAGGAGGCGGGCATCCGCATCCTGTTCCCCATCACCCGCACCGACGGGCTCCTCGACTGGACGATCGGCGAAGAGGGCATCGAGACGGTGGGCTTCGCCGGCACCCCCGAGGTCGTGGGTACCACCCTCGGCCCCATCGCGATCAACGACGTCGACCTCATCCTCGTCCCCGCGGCCGCCGTCGACGCCCACGGCATGCGCATGGGCTGGGGTCGCGGGTACTTCGACAAGACGCTCGGCTCGATGGAGCGCTGCCCTCCCGTCTACGCCGTGCTGTACGACACCGAGATCCTCGACGAGGTCCCGAGCGAGATCCACGACGAACCCGTCGGCGGTGCCGTGACCCCGAGCCGCATCCTCGATTTCGACCAGGTCAGACCGCGCCGCTGAGCGCGCCGACCCACCACATCCCAGGAGACCCCGTGCCCACCTACGCCTACCGCTGCACCGAGTGCGGCAACGCCTTCGACGTCCAGCAGTCCTTCACCGACGATTCCCTCACCGAGTGCCCGGCGTGCTCCGGCAAGCTGCGCAAGCTGTTCAGCGCGGTCGGTGTCACGTTCAACGGCTCCGGCTTCTACCGCACGGACTCCCGTGCCGGTGCAGGCAGGGGCTCGAGCTCCATCCCAGCCTCCTCGAAGTCCTCGGAGGGGTCGTCGAGCTCGTCCTCCTCGGACACCACGGGCGGTTCCTCCTCTTCGGGCGGCTCCTCCAGCTCCGGCTCCAGCGCCACACCGGCCTCCGCCGGGAGCGCCGCGTCCTGAGCCGGTAGCGTAGCCAGGGTCCTGTCCATCCCCGATCCTCAGGGAGACCCCATGCTCAAAGGCTTCAAGGAGTTCATCCTCCGCGGCAACGTGATCGACCTGGCAGTGGCCGTCGTGATCGGGGCCGCGTTCACCGCCATCGTCAACTCGCTCGTCGAGAACATCTTCAACCCGCTGCTCGGGGCGCTCTTCCGCGCGGAGAGCTTGAACGACGCGTTCAACGTCTCCATCCCGACGGTCGACGGCGACCCTGCCGTCATCCACTTCGGCGCGTTCATCGGCGCGACCATCCAGTTCCTGTTGGTCGCCGCCGTCGTCTACTTCGTCATCGTGCTGCCGATGAACCACTTCAAGCGCGTCACGACGAAGCCGACGATCGCTGATGAGCCGGCAGCACCGAGCGAGCTGTCGCTGCTCACCGAGATCCGCGACGTGCTGAAGACGGGCACGAGCGCTCCGCTGCCGCCCGCTCGCGACGACACGACCGACGGCCGCTAGTCCGACTCGTCGAGCAGCACCGACGTCCCGTCCCGCTCACCAGTGGGGCGGGACGTTGCGTTGCAGCTCGTCGTCGTTGCCACCGCCGCCAGCGGGTTTGGCGGCTCCGCCCCAAGCGGCGTCGGTGTCCTCCGCAGCCTTGACGGGATCGGCCGGCAGCTGCGGCGCGGGATCCGTCCCGGGAGCACCGGGGCGGATCGCCCGCCTCGATCCTCGGGGACGGACGATCCGTGGCTCCTGATCGTCCTGCATGATCAGTGTCCGACCATCAGTGGCGTGGGACCTGCACGGCGATCGGCGCGGTGTCGAGGTGCTCGGTCGTGTTGAGCCCGAGCACACCGGCCACGCGCTGCGCCACCGCCTCGGCGTCGGCGAAGAGGTCGAAGCTGTGCACGCGGACGTAGTGCCAGCCGAGGCGGCGCAGGACGTCGGGGCGGAGCCGCAGCGACTCCCGGAGGCTCGCGTCACCCAATTCCTCGTCGCACTCGACGACGACGGCTCGGCCACCCCATGAGGCGACCAGGGCGAGCTTGCCGCGGTAGCCCATGTCGACCCGCATCCCGAGTGTCTCGAGGCGCGTCGCGAGGTCGACGAGCATCGGCTCGGCCTCGTGCGTCGCCTGATCCTCGGAGGCGCGGCGCGACGTGTCCGTGAGGATGCGTGCGAGCGCGAGGATGCCGTGCTGGATCCGGTTCTGGTCGAGGTCCTCGGGGCGGACACACGAGACGATCACCATGGACCGCCGTGCGCGCGTCATGCCGACCGCGAGCAGCCGGTCGCCGCCGGGCTGACCCAGCGCGCCGAAGTCGGACAGGACCCGTCCGTGTGGAGTGAGGCCGTACCCGATCGAGAAGATGACGCGGTCGCGGCTCTCGGCCACGGACTGCTCGAGTGTCAGGACGGTGAACGGTTCAGCCCGCTCGCGCAGGAGGAAATCGGAGAGGTCGGCACGACGGGAGAACGCTGCGAGGACCGCCTGCTGGACCCGGACCGCGTGCTTGTCGCTCGCGGTCACGACCATCAGGGATTCCTTCGGGCGGTTCGAGGCGTGCTCGAGGACGAGTTCCACGACCCGTTCGACCTCGACGTCGACACTCTCCACCGCTCCGGTGACCGGGTCGGGCATGCCGAGCCCGCCGGGCACGTAGTCGAGGCTCAGGCTGCCGTGGCCCAGGAACGAACCCGCCCAGGGCAGGGAATCGATCTGACCACCGTAGAACCGCTCGTTGACGAGTTCGGCGAGGTCCTCGCCTCCCGCGCGGTAGGAGCGCGTCAGCATGAGGGTCGGCAGGACCGAGCTCAGCTGTTCGAGCGCTGACTCACGGTGCAGCTCGGCGACGTCGGCGTGCTGCTCGGGCGTCGCCTCCTGATCCGTCAGACGGATCTCGAAGGGTGACGGACTCTGCGTCACGGGGTCACCGAAGGCGACGACCTGACGCGCACGACGGATGGCGTCCACGTTCTCGGCGAGGAGCGTCGCTCCAGCGTCGACGAGGAAGACGGCGTCGAAGGACGCACTCTCTGGGATGCGAGGCACCTCGTACGGCGAGACGAGCCAGACCGGCGCGAGGACGCGGGACAGCGTCGGAGCCACCTGCTCGAGCTCGGCCGCTCGGAGCGGTCGATCGCGCTTGAGGAGCGAGCGGAGCGCCATACCTTCGGTGGCGTGGTCGACGAGACCGATCTTCCAGGTGTCGGCCAGCAGCGAGGCGAGGAGCTGCCCGGACGCGGACGCATGCGCCTCGTCCACCAGTCGGAAGTCGGACTCGAGGCGCTCGACGACGCTCGTGTTCGCGCCGAGCAGACCGCGGTCCTCGGTGAGCACGAGTTCGAGCATCGACTGCCACCAGGCGAGTTCGAGCTCGTCGGCCAGGCGCGTCCGCGGCACGTGCCGCTGGGACAGGTCGACGATGAGCTCGCCAAGACCCTGCTCGCGGAGGCCGGCGAGGATCGCAGTGCGCTCCTGGAGGTTGTGGAGGACCTCCGACTCGGCGGCGAGCTCGGAGATCGTGCGGACGAGACTCGGGATCGCGAGGCGTCCGAGGCGGTCCGGGGTGTCGGCGATGCCGAGCGGCTGGTCGACCAGCTCGAGCTTCGCTGCGACCGTCTGGTACGCCTGCTCGACGTCCGCGATACCGAGCGGCACCTCGGGCGGCGCGCCGGTCGTCACATAGCGCTGCCACAGGGTGCGCTGCTGCTGGATCCGGCGGAGGGCGGCGTTCATGTCGGGCACGTGCGCGCCGGGGCGCAGGTATTCCTTCGCCAGGGCCTTGAGTCGCCGGCGGCTCGCCGACGACATCGCGGCGGAGTCCTTCCGCGGGCTCGTCGCGACGATGAGGTCGGCAAGCGACCGATCGAAGACGTCGGGCTGGAAGCGGTCGAGCGTCTCACGGATGTCCGCGAGGAGTCGCAGGTAGATGCCCAGCTCGTCGATGGACTCGAACGGCCGCATCTGCGTCTGCCCGATGAGGCCGTACGCGCGCTCCAGCAACTGCGGCAGATCCTTGCGGTGCAGGCGCTTGGCGAGGTCGTGGGTCTCCTGCGCTTCCGCGGTCGTGTCGAACGACGCGCCGTACCAGGGCGAGTCACCCGGTCCGTAGCGGAATTCACCGAGGGCGGCCGCGCCTTCGAGCGCCTCCGCCGCGCGGGATCGGCCCGCTGCGAGTCCGACGAGCGTCTGGCGGTCGAGTCGGACCAGGGTTCCCGGAGGGTGCGGCAGCTTGGAGAGCTTCGAGAGCGCTTCGAGTGCGTCGATGACCGAGACACGCAGATCGGGGTCCTTCGCCTGCAGCGAGGTGCGGTAGTCGATGAGGACCCGACGCAGCCGGACGAGCGCGTCGTCGACCTCGCCGACCTGCGGCGGGATCGCCCGCTCGTTGCGCGTGATCGCCTGGATGAGGTCGCGACGGAGGGTCGACGGCGACGCGCACAGGCCCGGCAGACCGACCTTGGTCAGTCGGTGGCGGATGCCCTCCAGCGTGGAGCGACGGGGGCTGACGACGAGGACGCGCTTGTGCTGCGAAGCGAGCACGCCGATGGCGTTCACGATGGTCTGCGTCCCGCCGGTGCCCGGCAGCGTCGTGACGACGAGCGAGTTGCCGGCGCCGATCTGGGCGATGACGTTCTCCTGCTCGACGTCCGCGTCGAGCAGGAGGGTGTCGGTCGACGGCGGGCGGTCGTCCTGGCCTGGCGCGTCGACGGGCGTGAAGCTGCTGCGCACGAGGCCGATGGCCCCCTCGTCGCCGGCGACGGCGTCGAGGATCGGGTGGTCGAGCTTGGCGGCGTCGTCGAGCAGCGAGTGACCGACCGCGGCGAAGGAGGAGACGAGCAGACGCGGCTGGACGGTGAACCACTCGAGCCCGGCGGCGAGCGAGCGGAGGCGGTCGATGACGGGCTGCGGCTTGAACACGCCACCCGATTCGCTCAGCGCGACGAACTCGTCGGGATCGAGGACGATGCCGAACTGCTCGCGGAGGGCGCGGACGAGTTCCGGGTTCGCGGTCGTGGCGCCGCGCAGCTTGACCTCGTAGTCGCGACCGTACCGGCGGATGGCCAGCGGCCGGAGCAGGACCGGCGCGCTGAAGTCCTCACCCTGATGCGTCCACTGGGCGAGACCGACGGCGAGATGGACGGCGTCGATGCCGCGGACGGTGGAGAGCTCGATGCCCTTCGTCGTGATGCGATCGGCGGCGCGCTTCGCTCCGCGGAGCGCGATCTCGTCGCGGATGAGGTTCGACAGCAGCGTCGACTTGCCCGAGATGAACTGCGGCAGACCACCGGGATGCGTCGAGCTGAGCTCCACCCGGGTCGTCGGGGCGTCCACGAAGTGGAGCAGCGGCGAGGGGCCGCCGACCGTGCTGAGCTGCTGACGCCAGGCGTGCAGCGCCGTGTCGACCACGCCTGCCGATGCCGCCACGGGACCCTCGCGGAGTTGCGCCTCCGCTGCTTCCCGTTCGACTCCGGACGTCACGTCGCCGTCATCCCGTCTCTTCTCTAGCCGCCACACACTTGCACCATACGTGCCCGGTAGTGGAAACACCGGGAAGCGGTGCGGTTTTTCGCCGAGTCCGCCGAGGAAATGTGCGACGCGCGCGTCGTCCGAGGGTCAGGAGACGCCGAGGAGGCCGGAGAGCACCATCACCGCGGTGCCCCGCAGGACGATGTCGGCGCCCTGCTCGCTCATCCGGATCTGGACGCCGCCGTGGAACTCGGTCATCGTGCGCGCCCGCACGGTCTCGATCGCCGCGTCGAGGAGCACGCCGGCGAGCAACTCCTCCGGGCCGCTCACCACGATCTCCGAGAGATTCAGCGCACCGACGATCGCGGCGAGCGAGACACCGAGGCGCTCCCCCGCGGCGCGGAGGATCTCCTCGCGACGCCGCTCGATCTCAGCGGTGGGAAGATCGCTCGCCTCAGCCCCCGCGAGGAGCTCACGCAGGTGCGGCACGGCGAGCCAGGCCTCGAGGCACCCACGCTTCCCGCAGGCGCACAATGGTCCACCGTCGGTGCCGACGACCACGTGGCCGATCTCACCGGCTGCGAACCGGCTCCCGAAGAGCGGGTGACCGCCCACGAGCAGCCCCGCCCCGACGCCGTTCCCGACGCTCACGAGCATGAGGTCGCCGTCCGCCCCGCCGAAGCTGTACTCCGCGAGGACGGCGGCATTGGCGTCGTTCGCGACGAGGACGGGTACCTGGGCGACCTGCTCGATCGCGCCCTGAAGGTCGACGTCGGTCCAGCCGAGGTTCGGCGCGCTGCGGACCGTCCCGGTCATGTCGACGACGCCGGGCGAACCGACCCCGATGCCCAGCACCTCGACCGTCGCCTCCTCGACGAGGTCTGCGGCGAGCGCGACGGCCTTCGCGATCGCGTCCGCCCCCGTGGCACCGTCGAGCGGCACCTCGAGCATCGTCACGACCTCGCCGTCGAGGGTCAGCACAGCACCTCTGAACACCTCGGTGTCGGAGAGGTCGAGGCCGACGATCTGGAACTCGTCGCGGTTGATGTCGATGAGTGTGGCGGGCTTGCCCGGGCGGGAGGTCTCGCGGAGGCCGACCTCGACGATGAGGTTGTCCGCGATGAGCGAGGCGACGAGGTCGGAGATGCTCACCCGGGTCAGGCCGGTGGCGCGGGCGATGTCGGCCCGACTCATGGCACCGCTGGCGAAGAGGGTCTGGAGGACGAGCGCCCGGTTATGACCACGGGCGTGTTCCGGCAGGACCTTCGCGTTCGGCCGGAGCCGCCGCGCCGGGGTGTACGAGAAGGATTCGATCCGCTCCGACGCGCTCCCGCCGCCGCTTCCGAATCCACCAGCACTCATGCGATAAGTAAAGCAGGCTGCGCCTCATCGTGCGGCACCGCGATGTCACCCGATGGTCACCGACACGTCGCCCGCCGGGCACCGCTGCGACCCGTACGACGCGGAGCATCGTGGGTGTGAGGATCGCAATCGTGACCGAGTCGTTCCTGCCGCAGATGAACGGCGTCACCCACTCCCTGCTCCGCATCATGGAGCACTTCGCGGATCGAGGGGACGAGGTGCTCGTCATCGCCCCCGGCGCCGGAGCCTCGACGCCGCGGCTCCACGAGGGCTTCCGGGTGGACGGCGTCCCGTCGATCCCGCTGCCCCGCTACCGGAACGTGCGGGTCGCCGCCGGCGGGGTCGGCCGGATCACGGAGCTCCTCCGCGGCTTCCGCCCCGACGTGGTGCACCTGGCCTCGCCGTTCGTCCTCGGCTGGCGCGGTGTCCAGGCCGCCGAGCGCCTGGGCGTCCCGACCGTCGCCGTGTACCAGACCGACATCCCGGCCTACGCCGGACGGTACGGGTTCCCGGTCGCCGAAGCGCTGCTGTGGCAACACGTCGAGCGCCTCCACGGCCGGTCGACGCTCACGCTCGCGCCGTCACGGCAGTCGATCGCGCAGCTGGAGGCGCACGCCATCCCGCGGGTCCGCCTGTGGGTGCGGGGCGTCGACGCCGTCCGGTTCTCCCCGGAACGGCGCAGCGAGGCCTGGCGTCGGTCCATCGCTCCCGGCGGCGAGCGCATCGTGGGCTACGTCGGTCGACTCGCAGCCGAGAAGCAGGTCGAGGACCTCGCGGTACTCGGCGGACTCCCGGGCGTGAAGCTCGTCATCGTCGGCGAGGGGCCGCTGCGTGCCTCGCTCGAACAGCGACTTCCGAACGCGGTCTTCACCGGATTCCTGGGCGGCGAGGAGCTGGCGGTCGCGATGGCGGGGCTGGACGTGTTCGTCCACCCCGGCGAGTCCGAGACCTTCTGCCAGACCATCCAGGAGGCGATGGCCTCCGGGGTACCCGTGGTCGCGACCGGTCGGGGCGGACCGGTGGACCTCGTCGACTCCAGCCGCACCGGGTGGCTCTACGAACCCGGCAGGCTCGAACAGCTGCGCGGATTCGTCCAGGACCTCGTGGGCGACGAGGTGAAGCGGGCGGCGTTCGGTGCCGCAGCTCGGGCCGGCGTCCTGCCGCGCAGCTGGAAGAGCGTCAGCAGCGCCCTGATCGGGCACTACAGCGACGCCATCGAGTTGCACGAGGGCGCTCGGGCACGACGGATCGGTCTCGACCCGCGTGTTCAGGCGCCTCGGGTCATTCGCCCGGGTACCGGACGCCGATCTGGCGCCTGACCTCGTCGAGGGTCTCCATGATCGCGACCGTCTCGGCGAGCGGCATGATGTCACCGGAGAGCTTGCCCTCGGAGGCGAGCCGTTCGAGCTCCCACGCCTGGAAGTGCATCCCGCGGCCGTCCACCTCGGAACGGTAGGTCTCCACGACCTCGCCGTCGGTGCCGAACACCCGGAACGTCGTCGCCGTGTACCAGACGCGGTCGAACTCGATCCAGCCGTCGGTGCCCACGATGGCCGCGCGGTTCGGGCCGACGGTGTTGCTCGCCGACAGGGTGTTCGCCACCTGGCCGTCCGCGTAGCCGAAGAGGGTCGCGACCTGCATGTCCGCCCCCGTGTCGCGGAGCGCGGCCGTGGCCTGGATCGTCGTCGGGGTCCCGAAGACGGACGACGCGAAGGAGACCGGGTACACGCCGAGGTCGAGCAGCGCACCGCCGCCCAGCTCGAGGTTGTTCATGCGGTGCTCCGGGTCGTCCGAGAGCAGCTGGGTGTGATCGGCGACGAGGCTACGCGGCTGTCCGATGACGCCGTCGGCGAGCAACTCGCGGAGCCGGACCATGTGCGGGAGGAACCGGGTCCACATCGCCTCGAGGACGACCAGGCCGCGCTCCGCGGCGAGCGCCACGACCGCCTGCGCCTCGGCGGCGTTGAGGGTGAAGGGCTTCTCGATGAGGACGTGCTTCCCGGCGTCGAGCGCCAGCACCGCCTGCTCGGCGTGGAACGGGTGCGGGGTCGCGATGTAGATGACGTCGACCTCGGGGTCGGCGGCGAGCGCCTCGTACCCTACGTGGACGTTCGGGATGTCGAACTCGGCAGCGAACGCGGCTGCGGTCTCGGCGGATCGCGAGGCGACGGCCCGGACGTCGAAGCCGTGCCGTCGGAGGTCGGCGGTGAAGCTCTTCGCGACACCGGCGGGGCCGAGGATGCCCCATCGCAAGCCGGTGGACGGTCCTGCCGCGGGGGTTCCCGTTCCGGTCCGGTCGATGTCCTGCTCCGTCATGGCTCTCCTTCGATGCGCGTTCCAGCAGCCTACTGGAGGGCCTCCGGCGCTCGCGATTTCGGGGCTAGCCCTGCTCGGACTCGCCGCGCCTCGCCGTAGGCTGAGGGTTCGACCGAGCCCAGCCGACCGCGCTGCGGGCCTGGTCCATCCTGGGGGGATGCGCTGTGGGGCCGAAGGAATCGACCGGGCGTCGACGTGCACTGGCGTACGCCCGGAACCTCGCGATCGGCGTGGCCGGTCTGTTCGCCCTGAGCGGCTGCGTCTCGCAGCCGGCCCCGCCTCCGGTGACGGTGGTCGTCACCCAGCAGCCCGACCCGTCGCCCTCGGTCGCCCCGGTGCCCACCTCGACCGCGCGCGACGCCCTGCCTCCTGAGCCGGCACCGATCGTGCCGAACGCGCCGGCGGAACCGGCGGAACCCCTTCCGGAGGGCCCCGCGTTCGACCTCGGGCCGCGGGACGGCGCGCTCGGCCCGGTCGTCTCGGACGCCGAGGGCAACCCGCTCACCTACACGGTGGTCGCCGGCGACGTGTTCTTCGACATCGCGCAGCGCTTCGACCTGCCGCAGCAGCAGCTGCTCCGCATGAACCCGTCGATCCCCGGCCTCGGACTCGACATCTACATCGGCGACGTCGTCAACCTCGACTGGACGACCACGCGTTGAGCCTCGGCGCCCGCCGGTGTCAGCCGAACGGGATGGTGCCGACGAGCACGCCGACGACGAGCATCACGAGCGAGACGATCGCGGCGCGCCACAGGACCTTCTTGTGGTGGTCGCCGAGGTTCACGCTGGCGAGCGAGACGAGCAGGAGGATGGCCGGAACGAGCGGGCTCTGCAGGTGGACCGGCTGACCGGTGATCGACGCGCGCGCCATCTCGACCGGTTCGATGCCGAAGGTCGAAGCGCTCTCGGCCAGCACCGGCAGGATGCCGAAGTAGAACGCGTCGTTGCTCATGAAGAACGTCATCGGGATGCTGAGCACCCCGGTGATGACCGCGAGGAACGGACCGAGCTCCGTCGGGATGATGTCGACGATCCAGTCGGCCATCGCGGAGACCATGCCGGTCCCGTTGAGGACGCCGATCAGCACACCGGCCGCGAGCACCATCGAGACGACCCCGACGATGCTCGGGGCGTGGGCGACGATCTCCTTGGACTGCTGCGCGAGTCTCGGGAAGTTCACCAGGAGGGCGATGGCGGTGCCGACCATGAACACGTAGGGCAACGGGACGAGGTCGAGCACGAGCAACGTCATGACCGCGACCGTGAGCACGAGGTTCACCCAGACGAGGCGCGGGCGCAGCGTGTCGCGTTCGGGGTCGAGCATCGTGTCGGCCATGGCCGTGTCGTCGGGGCGGACGAGGGTCGCGAGGCGCCCACGGGCACTGGTCGAGAAGGTCGTCGACATGCCGCCGGTGAGCGGGTGGTCGGCTGGCCCGGAACCCGAACCCGGTGCGGCGACGCCGGAGGCACCGTCGCCGAGGAGGTCGACGCCCGCGAGGCGTTTGCGCTCCCCGAGCCCCAGGAACCAGGCGAAGGCGAACACGAGGACGAGGCCGGCGGCGAGCGACGGCAGCATCGGGACGAAGATCTCGGTCGGCGAGACACCCAGGGCCGAAGCGGCGCGGACGGTCGGCCCACCCCACGGGACGATGTTCAGCGTGCCGTTCGCGAGCCCGGCGACGCAGGTGAGGACGACCGGGTTCATGCCGAGCCGCAGGTAGATCGGCAGCATCGCGGCGGTCGTCACGATGAAGGTCGTCGACCCGTCGCCGTCGAGTGACACCGCGCCCGCCAGGAGCGCCGTACCGACGACGATCTTCGCCGGGTCGTTGCCCAGCGCACGGACGATGAACCGCACGAGCGGGTCGAAGAGCCCGACGTCGATCATGATCCCGAAGTACATGATCGCGAACATCAACAGGGCGGCGGTCGGAGCGAGGCTGCCGATCGCCTCGATGACCATGTCGCCGAGCCCGAGTCCGGCGCCGGCGAACAGCCCGAAGACCGTGGGGACGATGATGAGCGCCACCATCGGGGTGAGGCGCTTCGTCATGATCAGCACCATGAAGGTGAGGATCATCGCGAATCCGAGAATGACCAGCATGTCGACTCCTTCGTCTGCGTGCACCGCGGTGTGCACGACGGGACGTCACGCGGCGACACGGGCGATGGACCGAGCGCGGCGGGCGTTCCCGGAACCGTACGGGAGTGGCACGGAGCTGTCTCGCTTGTGGGCGTTCGGCTCGGATCTGCGGGTTACACGACCTTCTGCGCATTCTGCTCATCACGCGGTCGACGCCGCCCATCGCCCCGGCGACGTACGATCGGAGCCATGATCGGCGAGGAAGCGGAGCTGCCAGGTCGGCGACGGGGCGGGCGCTCCAGCTTCGCGGCGCAGGTGCTGGTGCTGCAGCTGGTCGTCGTCATCGCGGTCGTCGCCGTGTGCACGGGCGTGTTCGCCTGGATGAGCAGCGAGCGCCTCGTGCACGAAGCCCAGTCCACCGCGCTCGCGATCGCCCAGAGCGTCGCGAGCGATCCCGACGTCCGGACCGCCGTGACGCTCGAGGCACGTACCCCGGGGACGCCGACGGCGGCCGACCTCCGCACCGGTCCCCTGCAGGAGCTCGGCACGGAGGTCGGCACGCGGACCGGGGCGCTCTTCGTCGTCATCACCGACGAGCGCGGGATCCGTCTGGCGCACCCCGACCCCGACCAGCTCGGGCTCCGGGTGAGCACCAGTGCGGAGGCGGCCCTGGCCGGGACGGAGTCGGTCTCGTGGGAGACCGGCACCCTCGGCCCGTCCGCCCGCGCCAAGGTGCCCGTCTTCGCCGCCGAATCCTCCGACACCGGTGGGGCCGTGGTCTCGTCCGGCGCCGGCGAGGTCGTCGGCGAGATCAGCGTCGGGTTCGCCCCGCAGCGCGTGTTCGCCGACGTCGTGGGCGAGACCATGCTGGTCGCGGGCGCAGCGCTGCTCGCGCTGACGATCGGTTTGATCGCTTCGATGCTCATCCGGCGGCGGCTGCGGCGGCTGACCCTGGGCCTCGGACCGGAGGAACTCGCCGCGCTCGTGCAGAACCAGGCTGCGGTCCTCGGCGGGGTCGGCGAAGGCGTCCTCGGTGTCTCGCCGGACGGCGTCGTGACGGTGTGCACCGAGCAGGCGGCCAGGCTCCTCGACATCGGGTCGGTCATCGGGCGTCGGTTCGACGACCTCGATCTGCCCGAGCGACTGGTGGACCTCGTCGCGGACGACGCCGCGAGGCCGACCTCGGCCCAGCTCGTCGTCGGGTCCCGCGTCCTCTTCGTCGACGTCCGGCCCGTGTCCCGGGACGGCGTCGACCTCGGGCGAGTGGTCGTCGTCCGCGACCGCACCGACGTCGAGGCGCTCACCCGGCGGCTCGACGCGGTCGCGACGATGACGACCGCCCTCCGCGCGCAGCGGCACGAGTTCGCGAACCGGTTGCATGCGATCTCCGGCCTCCTCGAGACCGGGCAGGACGCCGAGGCCCGCGAGTATCTCGCCAACGTGCTCGACCACGGACCGCTGAAGTACCCGGTGCAGCACGCGGACCGCCTCACCGAGCCCTACCTCCAGGCCTTCCTCGGTGCGAAGGGGGTCGAAGCCGCGGAACGCGGGGTACTCGTCACCATCGGCTCCGAGACCCTCGTCACCGGCTCCCTGTGCGATCCTGAGGACGTGACCACCGTCCTCGGCAACCTGCTCGACAATGCGGTGAACGCGGCCGTCTCGGGCCGGGTCCGACCGGCCTGGGTGGAGGTCGAGGTCCTCGACCACGGCACCGAGCTGCACTGCTCCGTGATGGACTCGGGTGACGGCGTCGCGGCGACCGGCCAGGACGACGCGCCAGCCGCCGCCCCGACCATCGGCCTTGGCGACCCGGACGACATCCACGGCCACGGGTTCGGTCTGCCGCTCTCGCGCGACGTCGCGCGTCGTCGAGGAGGCGACGTCTGGTTGGCGTCCCCCGGCGTCCGCGGCGAACACGGAGCGGTCTTCTGCGCACGGCTCCCCGGGACGGTCGAGCCGGCGCAGTCCCTGGCGGGAGAGGGATCGTGACGGCCGATCTCACCGTGCTGGTCGTCGACGACGACTTCCACGTCGCCCGCCTGCACTGCCGGATCGTCGACGAGGTCGACGGCTTCCGCGCGCTCAGTCCTGTCGGGTCGGCCGCCGAGGCCGCGCGGAGCATCGCCACCGAGCCACCCGACCTCGTGCTCCTCGACGGCTATCTGCCGGATCGGAACGGGCTCGAGCTCCTCGTGGACCTCCCGATCGACACCATCGTCGTCTCCGCGGCGTCGGACGGTGCGTCCGTGCGCCGAGCGCTTCGCGCCGGGGCCCTCGGGTACCTGGTGAAGCCGTTCGCGCCGCAGGTGCTCCAGGACCGGCTCGCCGCCTACGCCCGGTTCCGGAACGTCCTCGGCGAGGCGGTGAACGCCGACCAGGAGACGATCGAGCGCGCTCTGCGCATCCTGCACTCCGGCGACGCCGGGGCGACGACCCGGTCGAGGTCCGCCACGGAGACGGCCGTCCTCGAAGCGGTGTCGGAGGCGGACGGCGAGCGCTCGGCCGCCGAGGTGGCCGAGCTGGTCGGCGTCTCACGCGCGACGGCGCAACGGTATCTCTCCGCGCTGGCCGCCCGAGGTCTCCTGACGACGCAGCTGCGGTACGGGACCACGGGGCGTCCAGAGCACCGGTACGCGCCGCCAAACATCAGCCGCTGAGGCGTCCACACGCCGTCGGCTGGGCGATCCCCCCACGACATCGCCCAGCCCGGCACGTGAACCAACTCTTCGCCGATGGAACGCGGAATGCCCCCGCACACCGTGATCCATCCGTCGTCGCACGACGATCAGCAAAGTGAGTTAATCACCCGATTCAGTTTAGGGTGACCTCACGGCGCATGCGTCAGGGCTACCCCCTAACGTGCACCCGCCCGCTCAGGCGTCCTGCGCGTCGAAGGCGGCGTCGAGGACGGCGAGCACCTCGGCCTGGCGGTCCGCGACGATGACCGCCGCGATGAGGATCCGCCACATGGTGTCGACCGCGTTGAGGAGATCGGTCCGGCCGGCCAGCAGGTTCGAGATGAGCTGGGTCCCCGTGAAGAACGCGACGAAGGACCTCGCCAATTCCGCCGGCTCGAGCGGAGACTGCAACTCACCGAGCTCGATCGAGGCCCGCACCCGCTCCTCGACGCTCGCGATCCACTGCTCGTGGAACGCGGTCGTCGGAGCCTGGATGACGCCCTGCTCGAGGGACAGCCGCAGGCCGGCGCGGGTGATGGGGTCGGTGAGCAACTGCTCGGTGATGAGGCGGGAGGCCTGAACCAGCCCACCGAACGGCGAGGGCGCGGTGGTCGGCGCGGTCAGCGCAGCGATCGAGCGCGTGCTCTGCTCGTTGATGACGGCGATCGCCAATTCCTCTTTCGAGGGGAAGTAGAAGTACAGCGAACCCTGCGTCGTCCCCGCCTCGCGGGCGATGTCCGACAGGCTCGCCTGTCCGTAGCCGACCCGGTCGAACATGCGGGCGGCACCTTCGACGACGGTCTGGCGTCGTTCATGACCTCGTTGCTGCTGTGGTCGTCGTTCGGGCATGTGCGTATCCTGCTTCTGTCATCCCCCGATTCAGGGATAAGCGTACCCACTCCGAGCTGAGAACACGGTGTCGAACGCGGCAGAAATCCGGAACAAGTCGACCGACTTGATCGCGAGAAGATCCCGGTCGGGTCGCAAAAGGGCGCGTGGAGGGTGTCATCACCAACCGGCCCCGAGCGGACTCACTCGCGTCGTGTGACCAGAGCGAACCGCTCGCGGAGCTCAGGCGCGTCGGCGAACGGCCGCCAGCACAGGCCGTCGCCCTCCCGCATCGCGGCCACCGGACGGAGGGCGACGAGTCGCTCACCGAAGCGCAGGGCGTCGAGGAACAGCGTGTCGTTCCCCGCGTCGATCGTCAGGGAGCGCGGGTACCAGCCGCGCGCCGCGAGCGCGCCGGCCAGCCAGGCCGAGTACGCCGGGTCCTTGCCGGGCTCGGGACGAAGCAGCTCCTGGTCGGCGAGATCGGACCACTCGATGACGTCCTTCGCCGACAGCGGGTGCGCCGCTCGCATGACGACCCCGAGCGGGAGTGCGGCGATCTCCTCGGCGGCGAGCTCGTCCGGCAGCTCGATCGGCAGGCGCACGATGGTGGCGTCGAGACGACCGGTGGTGACGAGGTGCAGCTGCTCGACCGGCTCGATCGTGACCGCGATCGCCGGGACGTCGATGCGGCGACCGGCCTCGGAGACGACCGCGTCCCACGTCGTCGGCGGACGGCCGACCCGGATGTGCCGCGCCGGTGACGCTGGGTCCATGTCGGCGACCACGTCGATGAAGGTACGGACCTTGAGCAGGAAGCGCTGCCCCTCGCGCGTCGGGCGGTACTCCTCCCCCAGGACGCTGAACAGCTCGACCCCGAGCGCTGCCTCGAGCCGCCGCAGCTGCTGCGCGAGACTCGGCTGTGCGACCCCGAGCAGGTTCGCCGCGGCGCCGAGCGTCCGAGCATCCGCGACGACCACGGCCGACCGCAGCTGACGAAGAGTGATGGCGTCGCGTTCGAGTTGGCGGTGGAGGTCGTGCGTCATGCTTCGAGCCTACGGCGTGCTCGCAGCCCTACCCGACATGCGAAGCCGTGCTCGCCTGGACGGCCGCACCCCGGACAGTGCCCCTGGAGGGACTCGAACCCCCAACCCTTTCCTTAGGACGGAACTGCTCTTCCATTGAGCTACAGAGGCTGACCCGTCGAGTGTAGCCGGTCGCTCAGGCGGCGGGCGCCAGGTACTGCTCCCAGTCGGGCTCCGAGCGCTCGACGCCCCGCACCATCCACTGCGAGCCGTGCGGCGTCCCCGGCGAGACCCGCAGGCTCCAGTTCATCTCCATCGGCGTGCGGTCGCCCTTCACGTTGTTGCAGCGCAGGCAGCAGGCCACGAGGTTCTCCCAACTGTCCACACCCCCGCGCGAGCGCGGCTGCACGTGGTCGATCGTCGTCGCCGCCTTCCCGCAGTAAGCGCAACGGTGTCCGTCGCGGCGCAGCACGCCGCGGCGTGTCACGGGCACCCGGCGGGCGTTCGGGATCCGGACGTATCTGGTGAGCAGGATGACCGACGGCCGATCGAACGAGCCACTCGTCGCCACCACGGGATGCGAGGAGTCGATCTCGACGACGGTCGCCTTGTGATGCATCACGAGCACGAGGGCCCGCTTGAACGAGACGATCGCGAGCGGCTCGTAGCCCGCGTTCAACACCAGTGTGCGCATGCACGTTCCCTTCCGAAGGGCCACGACGGCTGCCGCGACCGGTCGACGATCATCACCTGCAGCGTCCCTGACGCGGCGGATCGAGTCGTTTCCGGGGAACAAAAAAGGGCACTGTCATGACGACAGCACCCTCTTGACCCACGGCGGAGCCACGGCACGCTTGGCTGGAATGCCGCAGCACGTAGAGGCCGCGACCATTCGCGACCACGTGGCGACGTATAGCGTGCATCAGCTCCTGAACCTCTCCGAGTTGCAGAGCACCAGATTAACCCACACCGACCGGATTTCCGCACGTTGCAGGAGAATTCCCCTCCGCGCCACCTCGGCTTCGGACGACGGACACCGCTCGGTCGCGAACGGTCACCGCGTATGACGACGAATCGCGTCCCTCCGACGGAGGGACGCGATCCAGGTCGAGCGGGTCGGATCAGCCGACGCCCGGCGGGTAGAGGTAGAGCGCCACGGCGCTGGCCGCGATGGTGCGCGTGTTGTAGCTGTGACGTGCGGATCCCCAGTTGTACTCCTCCAGGGTGACCGTCCCGTCGGCGTTGACCGACTGCACATAAGCGACGTGGTTGTAGTTGAACCAGGCGACGGAGCCGGCGATGGCGTTGGTCCCCTTGTTGTACTGCCACGAGTCGGCCCAGCCGTAGGCGCTGCTCGGCGGCAGGCCGTTGCCCCAGGTGAAGGCCCAGTTCCCGTTCGGCGTACCCGCGTCGCGGTTGAGTCGCCAGGCGACGAAGTCCACGCACTCGCGGTAGTAGTACCGCAGCGGCGAGAGCCCGCCGCCCTCGTCGTCGGTCGCCTGGTCGAACCAGGGGTAGTCGTCACCGGCCTGACGTGCGCCCACGGTGATCGAGTAGGTGGCGTTGCTGGCAGCTGCAGCGGCGTCGAGCTGCCGCTGGCGCTCGGCGAGCTCGTCCGGCGTCGTCGCGCTGTAGAGGTCGCGGGAGATCGGTGCGTCGGCCACCTTGTCGGAAGCGACGACGCTCTGGGCACCGGAGGCCTTCAGCTGCTCCGAGGCGGACGTCCCGTACTCGGTCTGCGCACTGCTGCTCGCCGCATAGGCAGGGAGGGCGACGGTGGCGACCAGTGCCGGCACGAGGAAGGCCATGGTGGCGACGCCGCGGACGGAGCCGGGTCGGGCTCCGGACGGCTTCGGCTTGCGTACGGCGACCGTCGACGCGGACGGCTTGACCGGGGGCTTGCTGCGGGCGACGCGATCCGCACCGGTGCGGAGCGGAGCGACGGTCGCGAGCGAGGCGTCGGTGGCGGACGTCACGGTGAAGGACTGCGGGGCCGTCGGCTCCGGTGCGGCGGGCTTCGTCAGCGGCCGCTGGTCGACACGGACCTCACCGGTCGTGACGGCGGCGTCGACCTCCTCGACCACGGCATCGTCGAGGACGATCTCGGGGTGGTCGACGGGTGCGTCCGGAGCGACCTCGGTGACGAGCGCGTCGTCTGCTTCCGTCTGGGACGGGGTGGTCGCCTCCGCCTGCTTCGCGGCCTGCTCCTGGAGTCGGAGCTGCTTCCGGGTGAGGGGGACGTTCGGGGTCGTCTCGGCCTGGTCGGGGCCGCTCTCGCCAGCTGCAGTCAAGTGGATTCCTCCGGCACCCCGCATGAGCGACGACGATCGCGGTCGTGCGATCGGCATGGCGCAGCCCCATCCGACGATTGATGTCGGTTCGTGTGGCCGAGGGACGGGCTAGGGGGTGCCTCGGTCGTCTTCCTTGAGCCAGATCATGGCCTTCAGGACGAGTGACAGCCTACGGGTTACCCCTCAGAAAGTCACGTTTCGATCACGGGAAAACGGGCACATGAGGGAATCCTCATACGCGTCTCATGCTCACGCGGCAGGGGTCTCCACGAAGATGTGCGTCGCGAGCTCGTTGGGCAGCTCGAGGCCGCCCTCGACACCGTCGATGGTGACGAGCACGTAGCCGCCCGCTGCCGCGAAGGTTCCCGCGCGACCCGGCATGACGCCGGCCTGCTTGAGCTGCAGGAGCAGCTCGGGGTCGACCTGCGCCGGTTCGCCGAGACGTCGGACCGTCGCCGTGACCGGCTCGGTGCGTCCTTCGACGAGACCCACGATGTTGATGACGCCCTGCGAGAAGGCGACGGCGGGGCTGTCGCCGAACTCGTCGAGTCCGGGGATCGGGGTGCCGTACGGCGACTCGGTGGGGTGGTTGAGCATGTCGAGGAGCTTGCGCTCGACCTGCTCGCTCATGACGTGTTCCCAGCGACAGGCTTCCTCGTGGACGAACTCCCACTCCAGGCCGATGACGTCGCTCAGGAGGCGCTCCGCCAGGCGGTGCTTCCGCATGACGTGGACAGCCTTGCGACGGCCCGGTTCGGTGAGCTCGAGGTGCCGGTCCCCCGACACGACGACGAGTCCGTCGCGCTCCATCCGACCGACCGTCTGCGAGACCGTCGGTCCGGAGTGCCCGAGGCGCTCGGAGATCCGCGCACGAAGCGGGATGATGTTCTCCTCCTCGAGCTCCAGAATGGTGCGGAGATACATCTCTGTGGTGTCAATCAAATCGGTCATCGACGCCCTCCCTGCCCGATTGCACGTTCCCGGTAAGCCTAGTGCGCGGCGGCGACGTTCCCGCGCCAAGCCACTCCGCCCCGCGTGGACGCATCCGGCTGCGTGGCACGACGCCATGAGGCCCCCGCCTCTAGAATCGCCGTATGCCGGAGATCACGATTCCCACGTCCCTTCTGCCCGCCGATGGTCGATTCGGCTGCGGCCCCTCCAAGATCCGACCCGAGCAGATCGCAGCGCTCTCCGAGGCCGGCCTGTCCCTCCTCGGCACCTCCCACCGACAGGCTCCCGTCAAGCATCTCGTCGGCCGTGTCCGCGCCGGCCTGGCCGAGCTGTTCCGCGCTCCCGAGGGCTACGAGATCATCGTCGGCAACGGCGGCTCGACCGCGTTCTGGGACGCCGCCGCCTTCGGCCTCATCGAGCAGCGCAGCCAGAACCTCGTCTTCGGTGAGTTCGGCGGCAAGTTCGCCAAGGCGGCCGGCGCCCCGTGGCTCACCGCCCCGGACGTCCGCGAGGTGCCGGGTGGATCCCGCATCGATCCCGAGGTGGTCGAGGGCGTCGACGTGTACGCCTGGCCGCACAACGAGACCTCGACCGGTGTCATGGCCCCGGTGCGACGCGTCTCCGGCGACGCCGGTGCACTCACGGTGATCGACGCGACGAGTGCCGCCGGTGGTGTGGACTTCGACGCGAGCCAGGCGGACGTCTACTACTTCGCACCGCAGAAGAACTTCGCATCCGACGGCGGCCTGTGGTTCGCCCTGTGCTCCCCCGCAGCGATCGAGCGCATCGAACGGATCGCCGCCAGCGGGCGTTACATCCCGGAGTTCCTGAGCCTGAAGAACGCGGTCGACAACTCCCGACTCGAGCAGACGCTCAACACGCCTGCCTTGTCGACGCTCGTGCTCCTCGAGGAACAGATCTCGTGGATCAACGGCAACGGCGGCCTCGCCTGGGCGTCGGCACGGACGGCCGAATCCTCAGGCGCCCTCTACGAGTGGGCCGAGCGCACCTCCTACACGACGCCGTTCGTGACGGACCCCGACCACCGCTCGCAGGTCGTCGTCACGATCGACTTCGACGACGCCATCGACGCGGCGCTGGTGGCGAAGACCCTGCGGGCGAACGGCATCGTCGACACCGAGCCCTACCGCAAGCTCGGTCGCAACCAGCTGCGCGTCGCGACCTTCACGGCGATCGACCCCGCAGACGTCCGTCAGCTCATCGCGAGCATCGAACACGTCGTCGGGGCGCTCTGATCCGCCTCCCCCGCTGAACGCCGAACGGGCGGTCGAATCCTCTCGAGGTCCGGCCGCCCGTTCGTCTGTCGCGTGGTGCGCGAGTGCTACTCGTCCTCGAACCGGTCGTCGTCCTCGTCGGAGTCGTCTTCCTCGTCGGAATCGTCCTCGTCGTCCTCATCGGAGTCGTCGTCGTCCGATTCATCGTCGTCGTCGTCGGAGTCGTCCGACGCCGCATCGACGTCGTCCTCGTCGTACTCGAGCTCGATGCCGTCGCGGTCCCGGTCGCGGGGATCCCCGGACAGCGCGACGTCGTCGTCGAACTCGTCGGTGTCATCAGCGTCGTCGAGCGCGTCGTCAGCCGCGGCAGCGGCCGCGGCCTCCTGCGCGGCGCGGTAGTCCGCGAGGCGCTCCGACCACGGCACCCACTGCGGAGCCAGCAACGCGCCGTCACCGGGCATCAGCTCCGTCTCGAGCACGTTGGGCGCGGCGTCGTCGGCGGTCCGCGAGAGCGTCACCGTCCAGAACCATCCCGGGTAGCCGGCCATCGTGTTCGCGAACAGCAACGAGACGACGTGATCGTCGACCACGACGTGCCCGGCCGGCTCACCCACCGTGCTCGCGGGCGTGATCTCCTGCAGCGCTTCACGCGCGAGCTCGACGGCCGCGATCAGCGTCTCGTCCGGCACGGGTGCCGGGGTCGGCTCGCCGTCGGCGCCGTCGTCCGAGCGGTGCTCGTCCGACAGGGGTCGGGCGTCCGCGTCGGCCGTGACGTCGCGATCCTCGGCCGGTGTCTCCTGGCCCGCGTCAGGCATCCAGCTCGTCCGCGACCTTGCGCAGCACGGCAGCGATCTTCTTGCTGTGGCTGCTGTTCGGGTACTTGCCGCGGCGCAGGTCGCCACCGATGCCGTCGAGGAGCTTCACGAGGTCCTCGACGATGATCGCCATGTCGTCGGCCGGCTTGCGCTTCAGCTTGACGAGGCTGGGCGGAGCCTCGAGGACGCGCACGGACAGCGCCTGGGCGCCGCGCTTGCCGTCGGCGATGCCGAACTCGAGCCGCGTCCCCGGCTTCACGCCGGCCGTGCCCGCGGGCAGTGCGGAAGCGTGCAGGAAGACCTCCTGGCCGTCATCGGAGCTGATGAAGCCGAAGCCCTTCTCCTCGTCGTAGAACTTGACCTTGCCGGTGGGCATGGGAACCTCGCTGTGTGTCGTGCGCAGAAATGCAGCGCCGTGCGGTGATCGCGCAGGACGCGCGATCGAGAGGACCATCGGTCCTCGGCCCCCAGCCTATTCGGTGCAGCAGCCGCGTGCCTCTATCCTGGGAGCGTGACTGATGAGCAGACGCCGAGCATCTCGCGGCCCGAACGGATCCTGGCCTACATGGTCGTGACGATCGTCGCCGTGTCGATCGCCGCGTTCGTCGCGGTGATGGTCGGCACCGCCACCGGCCTCGAGCAGGGCGACTTCGCCGTCGGCGCCTGGCCGGTCGTGACGATCCTGCCGCTCGTCGGACTCCCGATCGCCTTCCTGATGCTGATCACGCTCATCATCGTGGGTGCCGTTCGACGGTCCCGCGAGTCCCGCGGTCAGTCGCCGCGCTGACGACCATGGGCGAGGCCTTCGCGATCGCGCGCCGCCTCCGGGAGCTCCCGGACGACGCGCTCCGCAGGCTGACGCCCGACCGCAGGGCCTCCTCAGCCCGCATCGCGGACTTCTTCGACTTCGCCGAAGCACTGTCGGACGAGGCGAGCGTCGCCCGCCGGATGGCGCTGCTCGACCGGGACACCCTCGCCGTCCTCGCCGCCTCGCTGGACGGGACGGAGCGCCAGTCGCTCGCGACCACGCTCGGACGCGACGAGTCGGAGGTGGATGCCGCCCTGGAGCGGCTGCAGCAGGACATCCTGGTGCTGGACGACGGTGCCGGTCCGATCAGGCCGGTGAACGCGGTGGCCGCGG
The DNA here is from genome assembly GCF_963518075.1 of uncultured Plantibacter sp. Taxonomy (NCBI): domain Bacteria; kingdom Bacillati; phylum Actinomycetota; class Actinomycetes; order Micrococcales; family Microbacteriaceae; genus Plantibacter; species uncultured Plantibacter sp. Next base: position 201,857 of record NZ_CAUQHZ010000003.1, read on the forward strand.
TGTTCGAGGAGTGGGCGGCGAGCGGCAAGCCCGGCCGTGCCGAACTCCAGCTTCCGGTCGAGGCGCCGACATCCCCCGTGACCCGACCATCACCCGACACGGACGCCCTCGCGAGCGAGCGTGCGGCCGGCGCCGTCGGCATCGTCGGCGAGAGCCTCCACGAACTCGACCGCGAGCCCGCCCGTCTGCTCGGCCGTGGTGCCCCGTCCATGCCCGACCTCAAACGGCTCGCGGCCGCGGCGGCGAGCACGCCCGAGGAGATCGAGCTCGCCCTGTCCGCGGCGTCGTCGGCCGGGCTCACCGATGCGATCGGCTCCGCCATCCGCTTGAGCGAGGTCGGTGAGGCCTGGCTGGCGTCGGCCACGGCGGAACGCTGGCTCCGTCTCGCGACGGCCTGGCGCGACGCGATCCCTGCCACGGTCCGCGATCACATCCTGACCGCGTACCGACGCGGTTCCGTCGATCTGGTCGAGGAGCTCAGCTGGTGGTACCCGTTGGCGGAGGACGCCGTCGTGGCACCGACGCGAGCGGTCGACGCCGTCGCCGAGCTGCTCGGGATCACCGTCGACGGGGCGACCAGCGGGTTCGGACGGCTCCTCGTCGACGACCACGCGGCCGACGCGGCCTCGGCGCTCGCGTCCATGCTCCCCGCCGAGGTGTCGCAGGTCGTCCTCCAGGACGACCTGACGGTCATCGCGCTCGGTCCCCCGACGGCGGAACTCGACGTCCGACTCCGGGCCCTCGCGGAACCGGAGGGGCGCGCCCAGGCGTCGAGGTACCGCATCACGACCGCGAGCGTCACCCGGGCCCTCGCCGACGGGGACACGGCCGAGGACCTGCTCGCGTACCTCGAGTCGATCTCCCTGACCGGCGTCCCCCAACCCCTGCGGTACCTCGTGTCCGAGGCCGCATCCCGATTCGGCCTCGTGCGCGTCGGGACGATCCGCGCGTCAGCCGACGCCTCGGCCGATCCTGGACGCAGCAGCTACATCCGCTCCGACGACGCTGGCCTGATCGCGGCGATCTCGGTCGACCAGAGCCTTGTGGCGCTCGGTCTCCGGCCGAGCGACGAGCACCGGCTCACCAGCCGGATCGAGGCGGCGACGGTCTACTGGGCCCTCCACGACGCGCGCTACCCGGTGGTCGCGGAGGACGACGACGGCGCCCCGCTCCGGATCCGCCGGCAGCCGGTCATGCGCGCCGCGGTCTCCGCTCCGGCCGCCTCGACGGAACCGGACCTGGTGTCGCGGCTCCGCGCCGACGACCGCGGGGACACGAGCAGCGCGTGGTTGTCCAAGCAGCTGGAGATCGCCGTCCGCGACCACACGCCGGTCACCGTGCAGCTGCAGCACGGCGAGCGCCGATCCACGTTCACGATCGAGCCGGTGAGTCTCGCCGGTGGTCGTCTGCGCGGTCTGGACCGGTCGGCCGACGTCGAACGCACCCTGCCGCTCGCGATGATCACCGAGGTCCGGATCGCCGGCTGAGCGCCCACTCAAGGGGGCTGCGCACCGGATCCGCCGGTAGACTCGACCGTTATGTCTGATGGACCACTGATCGTCCAAAGCGACCGCACCGTGCTGCTCGAGGTCGCCCACCCGCTCGCCGAGGACGCCCGCCACGATCTCTCGGTGTTCGCCGAGCTCGAGCGTGCGCCGGAGCACATCCACACCTACCGGATCACCCGTCTCGGACTCTGGAACGCGCGCGCCGCCGGGCACGATGCCGACCAGATGATCGAGACGCTGGAGCGGTACTCGAAGTTCTCCATCCCCGCGTCCGTGACGATCGACATGCGCGAGACCGTCAACCGCTACGGACGGCTCGTGATCGAGCGCTCCGAGGAGGGTGAGCTCGTCCTCCGCTCGACGGACCTCCCGATCCTGACCGAGGTGGCCGGCGCCAAGAAGATCGCGCCCCTGCTCATCGGGCACCCGACGCCGGACACCTTCCTCGTCGAGCCGTGGGCACGCGGCGCGCTCAAACAGGAACTCGTGAAGCTGGGCTGGCCCGCCGAAGACCTCGCCGGATACACGGCCGGCACGCCGCACCGGATCGACCTGGTCGAGGACGGCTGGCACCTCCGCGACTATCAGCAGCAGGCGGTCGACAACTTCTTCTCCGGCGGTTCCGGTGTCGTGGTGCTCCCCTGCGGTGCGGGCAAGACCCTGGTCGGCGCCGGAGCGATGGCGACGGCGTCCACCAACACCCTCATCCTCGTCACGAACACGGTGTCGGCGCGGCAGTGGCGCGACGAGTTGTTGAAGCGCACCTCCCTCACCGCCGATGAGATCGGCGAGTACTCGGGGCAGGTGAAGGAGGTCAAACCGGTCACGATCGCGACCTACCAGATCCTCACGGCCAAGCGGAAGGGTGAGTACGCGCACCTCGCGCTGCTCGACGCCATGGACTGGGGCCTCGTGGTGTACGACGAGGTGCACCTGCTCCCGGCCCCCGTCTTCAAGCTCACCGCCGAGCTGCAGGCGCGGCGTCGCCTCGGCCTGACGGCGACGCTCATCCGCGAGGACGGTCGCGAGGGCGACGTCTTCTCGCTCATCGGCCCGAAGCGGTTCGACGCCCCGTGGAAGGAGATCGAGGCGCAGGGCTTCATCTCCCCTGCTGCGTGCTTCGAGGTACGCGTCGACCTGCCTCAGGCCGACCGACTCACCTATGCCGCATCGGCCGACGACGAGCGGTACCGCCTCGCCGCGACCGCCCCGGCGAAGCTCGACGTCGTCCGGCAGCTCGTCGAACGTCACCGCGGCGAGCAGATCCTCGTCATCGGACAGTACCTCGATCAGATCGAGGAGCTCGCCGAGACGCTGGGAGCCCCGCAGTTGACGGGGGCGACGCCAGTCGACGAGCGCGAACGGCTCTACCAGGCCTTCCGCGACGGCACCGAGCAGGTGCTCGTCGTCTCCAAGGTCGCGAACTTCTCGGTCGACCTGCCCGAAGCGACCGTCGCCATCCAGGTGTCGGGGTCGTTCGGTTCACGGCAGGAGGAGGCGCAGCGTCTCGGCCGCCTGCTGCGCCCGAAGTCCACGGGGCTCACCGCGAGCTTCTACACCCTCGTGTCGCGCGACACCGTCGATCAGGAGTTCGCACAGAACCGGCAGCGCTTCCTCGCCGAGCAGGGCTACAGCTACACGATCCTCGACGCCCACGCCCTCCAGAACGCGTGAATCCGGCTCTCAGAAAAGTCTCAAGAAACGTGCAGATAATGGTGTCATGACCGGACCCCGCATCCTCATCGTCGACGACGAACCGAACATCCGCGACCTCCTCACCACGAGCCTGCGATTCGCCGGCTTCGCCGTCCGTGCCGTGGGCAACGGCGCAGCCGCCATCTCGGCGGTCCTCGAGGAGGAGCCAGACCTCATCATCCTCGACGTGATGCTGCCGGACATGAACGGCTTCGGCGTCACCAAGCGCCTCCGCAGCGCCGGTTACACGGCGCCGATCCTCTTCCTCACCGCGAAGGACGACACCGAGGACAAGATCACGGGCCTGACGGTCGGCGGCGACGACTACGTCACCAAGCCGTTCAGCCTCGACGAGATCGTGGCACGTATCAAGGCCATCCTCCGCCGGACGATGCAGGCCGACGAGGACGCGGTGATCCGCACCGGCGAACTGACGATGGACCAGGACACCCACGAGGTCCTCGTCGGTGACACCCCCATCGACCTCAGCCCGACCGAGTTCAAGCTCCTCCGCTACCTCATGCTCAACCCGAACCGCGTCCTGTCGAAGGCCCAGATCCTCGACCACGTCTGGGAGTACGACTTCAACGGCGACGCCGGCATCGTCGAGAGCTACATCTCCTACCTGCGCCGGAAGCTCGACCAGTTCTCCAGCGAGCCGCTCATCCAGACCAAGCGCGGATTCGGCTACATGCTCAAGGCCGGAAAGGCGTAGCCCCCACCCGATGGCCGATTCCCTGTCCACCTGGTGGAGCAGCGTCTCACTCCGGACGAAGATCACCGGGGTGACGGTGCTCGTCCTCGCCTTCGGTCTGCTCGTCGCAGGCATGGGGACGACCCCGCTCCTCAAGGAGGTCCTCACCCAGCAGGCGAACGACAGTCTGGTCACTGCCGCCAAGGGCAAGATCGTCGGTGAGATCTCCGAGGACGGTCAGCTCCAGCTCGACGCCCCCTCGACGCTGTTCGTCGCCGTGTACGACACGAACGGCGAACTCCGGGCCTCCTCCGGCTGGGACGACAGCATCGCTCCCGAGCACCCGGCGCACCTCAGCGCGAACGACGTCGCCGCGAGCGGGACCCAGATCTACACGACCACCAACGCGAGCGGCACGATCGTGTACCACGCGGTGTCCGTCCCGGTCACCCTCGACGGGTTCCGCACGGGAGCGGCATGGGTCGCCATCTCGATGCAGGGCACCGACAACACGATCGCGACCTACCTCACGATCTTCTTCGTCCTCGGCGTGCTCATCATCGTGGTCGGAGCACTCCTCACCCGGTGGTTGGTGACCGGCACGTTCGAACCGCTCCGCCAGGTGGAACGGACGGCCGCCGCGTTCGCCGACGGCGACTTCAGCCAGCGACTCGCGGGCTCGACGCCGAACACCGAGGTGGGGCGACTCAGCCGATCGCTCAACACGATGCTCGCGCGCATCGACCGCGCGTACTCCGATCGCGGGAAGACCATCGAGCAGATGCGGAACTTCGTCGGCGATGCGAGCCACGAGCTGCGCACCCCGCTCGTCTCCGTCCGCGGCTACGCCGAGCTCTACCGGATGGGTGCCCTCCAGACGCCGCAGGACGTGGCACAAGCCATGGAGCGCATCGAGAAGGAGGCCATCCGCATGGGTGCGCTCGTCGAGGACCTCCTCCAGCTCGCCCGCCTCGATGAGACGCGACCACTGAACGTCGCCCCCGTCGACCTGCTCCCGATCGCACGCGACGCCGCTCTCGACACCACCGCCCAGGCCCCCGGGCGCACGGTGCAGGTCGTCCGCGACGAACGCATGGTGCGAGCCGCCGACGACGACGCCGCCGAGACGCCAGGCGAGTCCCCAGCCGCTGCCGAAGCACCGGTCCAGACGAGCTCGACCGGCCCGATCTTCGGAGCGACGTTCAACCGCTTCCGGCGTCGGCCGAAGCCGTCCGGCGACGCCACCACGCCCGACACGAAGCCCAATGCCGAACCGTTGACCCTGGCCGTGCCGCCGATCGTCCTCGGCGAGGAGAACAAGATCCGGCAGGTCGTCACGAACCTCATCGGAAACGCCCTGCGATTCACACCCGCCGACAGCCCGATCGAGCTCGCAGTCGGCACGGACGCCCGCGCCGGGACCGCCAGCATCGCCATCGTCGACCACGGCGAGGGCATTCCGCCGCAGATCCGCGAGAAGATCTTCCAGCGCTTCTGGCGTGCCGACAGTTCACGGACCCGCGAGACGGGCGGCAGCGGCCTCGGACTGGCGATCGTCGCGTCCATCGTCGCTGCGCATGGAGGCACGGTCGACGTCACCGAGACCCCCGGTGGCGGCGCGACGTTCCGCGTGATCCTGCCGCTCGCCCCGTCGGCGGCCACGAGCCCCATCGTCATCGCGGGCCCTCCGGCCTGACCCGCCACCGGGCCTCCTCGACCCTCCTCCACAGGCGCAGGCTTGCCCCGGACGGCATGTCCGAGGTCTCCCTCGCCGGTTCCCGCGGGTGGTGAGCACCTACCGTCTCGGTAGTGGCGATGACAGGCATCGCCCGGACGAACGGAGTTCCCGATGGCCACTTTCCAGGTCGACAGCGACGCGGTCGAGCGCGCCTCCACGGCGGCACGCGTCACGATCGAACAGATCCAGAACGAGGTCGCCCGCCTGCACTCGCAGCTGGCGGCACTCGACGGGCAATGGACCGGCGCAGCAGCCGCTGCGTTCCACGGTGTCGTCGAGCGCTGGAGGGGCACCCAGCGTCAGGTCGAGGAGAACCTCGGCGAGATCAGCCGGGCACTCGCCGTCGCGGGCACACAGTACGCCGAGATCGAGCGGGCGAACGCCAGCATGTTCAGCGGGTGAGCGGCTGACCGCCGACGCGGTTCACGGACCTGCGTCGGCGGGCTCCCGCGACCTCCGGCGACCGTGGCGCTCAACGGCCGCTCAGGACCCCGGCCGCGGCAGCCTGAGCATAAGCCGTCGCTTGTGCGCCGAGCTCGGAGACCCCGTAAACCGGATCGGCCGAGCTCTCGTTACTGACATCGATGCGCAGCCAATGACCGTCGACCGTGAGGTGGACGCTGCACGACGAGAAGATCTCCGTCCGGCACTGCAGGAAGGCGTCGCGCGATCCCAAGCCGTCGAGCGCCAGGAAGCTGATGTCCGCACCGTCCTTCATCCGCGTCTCGACCAACTGCTCGTAGGCCCACTGCCCACGGGGCAGAGCGGTGAGCAGGCCGCGGGCCGAGTCGCTGTCCGGGAGCCCGAAGATGCAGTCCGGGACACCGAAATCGTCGGCGGCCCCTCGACTGGCCGAACCGCCCTTCTTCGGCGCCCACGTGTACACCAGTTGCTGGCCGAGGAGTTCACTCATCGTCGCCTCGGGCACGAAACCCTCGCACTCGGTCGGCAGGACAGCTGGCCCGGCCGTCGTGTCGCCCCAGTCGAAACGTGGCGCACTCGCCGTCGGCTCCAATGCGGTCCTGATCGATTCGACGAACGGCATGACCGCGGTCCGCGCCGCTTCGTCGGACTCGGCGACGTTGTCGGCTGGCCCATCGATCCTGACCTCCACCCAGCTGTCGCCGATGAGGAACTGCATGCTGCACACATCGAGCACGCGTCCGTCACCGGTGAAGCAGGAGAGCGGCGTGGAGTTCTCCCAGGGGCCAGGCTCGCCCGACGTCCAACCTTCGAAGAACGGCTGCCAGCGGGCTGACGCTTGCGGGAGCACCAGCACCTCCGCCCAGCGCTCGGTCCCGAGCGGAGAGCCTCCCTGAAGCCGATCACGGGGCTCCCCGTTCCCCCAACTGCACTGCAGTCCTCCGAGTGCCACGGGCGCCGTATTGATCGGTGTGGCGATGACGTCATCCGTGAAGGGAGGCTCGAGCACGACGGAGGGAGCGAGCGCCGAGCTGACGATGTCGGCTGGCACGAGGTCCTTGCACCCGAGCCCGTACGAACTGACCGGGGTCGTGGGTCCGGGGGCGGTGCTCGGTGTCGCAGAGGACACCGGTGTGGACGTCTCCGTCGGGGTCGGTTCGGCCGGCGTACACGCGCTCAGCCCCAGAATCACTACGGCGGCGATCGCCGCTCCCCCGATACGTCTCATAGCTCGATCATAGGAACCGTCACCTCGGGAGATATGCCATTCCGATCACGTCTCTACAACGACTGTTCGATCCATGCGCGACGAGCGCACAGGTCGAGGGTCCTCCCCGATGCGGGATGACGAAACGACGCAGGGCGCCTCCCGAAGGAGACGCCCTGCGCAGGTGTTGCTGTCGGACTTAGAAGTCCATGCCACCGGTCGGGTCGCCGGCCGGAGCCGGGTTCTTCTCCGGCTTGTCGGCGACGACGGCCTCGGTGGTGAGGAACAGGCCGGCGATCGACGCTGCGTTGAGCAGCGCGGAGCGCGTGACCTTCACCGGGTCGTTGATGCCGGCAGCGAGCATGTCGACGTACTCACCGGTCGCGGCGTTGAGGCCGTGTCCGACGGGCAGGTTGCGGACCTTGTCGGCGACGACGCCGGGCTCGAGGCCTGCGTTGAGCGCGATCTGCTTGAGCGGAGCGTCGATGGCGACCTTGACGATGTTCGCACCGGTCGCCTCGTCACCGACGAGCTCGAGCTTCTCGAACGCGGTCTTGCCGGCCTGGATCAGGGCGACGCCACCACCGGCGACGATGCCCTCTTCGACGGCGGCCTTCGCGTTGCGAACGGCGTCCTCGATGCGGTGCTTGCGCTCCTTGAGCTCGACCTCGGTCGCTGCACCGGCCTTGATGACCGCCACACCGCCCGCGAGCTTGGCAAGACGCTCCTGGAGCTTCTCGCGGTCGTAGTCGCTGTCGGTGTTGTCGATCTCCTTGCGGATCTGCGAGACACGACCGGCGATGGCGTCGGCGTCGCCGGCACCCTCGACGATGGTGGTCTCATCCTTGGTGATGACGACCTTGCGCGCACGGCCGAGCAGGTCGAGGGTGACGGTCTCGAGCTTGAGGCCGACCTCCTCGGAGATGACCTGGCCACCGGTGAGGATGGCGATGTCCTGCAGCTGAGCCTTGCGGCGGTCGCCGAAACCCGGAGCCTTGACGGCGACGGACTTGAAGATGCCACGGATCTTGTTGACGACGAGCGTCGCGAGAGCTTCGCCGTCGACGTCCTCAGCGATGATGAGGAGCTGCTTGCCCGACTGGATGACCTGGTCGACGATCGGCAGGAGGTCCTTGATCGCGGAGATCTTCTGGTTGGCGATGAGGATGTAGGGGTCCTCGAACACCGCTTCCTGGCGGTCGGGGTCGGTCACGAAGTACTGCGACAGGTAGCCCTTGTCGAAGCGCATGCCCTCGGTGAGCTCGAGCTCGGTGCCGAAGGTGTTCGACTCCTCGACGGTGACGACGCCCTCCTTGCCGACCTTGTCGATCGCCTCGGCGATGATCTCGCCGATGGTGGTGTCGCCGGCGGAGATGGAAGCGGTCGCAGCGATCTCCTCCTTGGTCTCCACCTCCTTGGCGTTGGCGATGAGCTCGACCGTGACGGCCTCGACGGCCTTCTCGATGCCGCGCTTGAGGCTGATGGGGTCGGCGCCTGCGGCGACGTTGCGGAGGCCCTCGCGAACGAGCGCCTGTGCCAGCACGGTCGCCGTGGTGGTGCCGTCGCCGGCGACGTCGTCGGTCTTCTTGGCGACCTCCTTGACGAGCTCCGCGCCGATCTTCTCGTACGGGTCGTCGAGTTCGATCTCCTTGGCGATGGACACGCCGTCGTTGGTGATCGTGGGGGCGCCCCACTTCTTCTCGAGGACAACGTTGCGACCGCGCGGCCCAAGGGTGACCTTGACCGTGTCAGCAAGAATGTTCAGTCCACGCTCGAGGCCGCGACGGGCCTCCTCGTCGAAAGCAATGATCTTAGCCATGTGTGTTTTTCGTCCCTCCCGGACGTCATGAACGTTGTTAGCACTCAATGAGTACGAGTGCTAAGTCGATTCTGGCACTCAGGGGGTGGGAGTGCAAGTGAGCACCGGAGCCCTGAGCGAACTCCCGGGAACCGCCCCGGAACGACGAACGACGCCGCCCACCGGAGTGGACGGCGTCGCAGGAATCGCGTGCCTGATCAGCGGCTACGCCAGGCGCACACCTTCGGCCTGGGGCCCCTTTGCTCCCGTGCCGACCTCGAAGACGACCGCCTGGCCCTCTTCCAAGGACTTGTAGCCGCTCATGTCGATCGCCGAGTAGTGGACGAAGACATCCTGTCCGCCGCCGTCGACCGTGATGAAGCCGAAGCCCTTCTCAGCGTTGAACCACTTGACGGTTCCGTTCGCCATTTCATACTCCCATTGCTGCGTGCTCTCGGCGCCCGACTGTTGCCGGACCCGGACCTGCCATCCGGGATCGGGATCCCGGCGGCCACCCTGCGCCGAAGCGGACCCGGGGGCGAGTCGAGACGGGACGGGATGAGCGGCCAATTCCAGATACTAATCCGGGGCACCGCGCGGATTCACCCCGAAATCGGCAAACGGGGCGGAGTGATACGACAACTCAACATGGAGGAAACACTCCGGAAACACGGCGAGCCGGCGACCTGACCGATCGACCTGCTCCAGCCGCGCTCAGGCGGCCGGCTGGTAGTCCGCGCCGACCACGACGACGATGCGGAGGACCGGTGCCTCGCCTTCCTCGACGGGGATCGCGTACGTGTCCGTGATCTGGATCGGGATACCGCCGAGTGCGTTCGCGATGGCGCGAGCGACGCCCTCCTGCGACGGATCCTGGTAGTAGACGCCGCTCGCCGTGACGTCCTCGGTGCTGGCGTCGCTCGTCGGGATCTGCTGCGTGAAGCCGGCGGCCGAGATCGCCGCCGCCGCCGATGCGGCGAGGCCGGCAGTGGGTGTGCCGTTCAGGACGAGGATGCTGGCCGCGGGGTCGACGACGGGGGCCGCCTCGGTCGGGGTGGGGGTCGGCGTGGGCGTGGCGCTCGGGCTCTGCGAGCCGCCGAAGAAGTCGATGCGGTCGTTCAGTCCGAACAGGGCGAAGGTGCCGATCCCAACAAGGACGAGCGTTGCGACGACGGCGACGAGGAAGGCGATCCAGCCGCGTCCCTTGGGAGCAGGGGCACGGTGTGCGCCGACGCGCTTGAGGTCGGGGACCTCGTCGAAGCGGTCGGGCGGGAAGGATTCAGCCATGGTGTGGTCTCCGGGAGCTGCTCAGCCGTCGGTGCGGGGAGCCGAGGCTCCTCGCGCCGAGAGTCGGGCGTCGCGGGTGCGCTGCAGCCGCTTGATCAGCATGGGGTCGTGGGCGAGGGCGGACGGCGAGTCGATGAGCGCGCCGAGCAGTTGATAGTACCGGGCCGGGGACAGGGCGAAGCGGTCGCGGATGGCGGCCTCCTTGGCCCCGACGTGCTGCACCCAATGGGACTCGAACTCGAGGATCTCGAGCTCGCGCGGCTCGAGGCCGCCCGTCGGCGTCGACGCCTCGTCATCGGCAGGCGTACGCGACGCTGACTGCATGCTCGTCTCCTGCCGATCGGTGCCGATGCGGCGACCGTGGAGTCGTGCTCCGGTCCGCCGTCCTCCAAGTCTATTCAGCCGATGGCCGCCGGGCCGCATCCACCCCGGCGAGGGCCGACGTTCACCGGGAAGGATCAGGCTCGGTGCAGTGTTATGGAATACGTCGGGAGCCGCATGCACGAGGCGGCCCCGCACGTAGGATGACCGAGACGAATGGAGCAGCATGACGTACGACGTGTCGAAGACCGATGAGCAGTGGCGCGAGGAACTCACGCCCGAGCAGTATCAGGTCCTCCGCGGAGCGGCGACCGAACGGGCCTGGACCGGTGAGCTCCTCGACGAGTCACGCGCGGGCCTCTACACCTGTGCCGCCTGCAACGCGGAGCTCTTCAAGAGCGGTACCAAGTTCGATTCCGGCTGCGGATGGCCGAGCTTCTACGAGTCCGTGAACCCCGAGGCGGTGCAACTCATCGAAGACCGTTCCCTCGGGATGGTGCGCACCGAGGTCCGCTGCGCCAACTGCGGCTCGCACCTCGGTCATGTGTTCGACGACGGCTTCGGGACGCCCACCGGTGACCGCTACTGCATGAACTCGATCGCGCTCAACTTCGCCGCGGCCGACACCGCCGAGCCGACGGAGTGACCGAACCGATCGAGCGCCCGGTCCTGGCCGCCGTCGCCGGGCGCCGTTCGTGGTCGAAGGTCACCGACATCGCTCCGAGTGACGCGGAACTCCTCGAGGTCCTCGGGGCGGCCGGTCGAGTGGCAGACCACAGCGCCCTGCGTCCGTGGCGGGTCATCACCCTCCGGGGCGACGACCGGGTGAAGCTCGGTCGGGCGCTCGCGAAGGCGGAAGGCGACTCGAAGCCCTCGACGAAGCCGCTCCGCGCGCCCCTGCTGCTCGCGGTCGTCGTGAGTGTGAAGAAGTCGAAGGTGCCCGCCTGGGAGCAGGAGGCGGTCGCGGCAGGAGTGGCCCACATGGTCAGCCTCCTGCTCGACGACGCCGGTTGGGGCGTGTTCTGGCGCACCGGCGGCGCGACTCGCGCCAAAGCGGTCCGGAAGGCACATGGCCTGAAGAAGGGCGAGGAGCTCCTCGGCTGGCTGTACGTCGGAGGGAAGCCGGGTAACGCTCGCACGGGGCGTCGCAAGACGTTCGACGCGAAGGCGCACCTCAGCTCCATGCCCTGAGGACGGAGTCGCTCACGACATCCGACCGATGACGGCTCGACTCAGTCGGCGGACGACGATGCCGCGGGACGACGCCTGAACCGCGCCGATGCGATCGCCACGGCGGCGAACGCGAGGAGCGTCCCGATGACGGTCGCGACATGCACGCCGTCATCGTCGGTGGGCAGGAGCACGTCCAAAGCGAGCGCGCTCAGGGTCTGACCCGCCACCGTGCCGAGCCCGAGGATGAGCACGCCCGTGTGCTGGACGAGGAACGCGGCCACGGCGATGAACACGCATCCGATCGGGCCGCCGAGGTAGAGCCACCACTCCCCCGGGAGCGGACCGGGCGGCGCGACGATGATCGCGTGCAGCACTGCGGCGACGACCAGCACGACCGTCCCGACGATGAAGTTGATGAACGTCGCGGCGAGCGTGCTCTGCGCCCGCATCTTGACCCGACCGTTGACCGCCTGCTGCCAGCCGATCCCGATCCCGGCGAGCAGCGGCAGGATGAGGAGTCCGAGCGGGATGCTCCCCCCGAGCTCGCCCGAGACGGCGACGCCGACCGCGACGAGGGCGACGACCGCCCCGAGGACGCGCTGGACGCTCAACCCGACGACGCCTCCCGGGCCGAACCCGATCCGGTCGAGCACCAGCCCGCTCGCGGTCTGGCCGGCGACGACCGCGACCGTGAACAGGGCGACGCCGAGCGCGGCGGCGGTGAGCCCCTGCGACAGCACGAGGAAGGCGCCGGCGCAGCCGCCGAGCACCGTCCACCAGGGCATCTCCCGGCGTCGGACGGCACCGATCACCGTGGCGAGCCCGCGACGGCCGGTACGGGAGACGGCGAGTCCGACCGTGAGGATGATCAAGCCGCCCCCGAAGGAGATCGCGGCGGCGGTGAACCCGTCACCGAGACGCGCACCGAGCTCGCCGTTCAACCGGGCCTGCACCGCGATGAAGGCGCCACTGACGACGGCGATGAGGAGCGCGAGCGGTGCTGGGAAACGGGTCACGGGAGGGTTCCTTCCAATGAGGAACCGCCCACTCAGCAGGCTGAGCGGGCGGTTCTCGGCTGGAGCCGACGACGGGACTTGAACCCGTAACCTACGCTTTACAAGAGCGTTGCGCTACCAATTGCGCCACGTCGGCCGACAGGGGCTGGCCCCGGTCTCGTCCATCCTACGATGGCGGCGGATCAGCCGTTGGTCACGGGCGACTCGCTGGCACCCGGCGTCGGCGTGCCGGTGGAGTAGCTCTCGCTCGAGACGGCGAGGACGAACGCAGCGAACTGCTCGGCGTCGGTGAGTGAGCCCGTGTACTGCTTGCCGTTCACCAGGATGGTCGGCGTGCCCTCCACCTTCTTGACGTCCGTCCCGGGCAGCGGGCCGCTGCGCGCACGGTCGGTCGAGTCCTTCACCCAGGACTTGTAGGTGCCGTCGTCGATGCAGGCGTTGATCTTCTTCTCGCCGCCGGAGATGACGCCCTTGGCGATCGACTTCAGCTCGGCGTCGGTCAGGCCCTCGGTGTTCTCCTTGGGCTGGTTCTCGAACAGTGCGGTGTTGAAGGAGAAGAAGTCGTTCGGCGAGTACTCCGCGACGCAGGCCGCCGCGTTCGAGGCGCGCAGCGAGTACTGCGTTCCGAGCGAGAGGTTGCTCAGCGTTGCGAGGGGGTGCACCGTGTAGGTCGCGGCACCGGCCTCGAGCCAACCCTTGACCTGCTCGGCGTTCGTGGTCTCGAACTGACCGCAATAGGGGCAGAGGAAGTCCTGGTAGACGGCGATCTCGACACCGTCGGCGGCGGGGGTCTCGGTGGCTGCCGGCGTCTCGGCCGGGGCAGGCTCCGCGGGTGCGGCCGCATCGTCGGTCGTGCTCGGCGTGGGCGTCGACGCACTGGCCGGGGCTCCGACCAGCTGCAAGCCGGCGGAGACGGTGAAGCCGTCGTTCTTGGCCGCGGTCGGGACCGGTCCGGCGGGCTTGATCGACGTCACGATGATGACCGCCACCACCGCCACGATCGCGAGCGCACCGAGCACGATGCCACCCTGGAGCAGCACCCGGTTGCGGCGGTCGCGGCGCTTCTGCTGCTCGCGCAGCACCCGCGCCTTCTCGCGTGCCGCGTCGCGTCGTTCGTTCTTGGTCGGTCGGTTCTGCGATCCAGCGCCAGACATTGATCCTCGTTTCGGGGGGCTCGCGCTGCGGAGACGAGGCAGCGCCAAACAGAGTAATCGTAGACCTGCCGCCTGGGAGAGGCCCAAACCAGGCCGGGAGCCGGCTGTGCGTCCGCCGGGAGATCCGCTGGCCGCAGCACCTTCCATTCACAGGAGGTCGTGGCATACTGGGACGGCGAACCGGCCATCGATGACGGGTTCGCGTCCATTCACAACGGATCGTCCGGCACGTACCTGCCGGTGAAGGAGAACAACCATGGCGTCTGTGACGTTCGACAACGCAACCCGTTTCTACCCGGGTGGCACCCGCCCCGCGGTCGACAAGCTGAACCTCGAGGTCGCCGACGGCGAATTCCTCGTCCTCGTCGGCCCGTCCGGCTGCGGCAAGTCCACCTCCCTCCGCATGCTCGCCGGCCTCGAAGAGGTCAACGACGGCCACATCTTCATCGGCGACCGCGACGTCACCGACGTGCCGCCGAAGGACCGCGACATCGCGATGGTGTTCCAGAACTACGCGCTGTACCCGCACATGACCGTCGCCGAGAACATGGGCTTCGCGCTCAAGATCGCCGGTGTCGGCAAGGAAGAGCGTGCCACCCGTGTGCTCGAGGCCGCCAAGCTCCTCGACCTCGAGGACTACCTGACCCGCAAGCCGAAGGCGCTCTCCGGTGGTCAGCGTCAGCGCGTCGCGATGGGTCGAGCCATCGTCCGTCAGCCCCAGGTCTTCCTCATGGACGAGCCGCTGTCGAACCTCGACGCCAAGCTCCGCGTCCAGACCCGCACCCAGATCGCGTCGCTGCAGCGTCGTCTCGGCGTCACCACCGTCTACGTCACCCACGACCAGACCGAGGCGCTCACCATGGGCGACCGCATCGCGGTCCTCAAGGACGGCATCCTGCAGCAGGTCGGCACCCCGCGCGACCTCTACGAGAAGCCGAACAACGTCTTCGTCGCCGGCTTCATCGGCAGCCCGGCCATGAACCTGTTCGAGGGCGAGATCGCCGATGGCGGCATCAAGCTCGGCGGCTTCGTCATCCCGGTCGAGCGCGAGATCACCGACGCCGCTCCGTCGAAGAACGTCACGGTCGGCGTGCGACCCGAGGACATCACCGTGTCCAGCAACTCGGGCTCCGGCATCGAGGTGACCGTGGACCTCGTCGAGGAGCTCGGCGCCGACGGCTACCTCTACGGGCACACCGAGGTCTCCGGCAAGCGCACCGACATCGTCGCCCGCGTCGACGGCCGCAACCACGCGCACATCGGCGACACGGTCTTCCTCGCGCCGACGCCGCACCACGTGCACGCGTTCGACTCGGCATCGGGTGAGCGTCTGGGCAACAAGCCGGTCGTGTCCTCCTCGATCTAGTTTCCCGCCGACGATGGTCGAGCGGTCGGTCTCCGATCGCTCGGCCATCGTCGTTTTCGCTTGTCCAGTCTCTGCACGACGATCCCCGAGGAGCGCTCCGCACCATGTCCGGCGCATTGAACATCACCGCTGCCACCGTCGACCCGGCGCTGCTCGACCTCCCCTGGGAGCTCCCCCTCGAGAACTGGCCGAATGAGGCGATCGCCTCGCTCCCGAAGGGCATCTCGCGCCACCTCGTCCGGTTCGCGAACCTGTCCGGCTACGTCATCGCCGTCAAGGAGACGACCGCGGAGATGGCGAAGGGCGAGTACGACATGCTGCGCACCCTGCAGCGCCTCGACATCCCCTGCGTCGACCCGCTCGCGGTCATCACGAACCGGAGCGACCGCAAGGGCCGAGAGCTGCCGAGCGTGCTCGTGACGCGGCACCTGAAGTTCTCACTCCCCTACCGCGCGCTCTTCCAGGGCACCCTCCGGCCCGACACCGCGACCCGTCTCGTCGACGCGCTCGCCGTCCTCCTCGTCCGCCTGCACATCGTCGGCTTCTTCTGGGGCGACGTGTCGCTGTCGAACACGCTCTTCCGGCGCGACGCGGGCGCTTTCGCCGCCTATCTCGTCGACGCCGAGACGGGCAAGCTCTACGAGGGCGGCCTGTCGAACGGGCAGCGTGAGAACGACCTCGAGATCGCCCGCGTGAACATCGCCGGCGAGCTCCTCGACCTCGAGGCCGGCGGACGCGCCGACGCCGAGCTCGACCCGGTCACCGTGAGCAACGGCATCGTCGCCGCCTACCGTTCGCTCTGGAAGGAGCTCACGGGCTCAGAGTCCTTCGACGCGTCCGAGCGCTGGCGCATCACCGAGCGCGTCCACCGCCTGAACGAACTCGGCTTCGACATCGAGGAACTCGCGATCAAGACGACCGACGAGGGCTCGACCGTGCGGATCCAGCCGAAGGTCGTGGACGCCGGGCATCACCAGCGCCGTCTTCTGCGGCTCACCGGTCTCGACGCGGGCGAGAACCAGGCGAGGCGCCTGCTCAACGACCTCGACGCGTATTCGGCCTCGTTCGGGAAGGACGGGTTCGACGAGGAGATGGCGGCGCACGAGTGGCTCATCCGCGTGTTCGAGCCGGTGGTGAAGGCGATCCCCCGCGAACTCCGCGGCAAGCTCGAGCCCGCCGAGATCTTCCACCAACTTCTGGAGCACCGTTGGTTCCTCGCGCAGAACGAGGGTCGCGACATCCCCCTCGCGGAAGCCGTCGGTTCCTACGTGAACACCGTCCTGCGACACCGCCGCGACGAGGCGACCATGATCGTGCCGCCGACCGAGGCGATCAGCATCCCCGCCGCCATGACCGGACCGGTCGACTGGCGAGACCTCGTCTGATCGGGTCCGACACCTCGGCTGATGACAGACAGGCCCTCGGAACGGAGATCCGTTCCGAGGGCCTGTCCTCGTTCGTGCGGTGCGAGCGCCGGTGGCCTACTCGGCGTTCCGGCGACGCGCGATCTCGTACAGCGTCACGCTGGCCGCGATCCCGGCGTTGAGCGATTCGGTCGAGGCCGAGATCGGGATCGACACGACCGCGTCGCAGGTCTCGGTGACGAGGCGGGACAGGCCCTTGCCCTCGCTGCCGACGACCACGAGGATCGGCTGATCGGCGAGTTCGAGCCCCGGGAGGGAGACGTCGCCGTCGCCGTCGAGGCCGATCACGAAGACACCGCGCTCCTTGAACGCTTTGAGCGTCTGGGTGAGGTTGGCGGCCATCGCGACCGGCGTCCGAGCCGCCGCGCCTGCCGAGGTCTTCCACGCGGAGGCGGTGAGGCCCACGCTCCGGCGCTGCGGCAGGATCACGCCGTGACCGCCGAAGGCTGCGGTCGATCGGATGATCGCACCCAGGTTCCGGGGGTCGGTGATGCCGTCGAGGGCGATGAACAACGGGTTCTCGCCACGGGAGATGACCTGGTCGAGCAACTCCATGGGGTGCGCGTACTCGTAGGGCGGCACCTTGATGGCGAGGCCCTGGTGCACGCCGTCGAAGCCGGCCATGCGGTCGAGCTCCGGACGCATGACCTCGAGCACCGGGATCCCGCGTCGGGTGGCGATGCTGAGCGCCTCCTTCACCCGGTCGTCCATCTCGATGCGGGTCGCAACGTACAGCGTGGTGGCGGGGATCTTCGCGCGGAGCGCTTCGAGGACGGAGTTGCGGCCCGTGACGACCTCGGACTCGTCGCTCGACTTCTGCTTGGTCCGGCCGTTCGTGGACGGGCGTCCGTTCTGGCCGGCCGCCTGCCTTGGCTTGCCGGTGCCGCCGGAAGCCGCGTAGCGCTCCTGCGCGGCCTTCCGCTTGCCGGCCGGGTGCCAGGCGCGGTCCTCGGCCTTGGGGGTCGGTCCACGACCCTCGAGCGCCTTACGGCCGAGGCCGCCGGTGCCCTTGGTGGGACCCTTCTTCGCTTTCTTCGGCCCGGTCGGGCGGGAAGGCTTACTTGCCACTGATACTCCAATGTGCTCCGGACGGGGTGTCTTCGATGGTGATCCCAGCCGCTGTGAGTTCGTCGCGGATCCGGTCGGCCGCTGCGAAGTCCTTGGCGACCCTGGCGTCCGCGCGATCGACGAGCAGACGCTCGACGAGTGCGGACAGGGATCGGTGAGTGACGGGGTCGGCGCCCGACGACCACGAGGGGTCGGTCGGGTCGATGCCGAGCACCCGGGTCATGTCGAGGACGGCGACGGCACGCTCGCGCGCCGTCGTCAGGTCGCCGCCGTCGAGGGCGGCGTTGCCGACGCGCACGGCGTCATGCAACACGGCGAGCGCGCGGGGGATGTTCAGGTCGTCGTCCATCGCCTCGACGAAGGCGGCCGGGAGCGTCGCTCGACTGGCGGCCGTGGTCGTCTCGGTGAGGAGGTCGGCGCGGGCGGCACGATCGAGGAAGCCCTCGACACGTCCGAGTGCGGCCTCGGCCTCGGCGAGTGCGCCCGGATGGAACTCGAGTGTCGATCGGTACTGCGCTGCACCGAGGTAGTACCGGACGACGAGCGGCCGGGCTGCTGCCAGGAGGTCGGCTGCGTAGACGGAGTTGCCGAGGGACTTCGACATCTTCTGCCCGCCCGTGACGGCGACCAGCCCGTTGTGCAACCAGTACCGGGCGAAGGGGTCGCCGGCTGCGCTCGACTGGGCGAGCTCGTTCTCGTGGTGGGGGAAGCGGAGGTCGAGTCCGCCGCCGTGGATGTCGAACTCCTCGCCGAGGTACTTGGTCGACATCGCCGAGCACTCGATGTGCCAGCCGGGCCGTCCCTCGCCCCACGGAGACATCCAACTCGCCGAGCGCGGCTCCCCGGGCTTGGTGCCCTTCCAGAGCGCGAAGTCGCGGGGATCGCGTTTGCCGCGCGGGTCGGCGTCGGTCGCGGCCTCCATGTGCTCGGCGCTCTGCCGCGTGAGTTCGCCGTAGCGGCTCCATGAGGCGGTGTCGAAGTAGACGTCGCCGGAGTCGTCGGGGGCCGGGTACGCGTGCCCGGCGTCGATGAGCCGCTCGATGAGCTCCTGCATCTCCGGGATGCTCGCCGTCGCGCGTGGCTCGTAGCTCGGCGGCAGGATGCCCAGGGCGCGGTAGGCGGCCGTGAACTCGAGTTCGTACCGGTAGGCGAGCGCCCACCACTCCTCGCCGGGCTGGGCGAAGCCGCCCTCGACGCCGGCGGCGGCGTTCGCGAGGATCTTGTCGTCGATGTCGGTGACGTTGCGGACGAGTGTGACTCGGAGCCCGGAGGACGTCAGCCAGCGTCGCAGCTGGTCGTAGACGAGCGCGCTGCGCAGGTGCCCGATGTGCGGAGAGGACTGCACGGTCGGTCCGCAGACGTACAGCCCCGCCTCGGCTTCGCGGAGCGGCACGAAGTCCCGGAGGGACTGCGTTTTCGAATCGTAGAGTCGGAGGGCCACG
Organism: uncultured Plantibacter sp.; assembly: GCF_963518075.1. Classification (NCBI taxonomy): domain Bacteria; kingdom Bacillati; phylum Actinomycetota; class Actinomycetes; order Micrococcales; family Microbacteriaceae; genus Plantibacter; species uncultured Plantibacter sp. The sequence goes on from NZ_CAUQHZ010000003.1 coordinate 221,171, forward strand.
AGACCAGACTAGCCGCCGTCGTCGGGGCATGATGGTCCCATGACCACGGGACGCGACGACCAGCAGGTTCTCCGCGCGCGACTCGCGGCACAGCTCCTCGACGGGAGCCATCACCACTCCCCCACGGCTGCGGTCTCGCAGCTGCTCGCGGTCCAGGCCCAGGACCTCGCTTCGTCGCTGTGGGCGGTCGGCGTCAGGTCGAGCGGCACGACGATGGCCGAGGTGCTCACGGCGCTCGAGGACGGTTCGATCGTCCGGTCCTGGCCGATGCGCGGCACCCTGCATCTCGTCGCCGCCGAGGACCTCGGGTGGCTGCTCGGACTCGGTGTCCCGCGGGTCCGCTCGACGATCGCGGCCAGACACCGTCAGCTCGGGCTGGACGCCGAGACCTTCTCACGCTCGCGTGCGCTCACCGAGCGACTGCTCAGCGGGCATCGGCGCGTGACGAGGGATGCGCTGCTGACGGCCCACACCGACGCCGGGATCCCGATCGACGGACAACGAGGCTCACACCTCATCATGGAACTCGCGATGTCGGGCGTGGTCTGCTGGGGACCGCCCGCGGGGAGACAACAGGCACTCGTCCTGAGCGAGGAGTGGATCCGTGCCCCGCGGGTACTCGAGGCCGACGAGGCGCTCGGGGAGTTCGTCGTCCGGTATCTCACCGGCCACGGCCCGTCGACGATCGCCGACCTCACCTGGTGGTCGAAGCTCACCGTCGCCCAGGCGAAACGCGGCGTCGAGGTGGCCGCCGGACGGCTGGTCTCAGAGTCGCGCGACGGGGTCACCCGCTGGTCGACCGCCGAGGGCATCGGACCTTCAGCTGCTCCACGACCACCGCGGGTGCTCGCACTGCCCGGATTCGACGAGCTGCTCCTCGGCTACCGCGACCGCGAGTTGACGCTCCCGGCGGCGTTCGCAGACCGCATCGTGCCCGGCGCGAACGGCATCTTCCTCCCGATGATCACCGTCGACGGGCGCGTCGTCGGCACCTGGCGCCGACGGACGAGTGCGACCGGCGTCGTCGTCACCCCGACGCCGTTCCAACCGCTGTCGCAGCGGGTGCAGGCGGGGTTCCGACGAGCTGCTGGCGAATACGGGCGGTTCCTCGGGCTCGGTGCGTCGGTCGACGAGGGCACGTCCGCCGACTGAGGACCGACCCGTCAGCGGCGCTCGACGAGGGCGGTGGCGATGGCCGTGACGCCCTCGCCGCGGCCGGTGAACCCGAGCGCATCCGTGGTCGTCGCCGCGACGCTGACCGGTCCGTGGACCAGCGCGCTCAGCACGCCCTCCGCCTCCGCCCGACGCGGCGCGAACCGCGGGCGGTTGCCGACGAGCTGCACCGCGACGTTGACGACGACGAAGCCCGCAGCGTGCAGCCGTTCGACCGCCGCCCGCAGGAAGACCTCGCCGCTCGCCCCGGCGAAGCGGGGGTCGTCGGTGCCGAACATGGAGCCGATGTCGCCGAGGCCGGCAGCGGACAGCAGGGCGTCGACGATGGCGTGGGCGACCGCATCCCCGTCGCTGTGTCCGGCCAGCGGCCGTTCCCCCGGCCAGCTGAGGCCGGCGAGGCTCAGCTCGCCGTCGTCGGCGAAGGCGTGGACGTCGATGCCGATGCCGGTCCTGATCGAGGTGGTCGGCCGTGCGCCCACCTCGTGCTCCTGGTCCCGCTCCCGGTCCGCCAGAAGTCGCTCCGCACGCTGGGCGTCCCACGGGGTCGTGATCTTGAACGCCGCCTCCGAGCCGCCGACGGTGAGCACGGGGTGTCCGGCGTCCGCGTAGAGCGCCGCATCGTCGGTGGCCGCTGCCAGGCGGTCTTCGGCGACGCGGAAGGCCGCGACGAGGGCATCACGCGGGAACGCCTGCGGTGTCTGGACGGCTCGGAGCGCGGCCCGATCCACGGTCTGCTCGACGAGGTCGCTCGCGTCGACCCGCTTGATCGTGTCGGTCACCGCGAGCCCCGGCACGATGCCCCACCCCGTCCGCTCCGCGGCGTCGATCACCCGTTCGAACTGGTCGGTCGGGGTGAGTGCCCGTGCGGCGTCGTGGACGAGCACCGTGCGGACTCCCGGCCACAGGGCGGCGAGTCCGGCGAGGACGGAGGACTGTCTCGTGTCGCCTCCGGCGACGACACGGAGGTGGTCGGCCGCCTTCCCCGCCGCGCGACGACCGATCGTCTCAGCCTCACCGACGCGATCCGCGGGGACCACGACGACGACCTGGACCGCGTCGCGCAGGCGGAAGACCGGGGCGAGCGCGTGTTCGAGCACGGTGCTGCCGGCGAGCGACACGAACGCCTTGGGGATCCCGGCACCGAGGCGCGTCCCACTGCCCGCCGCCACGACGATCACGCCGACGGCCGGGCCGTCCATGGAGGGGTCGGCAACGGCACCCGGTTCGTCGATCGCAGTCATGCCACGAGCCTACTTCTCGGGCGCCCAGCCCGAACGGACGGTCGGCTCAGGAGGCGAGGACCTCATCGAGGACGGACGACGCCTGCTCCTCGTCGGTCTGCTCCGCCAATGCCAGTTCAGAGACCAGGATCTGGCGGGCCTTCGCGAGCATCCGCTTCTCTCCTGCTGAGAGCCCTCGGTCCTGGTCGCGACGCCACAGGTCGCGGACCACCTCGGAGACCTTGATGACGTCGCCCGAGGCCAGCTTCTCGAGGTTCGCCTTGTAGCGGCGGGACCAGTTCGTCGGCTCCTCGGTGAACGGCGCACGGAGTACGTCGAACACGCGGTCGACCCCCTCGCGTCCGATGACGTCGCGCACCCCGACCAGGTCGACGTTCTCGGCCGGGACCTCGATCATGAGGTCGCCCTGGGTGACGCGGAGCTTCAGGTAGAGCTTCTCCTCGCCCTTGATGATGCGGGTCTTCACCTCGGTGATGGTCGCGGCGCCATGGTGCGGGTAGACGACGGTCTCGCCAACTTCGAAGATCATGGGTCTCGGTCCCTTCAGCGTCTCCCAGAATACCACGGGACCCCTGATCAGAGCCGGGTACCGGGTGCCCAGCGGACCGGGTGGTGAACCGATCGATCACGGGTCGGCGACCCTGCCACGCCCCTCCGCAGCCGTGGGCTAGACTCGAATCCGGATCCCGGGACACCTGTCACTCGTCTGCGCCCGGGGCCACCACATCTTGGAGGGTTCTGTGAAGGCGCGTCTCATCGCTTCCATCGTCGTCGCGGGTGCTGTCGCACTCGGCATGAGCGGTTGCAACCTCATCGCGCCGCAGGCGACCCTGAAGCAGTACGACGCCTCGGACGGCGTCGGTGTCACCGTCGGCTCGGTGGCCGTCCGCAACGCCATCGTCGTCTCCGACGACGGCGAGACCGGCAACCTCGTCTTCAGCGTCGCGAACCGCGACGACCGCGCCCACACGGTGCTCATCGAGATCGAGGGCAAGGACGAGCAGTTCCAGGTCCTCGCGGAGCCCGGCCTGACGACGTTCGACGGCTCGGGAGCCAACGACCCCCTGCGCATCGAGTCCCTCGGCGTCCAGCCCGGAGCGATCGTGGACGTCTTCTTCCAGTACGGCGACGAGACGGGCGCCACGGCGAGTGTGCCGGTCCTCACCGGTGAGCTGCTCGAGTACTCCACGCTCGTCCCGACGCCGCTGCCGACGGATGAGCCCACCGAGACGCCGACGCCGCTCGCGACGCCCACCACGGAGCCGACCGAATAACGCTCCGTCGCCCCACACGGACGAACGCCCCGCACCTCTTCAAAGCTGCGGGGCGTTCGTCCGTCCTGGACCTGCGTCAGGCCTCGAAGCGGTAGCCGAGCCCACGCACGGTCACGAGCATCACCGGTTCCGAGGGGTTCGCCTCGATCCGGGAACGGATGCGCTTGATGTGGACGTCCAGCGTCTTGGTGTCGCCGTAGTAGTCGCTCCCCCACACCCGGTCGATCAGCTGACCACGGGTGAGAACCCGTCCGGCGTTCCGGAGGAGCAGCTCGAGCAGCTCGTACTCCTTGAGCGGCATCGGGATCGGCGCCCCGTTGACCTCGACGACATGGCGCTCGGTGTCCATCCGGACCGTGCCGGCCTCGAGCAGCACCTCCTCCTGCGCCTGGTCCGCCTCGACCCGGCGTCGCAGCACCGCCCTGATCCGCGCGAGCAGCTCGCGGGTCGAGTAGGGCTTCGTGACGTAGTCGTCGGCGCCCAGCTCGAGCCCGACGACGATGTCGACCTCGGAGTCCTTCGCGGTCAGCATGATGATCGGCGTGCTCGAGACCGCGCGGATCTGACGGCAGACCTCCGTCCCGGGGATGCCGGGGAGCATGAGGTCGAGCAACACGAGGTCAGCGCCGCGAGCCGTGAAGGCCTGGACCGCCGAGGGACCGTCCTCCGCCACCTCGACCTCGTACCCCTCCCGTTCGAGCAGGTAGCTCAGTGGTTCACTCAGAGACGCTTCGTCTTCGACGAGCAGGATGCGGGTCACGGGGTACTCCTTGCCGTGCCGGTGGACAGGTCCTCCGGCGGGGTCGTTGCTCTGGGAAGGCGGATGGTGAACGTCGAGCCACGGCCCAGCTGCGACCAGACCTTCACCTCGCCGCCGTGGTTCTGGACGGTGTGCTTGACGATGCTGAGGCCCAGGCCGGTGCCGCCCGTGTGGCGGGACCGCGCCTGGTCGACGCGGAAGAACCGTTCGAAGACCCGGTCGCGGTCCTCTTCGGCGATCCCGACGCCCTGATCGGTGACGGCGATCTCGACGACGTCGTCGACCGCGCGGACGCCGACACCCACGTGTGCGCCGGTGGGCGAGTAGTGGATGGCGTTCGAGATGAGGTTGTGCACGGCGACGACGAGCATGGCCTCGTCACCGTACACCTCGAGGTTCTTACCGCCTTTGAGGGAGAGCGCCACCCCGGTCGCCTCGGCCGGCACACGGTTCTGGTCCACCGCCGCGGCGATGACCCGATCGAGGCGGACGAGTTCCGGCTGATGGAGGGCGTCGGCCGCCTGCAACCGCGAGAGGTCGATGATCTCGGCCGTCATCCGGGTGAGTCGCTGTGATTCGGTCGAGAGCCGGCTGGCGAACCGCTTCACCCGTTCCGGGTCGTCGGCCGCCGTGTCGAGCGCTTCCGAGAGGAGCCCGATGGCGCCGATCGGCGTCTTCAACTCGTGGCTGATGTTCGCGATGAAGTCCCGGCGGACCTCGTCGAGTCGACGCGCCTCCGTGTGGTCCTCGGCCAGGAGGAGGATGAAGCGAGACCCGAGCGGCGCCGCCCGCACGCGCAGGTGGCGGGTGGCCTCGCCGAAGCGCCCGAGCGCGAGTTCCAGATCGCTCGTGACGGCTTCGCCGGTGCGTCGGACCTCGAGCGCGAGGTCGATGAGCTCCTGGTTGTCGAGCACGCGGTCGCGCACCAGCCCGAGCGCGAACGCCCCCGGGGAGGCCTTCAGCACGTTGTTGGACGGGTCGACGACGATGCCCGCGCTGTCGAGGGCTTCGAGCACCTGGTCGACCCCGTCTGGGACGACCGGGTTGACGACCGTCGCGGCGCGCTCTCCGCGGCGGAAGGCGAGGGTGATGAGGGCGACGAAACCGCCTCCGACGATGAGGCCGAGTGCCAGGGCGATCAGCACCAACCACATGGTGTCCATGGGTACTACGTTACTCAGTCCGCCGAACGGCGAACTCGCGAATACCCCGCCACTTCGACGACTGTTCACGCTTGTGGCCCCAACTGTTAACCTTGGTTCGGCATCATCGGCGGAGCGGGCGTCTGCCTGCCCACCGCCAGGTCACGGAAGGACGGCACCCAGAGCCATGCGCGAGGTATTCCAGCAGTCACTGCGAGAGGTCCAGGATCGCCTGGTCGAGATCGCCGAACTCGTCACGATCTCCATCGAGAAGGCGACGCAGTCCTTCGGCAACTCGGACGTCGCGGTCGCCGAGGAGGTCATCGCCAACGACAACCGCATCGACCAGCTCGCGATCGAACTCGACGAGCTCGCCATCGACATCCTCGCCCGTCAGCAGCCGGTCGCGCGCGACCTGCGCATCGTCGTGAGCGCGCTTCGGATCAGCGCGTCGCTCGAGCGCATGGGCGACATGGCCGAGCACATCGCCCAGCTGTCGCGGTACCGCTTCCCCGACAAGGCGGTGCCGAAGGGCCTGCGGACCACCTTCGCCGAGATGGGTCGACTCGACGTCTCGATCGCCCGCAAACTGACCGAACTGCTGCGCACCCAGGACCCGCGCATCGCCGACGAGATCCGCAACGACGACGACGACGTCGACGAGCTGCACGCCAGCGTCTTCGAGAAGGTCCTCGGCGACACCTGGAAGGGTGAGCCCGTCGCGACCGTCGACGCCACCCTCGCTTCCCGGTACCACGAGCGCTTCGCCGACCACGCCGTATCCATCGCCAAGAAGGTCCAGTACCTCGCGACCGGCGACTGGATCCCCGAGGCGACCACGCCGGTGCACCACTGACCAGCTGATCCCGGACACCCCGACGAGCGGTGTCGACCCGAGACCGGGTCGGCACCGCTCGTCCGTTCGTGCGGGACTAGCTCATCCGACGACGGGTGATCGCGCCGCCTGCCAGGAGCAGGAGGCCGAGGACCGTGGCGAGGCCGGCGAGCGGCAGGAGCTGGCCCGCAGCGCTGCCGGTGTCGGCGAGCGTCGGCTCAGCTGAACGTGCGGCCGAGGCCGTGGTGTCCGAGCCGGTCGAGGACGCCGCCGTCCCGGTGGTGATCACCGTGGCGGGGACCGTCGGCACGACGGGGGTCACCGGGGTGGTGGGGTCCGTCGGGTCGGTCGGGTCCGTGGGGTCCGTAGGGTCGGTCGGGTCCACCGGAGTGGTGGGATCGATCGTCCCGGGACCTGCGGTCTCGCTGTCCCCGATCACGGAGATCGCGTTGCCGCCGATCGTGATCGGCAGCTCCAGGCCGAGGTCGATCTGGTTCCCACCGCCGAGGCTGTCGTCACCACCGGTGGTCGACGTGCCTCCACCGGACGATACCGGAGCGGAGGCCGAGGTGCCCGTCGACTCGGAGTCGCCGATCACGCTGACGGCGTTGCCCACCACGGAGATCGGGAGCCCGATGTCGCCGAGGACCTGGTTGCCACCGGCGACACTGTCGTCACCGGTCGTGGTCGACGGCGCCGCCGGAACAGCCGCACCACCCGACGTGGCAGGCTCACCCGCCTGCTCACTGCTCGAATCACCGAACAGCGAGATGGCGTTCCCACCGACCGTGACCGGAACGGTCACCACCGGAGACACCTGGTTCCCACCGGCGACACTGTCGTCACCGGACGTGGTGGCCTCGTCGGTGACCGGCGAGGCGGACTCCCCAGCCGCCGGTCCGGACGTCGAACCCGACTGCTCGGCATCGCCGATGATCGAGATCGCGTTGTCCTCGACCGTCACCGGGATGGAGACGGGCAGCTGGACCTGGTTCCCGCCCGCGACACTGTCGTCACCACTGGTGGTGGCGGCCGGGGCCGGCTCCGGCGCGGGCTCGGGTACCGGTGCGGGCTCCGGTGCTGGTGCGGGCTCCGGTGCGGGTTCCGGCTCAGGCGCCGGTGCCGCCTCCGGTGCGGACGTCGCCGACGAATCACCGACGACGCTCACCGCGGTGTCGACGATCTCGACGGGGGCCTCGAGGACCACGTCGACGAGGGTTCCGCCGAGGATGCTGTCGTCCCCGGACGTGTCGGCGTTGGCCGCCGTAGCGCCGAGGAACGTGAGTCCCGCGACGAACAGGCCACAGTAGAGGCCTTTCTTGACATACGAATTCATGATTCCTGCTCCTTGCAGAGTGACTGATGTGCTCCCGTGGTCGGGAGGCTTCGGACCGTTGAACCGCCCAGTGGGCGGGCCTCCGCCGCGAACGGCAGAGTGGTCCGGGTCAGTCAGGAGAGGTATCGGAGGGGAACGTGGGTGAAGCCGGGAGGTCTTCGTCTCGCGCGGGTCCGCGACGGTCGTCGCCGGGCGCAGGGAGGATGACGGAGCTCGATTGTTCGGCTGCTGCGGGACCGCCGACGGCACCACCGGAGCCGGAGGACCCGGAGCCACTCGGCGTGACGGCCCAGCGGCCGTCGGCGTCCGGCAGCAGCGGAAGGTCCGCAGGGGTGGCGGGGAGGCTGGACGATCCGACGGCAGCGGGCACGGCCGTGGTGAACGACGTGTCTTCGCGATCCTGGCCGCCCGACACGATCGTCGAGTCGTCCTGCTGGACGGACGGCGGTCCGAGGATGGTGGTCGGGAGGATCGCGCCGACGGCGGTCGAGTCGGTGGCCGACACGTCCTCTGCCGGGCCCTGCGGAAGCGCTGGGACGTCCGGATCGATGATCGGCGTGCTGGGGACCGGGACCGCGGCGACGACATCGGCGACGCCGGTCAGCGTCTGGTCGACCGTTTGCACGACCGGATCGACGATCGCGGCGACGGGTGCTGTGCCGACGGTCTCCTCGACGACGTCGTTCACGACCGGTACCGCTGCGACGGTCTCGTCGACGACGTCGACCACCGGTTCGAGCACGGTGGTGTCGACGACGTCGACGACCTCGACGACAGCACTGACGGGGTGTTCGAGCGAGCCGACGACCTCGGTCACCGCGCCCAAGAGCGACGGATCGGTGGCACCGTCGTCGGCATGCGCGGAGGACGGCGACCCGAAGAGGGCTATCGCCGTGAACGCCGCGGCGGCGAAGCCACCGAGCGCCAGGGCGCGCCACAGGGGGAAACGGGTGCCGTCGGTCGACTGCTCCATGCGTATCCCCCCAATCGGGTTACAGTGCAGTCACTGTACGCCCAACCCCGAGGCGGTTCAACCCCTTTTTTTCGACATGGAAAACCCCGGTCAGGAGGATGTTCGGCGACGATGTCGCCAAGCCGTGCTCCCGACCGGGGCGGTGGTTTGGTGGGGTTTCCGCTACTTCTTCCCCTGCGCCGCGACGGCGGCGGCGCCTGCTGCCGCGGCCTCGGGATCGAGGTAGCGAGCCGGGGCGACCGGACGGAAGTCCGCGTCGAGCTCGTAGACGAGCGGGATACCGGTGGGGATGTTCAGCTCGGCGATCTCGTCGTCCGAGATGTCGTCGAGGTGCTTCACGAGGGCGCGGAGCGAGTTGCCGTGCGCCGTCACGAGGACGGTCTTGCCGGCAGCCAGGTCGACCGTGATGTCGGACTCCCAGTAGGGCAGCATCCGGTCGATGACGTCCTTCAGGCACTCGGTGCGGGGCAGTTCGCCGTCGATCCCGACATACCGGGGGTCGTCGGCCTGCGACCACTCGTCGTCATCGGCGATCGGCGGCGGCGGCACGTCGAAGGAACGACGCCAGGTCTGGAACTGCTCCGGACCGTACTCGGCGAGCGTCTGCGCCTTGTCCTTGCCCTGCAGCGCTCCGTAGTGACGCTCGTTGAGGCGCCAGCTGCGCTTGACCGGGATCCACATGCGGTCGGCGGTCTCGAGGGCGAGGTTCGCCGTCTGGATCGCGCGGGAGAGGACCGAGGTGTACAGCACGTCCGGGGTGATGCCGGAGTCGGCGAGCAGCTCGCCCGCACGCTTGGCCTCGGTGACGCCGAGTTCGCTGAGTCGGACGTCGACCCAACCGGTGAACAGGTTCTTCTGATTCCAGTCGCTGTTGCCGTGGCGCAGCAGGACGAGGGTGTAAGTCTCAGGCATGTCCCCAGCATACCGACGGCGCATGACCGCGAGGTGGACGATGACCCCGCTCCGTGAGGGAGAATGGGTCCATGCCCGTCGGATCGATCACCCGCGGGACGACCGGTACGAACCGGCTTCGGCGGGTGGACCGCTGGGTCGCGGCCCACCCCTCGCTCAGACGGACGACGAACCCGCTGGTGGTGGACCTCGGCTACGGCGCGAGCGGCGTCACGGCGTTCGAACTGCACGACCGACTGCTCGCCGTACGACCCGACGTACGGGTCATCGGGTTCGAGATCGAACCGGGGCGCGTCCGCACCGCCGACGCGCAGCTGCAGCAGGTGCGTACAGGCACGACCCGGTTCACGCCGACGGCTGCGGTCTCCTTCGCACGCGGAGGGTTCGAGGTGCCGACCGGCGACGACCGCCCCGCGGTGATCCGGGCGTTCAACGTACTCCGGCAGTACGACGAAGCCGAGGTCGCGGGGGCCTGGCGTCTCATGGCGTCGCGGCTGCAGCCCGGCGGTGTGCTGGTCGAAGGGACGTGCGACGAGATCGGACGGGTGTCCAGCTGGATCGCGGTCGACGACCAGGGGCGTGCTGAGTCGTTCTCCATCAGTCTGCGGCTCGCCGACCTCGAGCTGCCGTCCATCGTGGCCGAACGACTGCCGAAGGCGCTGATCCACCACAACGTACCGGGCGAACGGGTCCATGCGCTCATGACGGACCTCGACCGCGCCTGGCGGATGCACGCACCCCTGGCGGTCTACAGCCCGGTCCAGCGCTGGTTGGCGACCGTCGGGACGCTTCGGGACAGCGGGTGGCCGGTGCTGGCCGGCCGCAGCCGCTGGCGCCTCGGCGAGCTGACACTGCCGTGGTCGGCTGTCGCCCCGAATCCCTCCCCGACGGACTGAGTGTCGGGGAACGCAGCCGTTAGAGCGAGGGCAGCGCCGCCTGCGCCTCCGGCGTCGGCAGCCCCGTCGCCGTGAGCAGATCGACGAGGTACGGCCGGAGTACGAGCACGAGCGCCTGCTCGGAGACCGAGGCGTCGGGGAGCACCGCGACCGGCTCGAGGTGCTTCGCGATCTCGAGCAGCGATTGCCTCGCGACCGGCTGCTGGGCGATGTCGCCGATCGACTGCGACAGGATGCCGAGCGCGACGGAGGTGCGCGCGAGCAGGTCGGCGAGCTCGGGACGGCTCGTGGCGTCGCGCGACACGTAGTCGATGCGCCGGGCGATCACCCGGAGGTTGCGGGTCGCGAGGTCCATGCCGTCGAGCATGGTCCGCTGCCGTTCCAGGTCGAACACCGCCTTGCGGAGGAACGGCGAGATGCGCGCGATGGCGAGTCCTGAGTCGAGGGTTCCGCGCCACGCGTCCAGGGCCGGCTGGGTGGCCCTCGCCCGTGCGAGCGCGCGGTCCGCCTCCTCGAGGTCGCCGAGACGGAGGGCGGCGACGAGCGAGGCGAGGGTCCGGACGTGTTCGTCGATGAGCCGCTGGCCGTCACGGCGAGCACTCCGGCGCGGGTCGCGCGGGATGAGCGCGGTCGCGAGCAGGGCGAAGACCCCGCCGATCAGTCCGTCGAGGGTGCGCACGAACGGGCCGCCGTCAGGCACGGGCAGGAGCATGACGAGGACGGACTGCACCGCCGCCGCGATCGCGAACGACGCCGCCGGCGACAGGAACCGGGCGACGAGCAATGTGAGCACGAGCGCGACCGCGAGTTGCCACGTCCCCTGACCGAAGCCGAGGAGCAGGATCTCGGCCAGCGCGATCCCGACGCTCATCCCGACGGCCGTCTCGAGGACCCGGATCGGGCGGGCGTCGCGAACGAACCCGAGACTCGAGATCGTCACGGTCAAGGCGAGGAGTGGCACGGCGTGCCCGAGCACGTAGTGGGAGAACGCGTACGCACCGATCGCCGTGGCGCTGACCTGCAGCACCGCCGGCACGGATCCGACGAGACGATGCCAGGCGTCGCCGAGTGCGATGCGGCGACGAACCGCGGCGGTCCATCGGTCGATCCGTACGCCCGGGTCCGAGGCGCCGTCGCTCCCCACCGGGGTCAGCGCCGGACGGCGCCGAGTCGCGGCAGCCGCGGCACGTTCGCCGTGGCCCCGGCATCCGCCGGCACGACGATCTCCTGCGACGCCGCGACGTCGATGCCGTCGGCCTCCACCGTCAGCACGGCCGCCGGATCCGCGGAGCGCTTGACGATCGCCAACGCCACCGGGCCCAACTCGTGGTGGATTGCGCTCGAGGTGATGCGTCCGACGGGTTTCCGGGTCGCGTCGTCACCATCGCCGACGAGCACCACGTTCGAACCGGCCGGTGGCAGCACCGCGTCGGAGCCGTCGAGGAGGAGCATGACGAGGCGACGCGGCGGGTGCCCGAGGTTGTGCACCTTGGCGACCGTCTCCTGACCGCGATAGCAGCCCTTGTTCAAGTGGACGGCCGAGCGCAGCCAGTCGAGCTCGTGCGGGATGCTCCGCTCGTCGACCTCGGACTGCAACCGCGGGCGCCACGCGGCGATGCGCAGGGCTTCTGCGGCCAACGAACCCGCGGCAGAGAACGCCCCCGCACGGATCTGCTGCACGAGCGACTCGAGCTGCTCGCGCGCGACGATCGTCTCGGTCCATGTCCACGCTGCACCCGGGTGCTCACCCGTCGCGTACTGATGCCCGCCGACCGCGACATCGGACCACGGATCGTGCCAGACGAGCGGCATGCCGTTCGGCTCCGCGGCCGCGACCGCGAGACCCGCCGCCGCGCCGATCACGGCGTACTGCTCGGTCACGATGGCCACCTCGACGCGCAGCATGAACCGCATCCGGTCGAGCCAGGCGTGGAGGGGCGCAGCATCGTCGGCCTCGGTGACGAGCCACGTGGTCGTCCCGTCGTCGAGCAGCTTGACCGCGTGCTCGATCCGGCCGCTCTGGTCGAGGAAGAGGGTCTCCGTGGAGATGCCGGCGGACAGCGAGCGCAGCTCCTGGCTCGTGATGGAGTTGAGCCAGCTCAGCCGATCAGGGCCGGTGACCGTCACGATGCCACGGTTCGACAGGTCGACGATCGCCTTCCCGCTGGCGATGAGGCGCTGCTCGATGTTCGGGCTGCCGTAATGGGAGGGGACGCCGTGGTCGACGGCGTCCGCCTGTTCGACGGCACCCGGCAGCGTGAGGAAGGGCGAGCCCGGAATCGCTTCCGGCGTGACCGCTCCGGTGGGATCGGTCACGTCAGTCGGCTTTGGCCAGGCGCGCCGAGGCGTGCGTCCGGAGGTCCTGCCCGAGGGCGGCGATGTCCCAGGCCCAGAGCAGGTGGTTCTCGACGAGGCCGTACAGGCGGGTCGCGGCGGCGTACTCCTTGGCTCCAGCGGTCCGGACGACGGCGTCGGTCGCGAGGTCGATTCGCGGGCCGTCGATCTGACCGAGGTAGAGCTCGCTCACACCGTTCGGGTGGACGATCGAGACCTGCAGGGGGAAGGCGCCGGTCGACGTACGCAGGGTCTCGACCGACTGCGCCGTGCCGAACGGGCGGGGGCCCTGCCCTGGGAGCATCCCCGGCCCGGGATCGCCTTCGATCAACGGGCGCTCGAGGCGCCAGTAACCCGTCTCGGTGACGAGCGGTTCGGGCACACCGGACTCGTCGACCGGGTGCGCCTCAGGCGCGACGTCCGCAGCGGTGTCGTCCGACAGGGCGTCCTCGTCCGTGGACGAGGCCCCCTCGGCGTCACGCGGGGGCTGCTCAGGCAGGAGCCAGGTGTAGGAGTTGTAGTTCAGGTACGGCAGGCCGTCGTGGCTGAAGCTCACGCGCTGACCGAACTCGCGGGTCACGGTCTCGTCGCCGACCCGGTAGTCGATGACGCCGGTGCCCTCCCAGACGCCGATGAGCCACGACAGCGGGACCAGTTCGCTCGGCAGGCCGCTCGGGATCTCGATCATCGAGGGACCCGGACTAGCGCTGACCGCGGTACAGGTTCTTCAGCACGACCACCGCGGTGAACGCGATGGCGAGGCTGGCGAGGACGAGCAAGCCGATGAAGAAGATTTCGAGAGCGAGCAGCATGGGAGAAAGTCTACCCCGAGGCCAGGGCGATGAGGCCATACACGGCACCGCCGATGGCGAGGATGAGGACGGCGCCGGTGACGCTCGTCGACATCCGATCGACGAATCCCACCTTCTGCCGCGTCAACAGCTGTGCCGAGAACGCGGCCAGCGTGCAGAGGCCGAGCGTGGCCGACAGCCCGAAGAAGGTCTCCCCCGGGCTCCAGAGCAGGCCGGACACGACGACACCGACGAGCGCGAGCGCCCAGATGGAGACGACGCTGATCCAGCGCAGCCGGGGGGAGAGAGTGGTTTCGCTCACGGACCCATTGTCACAGAGCGGACGCCATCGGACCACCAGCCGGCACCCGGTGCGACGTGGGGTACGGTCGTTCGCCTAATATGGTTCCAAACTCAGTCGGGAGGATGCGCGTGGCGCAAATTTTGGTCTTGACCTCCATGGTCGGCACCGAGGTCCTCCCATCCCTCGGGCTCCTGAGCCACCGCACCCGGCAGATCCCCGCCGACCCCGCACAACTCGTGAACGCTCCGAGTTCGGATCTCGTCCTCGTCGACGCCCGCCAGGATCTCGCGAGCGCCAAGTCGCTCTGCAAGATCCTCGGTGCGTCCGGGCTGTCGGTCCCGCTCCTCCTCATCCTGACCGAGGGCGGCCTCACGGCCGTCAGCGCCGACTGGGGCGTGAACGACGTCATCCTCGAATCCGCCGGGCCGGCCGAGGTCGACGCGCGGATCCGGCTCGCGATCGGCCGCGCCTCGCAGGAGCACTCGGCGAGCAAGATCCAGGCGTCCGGCGTCGTCATCGACGAGGCCAGCTACTCCGCCAAGGTCCACGGCAAGCCGCTCGACCTCACCTTCAAGGAGTTCGAACTGCTCCGCTTCTTCGCGACCCACCCCTCCCGGGTGTTCACGCGCGAGCAGTTGCTGAGCGAGGTGTGGGGCTACGACTACTTCGGTGGCACGCGAACCGTCGACGTCCACGTCCGCCGGTTGCGCGCCAAGCTCGGCGACCTCGAGCAGCTCATCGGCACCGTGCGCAACGTCGGCTACCGCTTCAACGTTTACGAGGACGATCATGCCCCGGCTGACACTGTCGGTTCGTAACGTCGACGACGCCCGCACCCGGGATGCGCTCGAGCGCGTCGTGCGCACGGCGTCGCTCGTCGACGGCCAGCCGCCGTTCAGCGATCAGTCGCTCATCGACGCCGCGTCCGGCGCCCGGACGCTGATCCTCGCCGTCGAACCACAGGACCCGCCGGTCGACCCCGACGACTTCGCCGTCGTGGGTGCGGCCATCCTCGGACATGGCGAGCTGGAGTTCGTCGTCGAGCCCGAGTGGCGGGGCCACGGCTACGGTCGCGCCGCACTGCGCGGCGTCCTCGCCAACTGTCCCCCGCAGGTGCGCATCTGGGCACATGGCGACCACCCCGCCTCCCGGGTGCTCGCGCAGGAGTTCGGCTTCTCGCCGATCAGGACGCTGCTGCAGCTCCGCCTGACCAAGACGCCCACGAGCCGTGCGCGACCGGCCACCGCCGGGCACGCTGATGTCACGGTCGGCACGTTCCGGCCGGGAGCCGACGAGGAGGAGTGGCTCGAGGTCAACGCGCTCGCCTTCGCCGACCACCCCGAGCAGGGACGCATGACCCTCGACGATCTCCGCGCCCGGGAGGCCGAGTCCTGGTTCGACGCCGACGACTTCCTGCTCGCACGAGGCTCCGACGGCGACCTCCTCGGGTTCATCTGGTTGAAGGTCGAGGACACGGTCGGCGAGGTGTACGCGGTCGGCGTGCACCCGGCGGCCAGTGGCCGAGGGCTCGGGCGGCTCCTGATGGAGGCCGGCCTGGCCCGCCTGCGGGATCGACGGGTGGAGGCGGTCACGCTGTACGTCGAAGCCGACAACCTCCCTGCGGTGTCGCTGTACCGATCGCTCGGATTCACCGACCACACCATCGACGTGCAGTACGCGAGAACCGACGCCTGATCCCCTCCACAGCGGTGTGGCGCTGCGGCATTTACACAGTGTTCACCGCAGTCGTCGCGACCACCCCCGCCACGGTGTCATGATGAAGGCATGCCAGCAGACCCAACCGTGCTCGATGTCGGCCTCGATGGGGACGAAGAGGACTTCGACCCCGCCTTCGAGCGGAACGATCCCGCGCTGCCCGAACACCGCTACCTCGACCGCGAACTCAGCTGGCTCGCCTTCAACCAGCGTGTGCTCGAGCTCGCCGAAGACCCCGCGCTACCCGTCCTCGAACGCGCCAACTTCCTCGCGATCTTCGCCTCGAACCTCGACGAGTTCTTCATGGTGCGGGTCGCCGGCCTGAAGCGCCGCATCCTCACGGGCCTGGCGGTCCCGACGAACGTCGGCAACGCGCCGGCCGACGTCCTGTCCGAGATCTCGCAGCAAGCGCACGTCCTGCAGGAACGGCACGCCCGCGCCTGGCACGACCTCGTCCGCCCCGACCTCGCCGAACGCGGTGTCACGGTCGTCACCTGGGATTCACTCGACGCAGCCGACCGCGAATACCTCAGCGAATACTTCAGCAACCAGGTCTTCCCGGTGCTCATGCCGCTCGCGGTGGACCCGGCCCACCCGTTCCCCTACATCTCCGGCCTCTCGTTGAACCTCGCGGTCCGAGTGCGGAACACCCGGACCGGGCGCGAGGAGTTCGCCCGGCTCAAGGTCCCGCAGATGATGCCGCGCTTCGTCCGCGTCGGTCCGGCGGAGCGCCGTTCCGCGTCGCTGGACACCGCCCCCAGCGTGCGCTACATCGCCCTCGAGGAGGTCATCGCCAACCACCTCGGCCACCTCTTCCCCGGCATGGAGATCGTCGACCACCACGTCTTCCGCGTCACGCGCAACGAGGACATGGTGATCGAGGAGGACGAGACCGAGAACCTCATCCAGGCACTCGAGAAGGAGCTGCTGCGCCGCCGGTTCGGGCCGCCCATCCGGCTCGAGATCACCGACGACATGGACGACGTCACCCTCGGACTCCTCGTCCGCGAACTCGACATCACCGAGCAGGAGGTCTACCGCCTGCCATCGCCGCTCGACCTCGGCGGCCTCTTCAGCCTCGCCGGCATCGACCGTCCGGACCTCCAGTACCCGAAGCGGGTACCGACCACGGCGCTGCAGTTCCAGCCCGACGAACCGAACGGCAAGCCCGACCTCTTCCGGTCGATCGCCCGTGAGGACGTCCTGGTCCACCACCCGTACGAGTCCTTCGCCACGAGCGTGCAGGCGTTCATCGAGCAGGCCGCCGCCGACCCGCACGTGCTCGCGATCAAGCAGACCCTGTACCGGACCTCGGGCGACAGCCCCATCGTCGAAGCACTCATCGACGCGGCGGAGGCCGGCAAGCAGGTCCTCGCGCTGGTCGAGATCAAGGCCCGGTTCGACGAGCAGAACAACATCTCCTGGGCCAGGAAGCTCGAGAAGGCCGGCGTCCACGTCGTCTACGGCCTCGTCGGACTGAAGACGCACTGCAAGCTCGCGCTCGTCGTCCGACAGGAGCGCGGGGTCCTGCGCCACTACAGCCACATCGGCACGGGCAACTACAACCCGAAGACGAGCCGCATCTACGAGGACCTCGGTCTCTTCACGGCCGACGACCAGGTCGGTAAGGACCTCACCCGCCTCTTCAACGAGCTGTCCGGCTACGCGATCGAGAAGAAGTTCAAGCGCCTCCTCGTCGCGCCGCGCCACCTGCGCAAGGGCCTCCTCAAGCACATCGAGCAGGAGCGCACGAACGCCGAGGAGGGCAAGCCGTCCGGGATCCGCATCAAGGTCAACTCGATGGTGGACGAGGCGATCATCGACGCGCTCTACCGAGCCAGCCAGGCGGGGGTCCCGGTCGACCTGTGGGTCCGCGGGATCTGCGCGCTGAAGCCCGGCCAGCCGGGGATGAGCGAGACGATCCGCGTGCGCTCCATCCTCGGGCGCTACCTCGAACACTCGCGCATCTTCTCGTTCCACAACGACGGCGACCCGCACGTGTTCATCGGCAGTGCCGACATGATGCACCGCAACCTCGACCGCCGCGTCGAGGCGCTCGTCAGGCTCACCGACCCCAAGCACCTCGAGGCGACCGCCGCGATGTTCGAGCAGGCACTCGACGAGCAGACGTCGTCGTGGTGGCTCGACGCCGACGGCGTCTGGACGCGCCACGCGGTCGACGCTGACGGACGACCGCTCACGGATCTGCAAGACTCCCTCATGCTCGAGACCGCGGCCCGCCGCCGGCCGAGGAACCGTCGCTGACGACTCCGCAGCGCGACCCACCCGAGCACCACGACACGACGAGGCAGTGACTATGACGACGACGGCAATCTACGCAGCCGGTGCCGTGTGCTGGCGCCTCATCGACGGCAAGGTCCACCTCCTCGTCATCCACCGGACGGTGTACGGCGACGTCACGATCCCCAAGGGCAAGGTCGATCCCGGGGAGACGCTCGCGCAGACGGCCGTGCGGGAGATCAAAGAGGAGACCGGCCTGAGCGTCCACCTCGGTGTGCCGCTCGGCGTCTCCACGTACCCCCTGTCGAGCGGTCGCGAGAAGATCGTCCACTACTGGTCCGCGGAGGTCACCGACCAGGCCGTCCGCGAGAGCACGTTCATCCCGAACGGCGAGGTCGCAGCCCTGGAGTGGGTCACCGTCAAACGGGCACGGAGCTACCTCAGCTACGAGCGCGACGTGGAGATCCTCGACGCCTTCGCCGCGCTGGTCGACGAAGGTGTCACCGCGACCTTCGCCCTCATCGCGATGCGCCACGGGAAGGCCACGTCGCCCTCGGAATGGTCCGGCGAGGACGCGACCAGGCCACTGGCGCCGCGCGGGGTCAAGCAGGCCGCGGGGAACGTCCCGACCCTGCTGGCCTTCGGCCCCCGCAAGATCGTGACGAGCACGGCCGTGCGCTGCGTCAGCACCGTCAGCCCGATCGCCGCGGCCGCGGGCATCGAGCCCAAACGCTCCGACCTCATCAGCCAGGACGCCTACGAGCGGGGCGAATCCGACGTCCGCCGGGTCGTCGGTCGCCGTGTCCGGGCGCTCAAGACGGCCATCCTCTGCAGCCACGGGCCGGTCCTCCCCGAGATCCTGCACGAGATCGCGCTCGCCACCGGGTCCACCCGAGGCTCCTACCTCGGGAGCGCCGCCGCACTCGAGACCGGGGCGTTCTCCATCGTGCACCTCTCCCGGACGAATCCGAGCTCCGGCATCATCGCGATCGAGACGCACGAACCCCGCGTCTGACCCATCCGATCGCCCCCCCCTGAACAGGGGCCGTTCGTGGTGCATTCGCGGCGTCGCCACGTCGGACGCCATGAATCCGTCGATATCCGTTCACCCGTTGTTTACCATCACGGGGGATGCTCGTCATGCCGCATGGTTAGCGTCACTGACGAGCCAGCACCGGCTCGCACCCACACCAATGAATGGACATCCCTGTGAAGTTCTCACGTTTCGGCCGCGTCGCGGTCGTAGCAGCAGTCGCAGCCGTCGCACTGACCTCCTGTGCGGCCAACGAAGGCGGCGCCACAGCCACGAGCGCAGCCGCCAGCGACCTCAAGGGCAGCCTGGCCGGTAGCGGCGCATCGTCGCAGGGCAGCGCCCAGGAAGCCTGGGTCGCCGCCTTCCAGACGGCCAACCCGGACGTCACCATCAACTACTCCCCCGACGGCTCCGGCGCCGGCCGCAAGGCGTTCATCGCCGGCGGTGTGCAGTTCGCCGGTTCCGACTCGGCGCTGTCCGACGAGGAGCTCACGAGCACCTTCGCCGCATGCGCAGCGGACACCAAGGCGATCGACCTCCCGGTCTACATCTCCCCCATCGCAGTCATCTTCAACATCGAGGGTGTCGACGAGCTCAACCTCGACGCCTCGACCATCGCGAAGATCTTCGCGGGTCAGATCACCAGCTGGGACGACCCGGCGATCGTCGCTCTGAACCCCGACGCGAAGCTCCCCTCCACGGCCATCACCGCCGTCCACCGTTCGGACGACTCGGGTACGACGAAGAACTTCGCCGACTACCTGGGCAAGAACGCGCCCGACGTCTGGACCGCTGAGCCGGCCGACACCTTCCCGTTCCAGTCGGGTGAGGGCGCCAAGGGCACCTCCGGTGTCGTCGACACCGTCAAGGGCGGCACCGGCACCATCGGCTACGCCGACGCGTCGAAGGCCGGCGACCTCGGTGTCGCGAAGATCAAGGTCGGCGAGGAGTTCGTCGAGTACAGCGCCGAGGGTGCTGCCGCCGTCGTCGAGGGCTCGCCGCTCGTCGAAGGCCGCGAGGCGAACGACATCGCCATCAAGCTCGACCGCGAGACCACGGACTCGACCCACTACCCGATCGTGCTCGTGAGCTACCTCATCGCCTGCCAGGAGTACGCCGACCCGAAGGTCGCCGACCTCGTCAAGGCGTACGCCGGCTACATCGCCAGCGACGCCGGCCAGGAAGAGGCTGCGAAGTCGGCCGGTGCTGCGCCGCTCTCCGCAGACCTCGCCAAGAAGGTCCAGGACGCGATCGCGACCATCAAGTAGTCCAACGGTCGAGCGTGCCGGGCCCTGCCCGGCACGCTCGACCTGCGTCACCAGCACTCGCAACACCCGCAGTAACCGCTCCCCGAGTCCGTCGAGGGGCACCACCATCGCATCGAGAGAACGGGAACCCATGGCTGTCGAGGCCCTAGCTGCGAGACCCAAAGCCAAGCAACGAGTCGGCGACCGCGTCTTCTCGACGCTCTCCCTCGTCTCCGGATCACTCATCCTCGTCATCCTGGCGGCGGTCGCGATCTTCCTCATCGTCCAGGCGTTCCCGGCCCTCACGGCCGACTCCTCGTCGTTCACCGGTGCTCCGACGAGCTTCTGGGCCTACGTCGGCCCCTTCGTCTTCGGAACCATCTGGGCGGCCATCCTCGCCCTCGCGATCGCCGTGCCGCTCTCGCTCGGGATCGCGCTCTTCATCACCCACTACGCGCCGCGACGACTCGCGGTCGCCCTCGGCTACGTCATCGACCTCCTGGCCGCCGTGCCGTCGGTCGTCTACGGCCTCTGGGGCGCGCTCGTGCTCGCGCCGTTCGTCCAGCCCTTCTTCGCCTGGCTGTCCGAGAACCTCGGATGGATCCCGCTCTTCGGTGGCACGGTGTCCGGCACCGGTCGTACGATCCTCACCGTCGCCCTCGTGCTCGCGGTCATGATCATCCCGATCATCACGGCCATCTCCCGGGAGATCTTCCTCCAGACCCCGAAGCTCCACGAGGAGGCCGCACTCGCGCTCGGCGCGACGCGCTGGGAGATGATCCAGATGGCGGTCCTGCCGTTCGGCCGTCCCGGCATCGTGTCCGCCTCGATGCTGGGCCTCGGACGAGCGCTCGGCGAGACGATGGCTGTGGCCCTCGTGCTCTCCCCCGCCGCCGTCTACTCGTTCTTCCTGCTCACCTCGAGCAACCCGAACACCATCGCGGCGAACATCGCCCTGAACTTCCCCGAGTCCTTCGGCATCGACGTGAACAAGCTCATCGCCACCGGCCTGATCCTGTTCATCATCACCTTCGTGGTGAACTTCATCGCCAGACTCATCGTCAACCGTCGTAAAGAATTCTCGGGAGCGAACTGATGACCGCCACGACCGACCGCCGTCAGGCGTCCATCGCCACGCCGTTCTCCAACTCGCTCACCGCGGGCAAGCTGCCGAAGTTCGCTCCGCTCACCATCCTCGCGGGCAGCCTCATCGTCAGCGGAGTCATCTTCCTGCTGCTGCAGCAGTCGACCGCCGACAAGAGCTACAACGTCCCCGGGGCCGTCGTGCTCGGCGCCGCGCTCTACGCGGTCACCGTCTACGTCGCGTCACTCATGGTCGAAGGTCGCCGGAAGGCCAAGGACCGCCTGCTCACCACCCTGGTGACCGCGGCCTTCGTCGTCGCCCTCCTGCCGCTCGTCTCGGTCGCCATCACGGTGATCTCGGCCGGCGCCGCCCGGTTCGACCTCAACTACTTCTCGCTGTCGATGCGGAACGTCGTCGGTGAGGGCGGTGGCGCGCTGCACGCCATCACCGGCACGCTGCTCATCACGCTGGCCACGTCGATCATCTCCATCCCGATCGGCATCCTGACCGCCATCTACCTCGTCGAGTACGGCCGTGGACGGCTGGCGCAGGGCATCACCTTCCTGGTCGACGTCATGACCGGCATCCCGTCGATCGTCGCCGGCCTGTTCGCGTTCGCCCTCCTCGCGATCTTCTTCGGCCCGGGCGTCCGGCTCGGCATCGGAGGCGCCATCGCGCTGTCGCTGCTCATGATCCCCGTCGTCGTGCGGTCGAGCGAGGAGATGCTGAAGCTCGTTCCGAACGAACTGCGCGAGGCCTCCTACGCGCTCGGTGTGCCGAAGTGGCTGACCATCCTCAAGATCGTCCTCCCGACCTCGATCGCCGGCATCATCACCGGTGTGACGCTCGCCGTCGCCCGCGTCATCGGTGAGACCGCGCCCCTCCTGATCATCGCCGGCTTCACCCAGAGCATGAACTACAACCTCTTCGACGGCCCGATGATGACCCTCCCGGTCTTCGTGTACACCCAGTACGCGAACCAGGGCACCGACGGGGCCTCCTACGTGGACCGCGCCTGGACCGGCGCGCTCGTCCTCATCCTCATCGTCATGGCGCTGAACCTCATCGCCCGACTCATCGCCAAGATCTTCGCCCCCAAGTTCGGCCGCTAGGCCGCGAGCAAAGGAACCCCGTGTCCAAGAGCATCGAAGTCAACGACCTCAACGTCTTCTACGGCAGCTTCATGGCCGTCGAGGGCGTCTCCCTCCAGATCCAGCCCCGCACGGTCACCGCGTTCATCGGCCCCTCCGGCTGTGGGAAGTCGACCTTCCTCCGCACCCTGAACCGCATGCACGAGGTCATCCCCGGCGCACGCGTCGAGGGCGAGGTCCTCATCGACGGCAACAACCTCTACGGCCCGGGCGTCGACCCGGTCCTCGTCCGTCGCCAGGTCGGCATGGTCTTCCAGCGCCCGAACCCGTTCCCGACGATGAGCATCAAGGAGAACGTCCTCGCGGGCGTCAAGCTCAACAACCGGAAGATGTCGAAGTCCGACCAGGACGCGCTCGTCGAGCGTTCGCTCCAGGGCGCCAACCTCTGGAACGAGGTGAAGGACCGCCTCGACAAGCCGGGCTCCGGCCTCTCCGGTGGTCAGCAGCAGCGTCTCTGCATCGCCCGCGCCATCGCAGTCTCCCCCGACGTCGTCCTGATGGACGAGCCCTGCTCGGCCCTCGACCCGATCTCCACGCTCGCCATCGAAGACCTCATCGAGGAGCTCAAGCAGGAGTACACGATCGTGATCGTGACGCACAACATGCAGCAGGCGAGCCGCGTCAGCGACAAGACCGCGTTCTTCAACATCGCGGGCACCGGCAAGCCGGGCAAGCTCATCGAGTACGACGACACCACGACGATGTTCTCGAAGCCGTCCGTCCAGGCGACCGAGGACTACGTCTCGGGTCGCTTCGGTTGATCTGACGCCGGCACCACGACAGCCCCGCCCGGGATTCCCGGGCGGGGCTGTCGTCGTCCGCAGCACGTCCGCGAGTCTGTCGAGGTGAAGCCTGCCGACAGGCTCTCGCGGACCGGAGGGAACGGACTACGCCGTCTCGATGACCATGATCGGATCGGTGGTGGGCTGCTTGGAGCCACCCTGCGGCTCGACCGTCACGCCGACCTTGTCGCCCGCACTCATGGCGCCGTCGAGGACACGCCAGGTGGTGCCGTTCGCTGCCGAGAAGGTGCCGGCCGAGACCGGGCCTCCCTCGCCGATGTACCAGAGTTCGTAGACCTTGTCCGACGGCAGGGACCCGAGTCCGTCGACGAGCAGGGCGGACTTGCCGAGCTCACCCGACCAGACGAGGGTCGCCGTCGCATCGTCCATCGACACCTTCGCGCGCTGGACGTCGGACGCCGCGTTGATCTCCGCGAGCGCGACCGTCTGCGTGAGGGATCCACCACCGAAGGTGTTCGCGAGTCCGACACCGCCGAAGATGAGGCCGACCGCTGCTGCGGCGCCGACCACCATGCCGACGACGCTGCGACGCCACCGTGAGGCGGCCTTGCGTTCCGCCGCACCGACCACCGGGGTGGTCGCTGCTGCAGCGGGCGGCGTGGTCGTCGGTGTCGAGACCGGCGTCTCGTCGACCTCCGGGACCGCGGTCGGAAGCGCCTGCACCTCTGCGACAGGAGCATCGACGGGGGCGTCAGCGGACAGCTGCGGCAGGTTCTGGATCGCGGCCATGAGCGAGTTCTTGAGCGCTGCCGACGGCTGCACGGGAGGTGCTGCGAGGTCGAGCATGGCGACGGTCTCCTCGAATTCCGCCGCTTCCTCGCGGACGGACTCGTGTTCGGCTCGCAGGCGGTCGAACCGCTCCTGCTCGCGCGGGGTCAGGGTGTGCAGCGCGTTTCCGGCTGCCAGGTCTGTTGCATCGTCTCGCTCGGTCATGTACGCACCCCCAACTCGTCTCGAAGTCTGATCATTCCGTCTCGCAACCTGGTCTTCACCGTGCCGATCGGCACGCCGAGCAGGTTCGAGATCTCGCTGTGACTGTAGCCGCCGTAGTAGGCGAGCGAAACAGCCTCGCGTTGCAGCTCGCTCAAGCGGACGAAGGCCCGCTTGACGCGCTCGTGCTCGATCCGGATCTCGACCGTCTCCTGCACGTTGTCGACACGCTCGTCGAAGTCGCGGATGCCGATCTTGAGGTCGCGGTCGCGTCCGGCCTGTGAGGCGCGCACGCGGTCGATCGCACGACGGTGGGCCATGGTGAGCACCCAGGTCGTCGCCGTGCCCTTGCCCGCCTCGAACTTCTGGGCGTTCTGCCAGACCTCCAGGAACACCTCCTGGGTGACCTCTTCGGACTGCGCGTGGTCGACGAGCACCCGCTTGACGAGTCCGAGGACCCGCGGGGCGATGTGGTCGTACAGCTCGCTGAACGCGACCTGGTCGCCGCCGGCCACTCGGACGAGGAGCGCGTCGAGCACGTTCGCCAATGACACCTGCGGTGCAGCGTCGGCTTCCGGTCCCGTGGTCACAAGTCTTAGCTTCTCACGGACACCGGCCGTTTGCGCGACGCCCACCCGAGGTCGGGTCTGCGTGTACAGTGCGGCGGTCATACACGGAGTTCGGTGCCGACCCGGGATCCGATTGGAGGAATCGACGCTATTCGACACCCCAGTTCCGGTGTCATCACGGAATGGGCGTCAGGAGGGCGAAGACCTCCGGAGAAAGCAAGTGCCAGGCCGCAGAAACGCCTCTCGGCGCAAGGCCGCTCGAAGCGGCGATTTTTGGAGCCCGGGGTTACTGCGGCCCGGCTGAATCAGTGTAGCAAGTGATCGGCGATGGATATTCCCAGGTACCGGGCCTTGACCGGACGGGTCGCATCAGTCCAGGGAGTCGGAGCGCCACAGCCGCGCGCAGCCGGCGAGTTCCTCGGCGATGGTGCCGAACCGCGCGGCTTTCGTGGTGAGTCTCGCGGCGTCTGCGGGGTCGACGGCGTCCCGGTCGTCCGCGAGGGAGGTGCAGCCGACCGCGTTGATCCGACAGAAGGAGGCCGCCCGCTCGAGGGCGATCGCGAAGTCACCGGTGTACAGGCCACGGAGGATCTGGTCGGCGAGGACGATGATCTCCTCAGGCCCGGTCGGTTCGGCCGCGCCGGCGATCACGGGGTCGACGGTGGTGATGAGCTCGGTGCCCCGCTGGAAGCTGAAGCTCGTCCCCACCGGGTCCTGCCGGATGAGCAGGCGCAGTAGGTAGATCCGCCAGAGGGCTCCTGGGAGACTCCGCGGGCTGGCGTGCGACCAGAGCTCCGCGATGGCGTCGATCCCGTGCTCGTCCGTGTACGTCACGAGGCGATCGACCACGGCAGGGTCCGGGTCCGCCCGCACCCGGGTGAGGAGTGCGACGGCCGTCTCGTGCGTGATCCTCGACACGGCCTCCGGGTCGAGACCACCCTGGATCGCTTCGAGCATCGACGGCGGCAGCTTCGTCGGACGATGGAATCCCTCGGTCATGCCTGCTCCTCCCTGCGACGCGCTTCGCGCACCCGACAACGGTACTCGTCCCGGCGGGCGATCCTCCCCCGTCGCCCGGACCCGCGCGTCAACGGGTGCCGTCGAAATCTCGTAGAGTAGAGCGCGTATGGGCCTGTAGCTCAGTTGGCAGAGCATCGGACTTTTAATCCGCGGGTCGTGGGTTCGAGCCCCACCGGGCCCACCACGGACGCGGCACTCGTGCGCGTCACCTCGGGATGCACGGTCGTCGCACGCCCATCGCCAGGTGGATCGCTAGATCGACGCGGCTGGTGGCGCCGGGCGCACATCGCCCCCAGCGCCGAAGGCGTCCTCCCGGACCTGCGTCGCCGCTGCCCGCCTCGCCTGGGGGACGATGGCGTCGATCGCGAGCCGCCACATGCGGTCGACCGACGCTGCGATGTCCGAGCGGCCGACCGTGGCTTGGGCGGTGAGCTGGACACCGGTGAAGAATCCGATCAGCGTGCGGGCCAGGTCCGGTGCCGACATCGAACTCTCCAGGTCGCCGGCCTGCAGCGCCAGGTCGAGCTGAGCGGCCGTCCCCGAGATCCAGTCCTCGTAGAACGCGCCGGCCGGTTGGCTCAGCGAACCCTCATCGAGCGTGAGTCTGATCCCGGCGCGGACGACCGGGTCGTTCTCGAGTTGGTCGACCATGGCGCGAGAAATGCGGATGAGCCGCTCGAGGACTCCGTCGTACTGTTCCGACACCCGTGCCATGAGCGGCATCGACCGGTCGTGCTGCTCGTGGATGACCGCGAGGGCGATCTGCTCCTTCGACTTGAAGTGGAAGTACATGGACCCCTGCGAGATCCCGGACGCCTCCGCGATCATCGACAGACTCGCGTTCCCGTAACCGATGCGGTCGAAGACGGTCGCGGCACCCTCGACGATCGCGTCCTGCGTCACCTGCCCGCGCTCCTGCGTCGGCGTTCGTCGCGTCCCCGGCATCCTGACCTCCTCGGACAGCCTGTGTTCCGACTCCGATCCATCGGCGCCGTATCCGTCGACCGTGGCCGGTCGGGGCCTCAGCCTAGAGGCTCGGAGCTCACACAGCCGACGTCTTTCTCTAACTGGTACGAACGACTTATTCGTGTCACACTGATGGAGGTGATGCCGACGCAGTCCACGCGTCAGTGGGCCGTGCGCTCGCGACAGGGGTGCGCGACGCTCATCGCCTCGACCGGTGGGTCGCGCAGGGATCGGGGGATCCAGCGCTGCGTGATCCACCCGGTCTCACGCTCGACGTGATCAGCGCGCGAGCAGCTCCGGGAGGCCGATCGCCGTCGCCTCGTCAGCGAGGCTCGCGTCGATCGACACGAACGACAAGACGGTGATCGCGACCCCGACACGTGCGGCTGCTTCCAACTTGTGGTGGCCGTCGAGGACGAAGTGCACAAGACCGGTGTGAGCGTCGAAGCTGTCGAACGGCTGCGTCCGGTCCAGCACGGAGACCGCGAGCACGGTCGCCGCTCCCCCGGCTCGAAGCCGCTCCTCGTATGAGGCCACGCGCTCGCGGTCGTTCCGACCGGGCTGCACCATCGGCACCAGGAACTCGAAGAGGGTCTCGTGCTCGCCGGTCTTCCGGGTCGGGCCGCGGTAGTAGCCGGTCGCCGGGTCCTCCGGTGCACCGAGCGTGGGGTCGATGCCGCGATGCACGACCTGTTCCCGCGAGAAGTAGTCGTGGTCGTCACCCGGAGCGACCAGGACGGGCTCGATGGAGAGCAGGAGCGGCAGGTAGGTCGCTTCGGGCAGGATCTTCGACACGAGGTCGCGCAACGAGGGATCGTCGATCGCGGGCACGCCCTCGTCCAGGTGATCGTGCAGTGCGTCTGCGGCGAGCGCCCGAGCACCTTCGTCCAGACGACGGAACAGCAGCGCGCAGGTACCGCACGGGAAGCTCAACTCGAACGCCTCGTCGCCATCGACGATGAGGTGGCGTCCGCCGGGCTCGCGGAAACCCGTGAAGCGCAGTGGGGCGTCCGGTGTCCCGAGATGGACCGGCGCCGCGTGATCGAGCAGCCCGGTTCGAGATCGAGCGGGTCCGTCGGCCATCGGGCTACTTCCGGACGGCCGGGATGATGACGCCGTCGATCACCGACACGAGGAAGTCACGCGTCACCGGCTCCCGCAGCATGAGCACGCGATAGCTCACCATCGCCTGGCTGATCAGCGCAAGGGTCTCCACATCGGCGTCCGCCCGGATCTCCCCGCGGTCGATCGCGCGCTGCAGGAGGAAGCGGTTGACCGCCATGCGCGGCTCCACGATCGCCGCATGGACGGACTCGGTGAGCTCGGGCGCATCCGAGATCATCGACATCACGCCGGCGAACACGCGCATCTTGCGCTCACCCTCGGCGATGGACGGCGCCTTGATCATCGCGACGAGGTCGCCGCGGAGTGAACCGGTGTCGGGCAGCTTCGAGAAGTCGGGATCGATCTGCTTCATGCAGGCGACCGCGTCGATCACGAGTTCGGACTTCGACGCCCATCGGCGGTAGAGCGTCGCCTTGCCGGCCTTGGCACGTGCTGCCACCATGTCGACCGTCATCCCGGCGTAGCCCGTGTCGGCGAGGACGTCGAGCGCGGCGTCGAGGATCTCGGCGTCCCGCGTGTGATCGCGCTTCCGGCCGAGCTTCGGCGCTGCGGGTGGGGTCTCGAGCTGCGTCATCGCGGCTCACCTCCCTTTCGTCTCCGAGAACAGCATAGTTCAGGAACTCGAACGTTCAGGAACTATTCGGTTCCGAAACTGTCCAGTTCCGTATAGAGTCCTCAGCATGACTTCGAACCTCGCCGCCGGAACCCCGGCAGTCTCCTCACGCCGCTGGTGGACGCTCGTCACCGTCGGCCTCGCCCAGCTCATGGTCGTGCTCGACGCCACCGTGGTGAACATCGCGATGCCCGCCGCCCAGACCGACCTCGGATTCTCCGACGGCGACCGCCAGTGGATCGTCACCGCCTACTCCCTCGCCTTCGGCAGCCTGCTGCTCCTCGGCGGACGCCTGTCCGACCTCATGGGCCGGAAGCGGGCGTTCATCATCGGGCTCGTCGGGTTCGCGATCGCCTCGGCCCTCGGTGGCGCCGCCGATTCGTTCGGCACCCTCGTCGCCGCACGGGCGCTGCAGGGCGTCTTCGCAGCCCTCCTCGCACCGACCGCGCTCGCGATGCTCACGACCACCTTCACGATCCCGAAGGAGCGCGCCCGCGCGTTCGGCGTCTTCGGTGCGATCGCCGGCGCGGGTGGCGCGGTCGGACTCCTCCTCGGCGGATTCCTCACCGAGCAGTTCGACTGGCGTTGGAACCTGTACATCAACGTCGTGATCGCCGTGGTCGCCATCGTCGGGGCCGTCCTCTTCATCACCACACCGAAGACGACCGGCCCCCGCCCCAAGCTCGATGTTCCGGGCACCGTCCTCGTCTCAGGTGCGCTGTTCAGCCTCGTCTACGGCTTCGCCAATGCCGAGACCGACGGCTGGGACTCACCGCTCAGTTGGGCCTTCCTGGCCGCCGCGGCCGTGCTCCTCGTCGTGTTCGTCCTCTGGCAGCGCCGGGCCGCGCACCCGCTCCTCCCGTTGTCGATCGTCCTCGACCGCAACCGCGGTGCCGCGTTCATCTCGGTCATGATCGCCGGGGCCGGGATGTTCGGCATCTTCCTCTTCGTCACGTACTACCTGCAGGCCTCGCTCGGCTACTCACCGCAGCAGACGGGCTTCGCCTTCCTCCCGATGATCGCGATGCTCGTGCTCGCCGCACAGCTGGGGACCAACCTCCTCGTCCCGCGGTTCGGGCCGAAGGTCATGGTGCCGTTCGGCATGACGCTCGGGGCGATCGGCATGCTCCTCCTCACCCGACTCGACCTCGACAGCTCCTATGTCGGCAACGTCATGCCGGCGCTCATGGTGCTCGGATTCGCGATGGGATCGATCATGCCCGTCTCGATGCAGACCGCGACGCTCGGTGTCGACCGGGCGTTCGCCGGGGTCGCCTCGGCGACGGTCAACACCAGCCAGCAGGTCGGCGGGTCGATCGGTGTGGCGCTGCTCAACACCCTCGCGGCGAGCGCCGCCACGGCCTACGTGACCGACAACGCGCCGCCCACCCCCGAGGTGCTCGCGCAGGCCGCGATCCAGAGCTACCAGACCGCCTACTTCTGGGGCGCCGGATTCTTCGCGGTCGGCGCGGTGACGGCGGCACTGCTGTTCCGCCGACGCAACCAGGGACTCGCCCTGCACCACGCCCCGGAGGCGTCCGCGGAACCGGTGCTCGCGCACTGATCCGACCGGGTCCCGAGCACCGGACCGTCGCACACTCGCGCGGCGGCCCGGTGCGTCATCGGAGGGTCTCGCGTTCGGCCGTCAGGCGGAGGTGCGGAGGATCGAGGTCATCTTCTTCCCCTTCGCGACCTCGTCCACGAGCTTGTCCAGCTGACGGACGCGCTGCATCAGGGGATCCTCGATCTCCTCGACGCGGATGCCACAGATGAGGCCCGTGATGAGCGACGCATGAGGGTGCATCGCCGGCGCGTCGGCGAAGAAGGTCTCGAAGTCGGTACCGTCGGCGAGCACCCGTTCGATCGCGGCGTCGTCGTAACCGGTGAGCCAGGTGATGACCTGGTCCACCTCGGCCTTCGTACGGCCCTTCCGCTCCACCTTCGCGACGTAGAGCGGGTACACGCTGGCGAAGCTCGTCGTGAAGATGCGGTGTCCGGCCATACCTGGCAGTCTCCCACCGTCGCGCGTCCGGGACCAGGTCGAACTGGGTATCCGTCGCTCGTCGTCCATCGCTCGGGGGACGCGTGCTGCCGCGACGGCTGCCTACCCTGGCAGCATGACGAATCCTGGACAGCACCCGCAGACGCCTTCGCCATCACCCTCGTCGAGGCCGGCCTCGACGCCCGCCTCGACGCCCGTCGATCCAGCAGTGCCTCAGCGGCAGCTCGCGACGTACGACCACGCCCTCCGCGCCGCACCAGCCTGGTGGCGTGGCGCACTCGCGCTCCTCCTGCTCGTCGTGGGGTTCCTGATCCTCTCGATCGCGCTCGGCGGCATCGCGCTCATCGTGGACGTGGCCACCGGGGCGTACACGCTCGACGACGTCGCGAACGGCCTCATGACGCTGACGCCGGTGACGATGCTCGCGAACAACCTGTCGCTCGCCGCGCTCATCCCGGTGTCGATGCTCATCCAGTGGGCGATCTTCGGTGTCCGTCCACGGTGGCTGTCCTCGGTGGAGGGGCGCTTCCGCTGGCACTGGCTCGGGCGCCTTGCGCTCATCATCGTCCCGGTGTGGATCGTGTACGTCGGCGCGTCCGTCCTGCTCTCCCCGCTCGAGCCCATCGTGGTCGACGGCACCATGATCGCGATGCTCCTCGTCGTGATCCTCACGACGCCGCTGCAGTCGGCCGGCGAGGAGTACGGGGCGCGCGGCCTCATCCAGCGCTCCGTCGGATCCTGGTTCAGTCGCCCGATCACCGCGTTCCTCGTCGGCACGGTCGTCTCCGGCGCGGTCTTCGCCTCGGTGCACTTCGCCGGCGACCCCTGGCTCATCGCCTACTACTTCGTGTTCGGCGCTTCGATGTCCTTCGCGGCCCGCGGGACCGGTGGCCTCGAGGCGCCGGTGCTCATCCATGCGACGAACAACGTCCTGCTCCTCGTCCCCACGGCCCTCATGTCGCAGACCGACCAGGTCTTCGAGCGAGGCGAGGGTGCCGGCGGACCGTTCATGCTCATCCCGATGGCGCTCTGCGTCGCCGCAGCCGTCGTGAGCACCTGGTGGGGGCGCAGGAACGGCGTGATCGCGACGGCTCCGCTGCCGCCGAGCCGGGTGACGAAGCAGCAGGGGACGCCGCCGACCGCCATGGCCGCTCCGGTGGCTACATCGACGCAGCTGCCGACGACCCCGCAGGATCCGTCGGCGGCTCCACCGCGATGATCTGCCCGCCGGTCAGTCGCACGAGCTCCTCGAAGGTCGTCGGGAACACCGTGTGCGCATGGCCGGCTGCGGCCCAGACCTCCGGGTAGGCGGCGAGCGCCTCGTCCACGTAGGTGCGGATCGGTTCCGGGTGACCGACGGGCGCGACGCCACCGATCACCTGTCCCGTCGCCGCCTTGACGACCTCGGCGTCAGCACGCTTCAACCGTCCACGGAGCCGCCCGCCCACCCAGGCGGTGTCGACACGATGGGCACCGCTCGTGAGGATCAGGGTCGGCTCGCCGTCGAGCGTGAACACGAGGGAGTTCGCGATCGCCCCGACCTCGATCCCCAGGGCTTCCGCTGCGAGCGCCGCGGTTCGAGCAGCATCGTCGAGCCAGGTGATCTCGCCCTTGGCCCCGCGATCACGCAGCGTCTGCTCGACGATGGACACGGCCGGATGCGCTCGATCACTCATGCGACCATGCTGCCGCACCGGGCCGTCGGCGCGCGAGTGCCGGGGCGCAGCGGCACGCGGCGCGAGGTCAGTCGCCGAGTGGGACCAACGTCACCGCGAGTCCCGCTTCCCGGAGGAGTGCGATGGTCTCGGGCGCGGCCCCGTCGTCGGTCAGGAGGGCATCGAAAGCCTCGAGGCCGGCGATCCGGCCGAGCTGCCGCACACCGAGCTTCGAGGCGTCGGCGACCACGACCACCCGCTCGGCGGCGCGAACCATCCTGGCCTTCACCTCGGCCTCGGGCAGGTTGACGTTGCTCACGCCATGGCCTGCGTCGACACCGTTGCACCCGATGAAGGCGAGATCGGCGTGGACCTGGCCGAGCAGCGAACCGGCGAGCGGATCGACGAGCGAATGCTGGAGCGGCCGAAGCGATCCACCAGTGACGATCACCGAGAACCTCGGGATCTCCGACTCGAGTTCGAGCGCGATGGTCAGGCCGTTCGTGATGACCACGACGTCGGCGAGGTCGCGGCGAGCCTTGAGCGCGCGGGCGAGGGCGAGGCCGGTGCTGCCGACGTCGACGATCACGCTCTGACCGGAGCGCACCATCGCGGCCGCCGCCTCTCCGATCCGCTGCTTCGCGTGGGCCGAGGTCGCGGTCGCGAGTTCGATCGGCGACTCGACGGCGCCGCGTCCCTGCACGGGCATCGCACCTCCGTGCACGCGGACGGCCTCGCCCTGGTCGACGAGGGTGTCGAGGTCCGTCCGGGCGGTCACCCGGGAGACGCCGAAGTCGTCGGAGATGTCGGCGACGCGCACGAAGCCGCGCTCATCGAGGAGCTCGCGGATGCGGTCGCGTCGCAGTGGGGCGGGCAACTGCATGGGCTCGTCGTCGGACATGCTTGAATCTTCGCTGACTTGCCTATACTTTTCAAGGCGAAACGTTGTACGTTTCCTTTCGACAACCCGTTCTGAGGATCCCCATGCCCCCACTCGACGACACCTTCGTCATCGACCCGGCGATCGCGAGCTCGACCCAGCGCCTCGCCGACGGTCGCGAACTCATCTACTTCGACGACGTCGACACGACGCTGCCCGCGGAGCGCCTGCCCGACGCTCGCGAACTCGCACCACGACCACCGACCGCGTCCATGCGCCAGGACCCGCTGACGGGTGAGTGGATCTCGATCGCCGCCGCCCGCCAGAACCGGGTGATGCTGCCACCCGCGAACCTCGACCCGCTCGCGCCCGCGAGCCCCTCAAACCCCTCCGAGATCCCCGACCAGTACGACGTCGCGGTCTTCGAGAACAAGTCGCCGTCCTTCGGACCGCTGCTCGAAGACGAGAACGCACCGGTCGACCTCGCCGACCTCGAGGCCATCGGAATCGGCCGGACCCGCACCTCGGTCGGCCGCTGCGAGGTCGTGAGCTTCAGCCCGTCGAGCACCGGTTCCTTCGGCTCGCTGTCCCGAACCCGGGCGCGCACGGTGATCGAAGCGTGGGCCCGCCGGACGCACGCACTGTCGCAGATCGACTCGATCCAGCAGGTGTTCCCCTTCGAGAACCGTGGCGAGCAGATCGGTGTCACCCTCCACCACCCGCACGGACAGATCTACTCCTACCCCTATGTGACCCCGCGCACGCAGCGACTCATCGCCGCGAGCGAGGCCTACGGTCCCGGACTCTTCGCCGACGTCCTCGCCGCGGAGCAGGCCGACGAGCGCGTCGTCCTCACCGGCGAGCACTGGACGGCGTTCGTCCCGTTCGCCGCGCGCTGGCCCATCGAGGTGCACCTGCTCCCCCACCGGCACGTGCCCGACTTCGCCGCGACCTCGCTCGAAGAACGGGACGAGCTCGCCGGTCTCTACCTGCGGCTGCTGCGCGGCGTCGACGCCCTGTACGACACCCCGACCCCGTACATCGCCGCCTGGCATCAGGCCCCGACCCGTGTCCACCGCGACGAGCTCCGACTCCACCTGCAGCTCACCTCCCCACGTCGTGGAGCCGACCGCCTGAAGTACCTGGCCGGCTCCGAGGCCGCCATGGGCGCCTGGATCGGCGACGTCCCGCCCGAGACCACCGCCACCGCCCTGCGCGCCGCGATCGCCGCAGCCGATGAGGAGAACCCCGTATGACCGACCTGCAGCGCACCGCCACGAGCGGATTCGAGAACGCCTTCGGCAGCGAGCCGCATGGCCTCTGGACCGCGCCCGGCCGCGTGAACATCATCGGCGAGCACACCGACTACAACGACGGCTTCGTGTTCCCGATGGCGATCGACCGCCGCACCGTCGCAGCCGTCCGTCGTCGCGACGACGACCGCATCCGGGTCTCGAGCAGCTTCTCACCCGAGATCGTCGAGGTCTCGGTGCGCGCGCTCGATCCCGACGCACTGCACGGCTGGTCCGCCTACCCGCTCGGCGTCGCATGGGCGCTCGGCCAGTTCGGGGCACCCTTGCAGGAGGTGCCCGGGGTCGACGTCTACATCGACTCCGACGTCCCGGTCGGGGCCGGCCTCTCCTCCTCCGCGGCCATCGAAGCCTCGGTCGGCGTCGCACTGAACGAGATCTGGCACCTCGACCACGACCGCCGGACGCTCGCGAAGATCTGCCAGCTCGCCGAGAACCGAGCGGTCGGCGCACCGACCGGCATCATGGACCAGTCGGCGTCGCTCCTCGGCCGGCGTGACTGCGGCGTCTTCCTCGACTGCCGCTCGCTCGAGACCGACGTCATCCCCCTCGGCTTCGAGGAGCACGACCTCGAGCTGCTCGTCATCGACACGCGCGTCGAGCACGCCCACGTCTCGGGCGGGTACGCCGCACGTCGGGCGTCCTGCGAGGCGGGCGCCGCAGCGCTCGGAGCCGACTCGCTCCGCGACATCACGGTCGGCGACCTCGACCGCGCTCGCGAGCTGCTCGACGACGAGACCTTCCGCCGCGTCCGTCACGTCGTGACGGAGAACCAGCGTGTCCTCGACACCGTCCGGACCCTGCGCGAGCACGGGCCGACGTCGATCGGCGAGCTGCTCGTGGCCTCCCACGCGTCGATGCGGGACGATTTCGAGATCTCGGTTCCGGAACTCGACCTGGCCGTCGAGACATCGATGGCGGCGGGTGCGATCGGGTCGCGCATGACCGGTGGTGGCTTCGGGGGTGCGGCGATCG
The DNA here is from genome assembly GCF_963518075.1 of uncultured Plantibacter sp. Lineage (NCBI taxonomy): Bacteria > Bacillati > Actinomycetota > Actinomycetes > Micrococcales > Microbacteriaceae > Plantibacter > uncultured Plantibacter sp. The sequence goes on from NZ_CAUQHZ010000003.1 coordinate 256,462, forward strand.
CCCTGGTCCCCGTCGCCCTGGCATCGGCCGTGGCCGAGGCGGTCACGGCGGCCTTCGCCGAGGCGTCCTTCACCGCCCCGACCATCTTCCCCGTCCGTCCCGCCGCCGGAGCCACCCGAGAGTCCTGACCTTCCCCACCCCTGCCCGCGAACTGTCAATTCCGGCTAGTCCCGGCCGCTCGGACTAGCGTCGAGTGACAGTTCGCGGGCTGGGTGTGGAGAACTTCCGACGCTGAGACGCCGCAGTCGGCACCGTGGTGGGATGGTCCGCCGACGTCCCCTCCCCCTCGAACTCAGCAAGCAGCCGTTCTCCACGGCCGAAGCCGACGAACTCGGCGTGCCTCGATCGCGGCTACGAGCGCGCGACCTCGCCACGCCGCACCGAGGCGTCCGGGCACCGCTCGACCAGCCGACGGACATCCCCGGACGCTGTCACGCCTATGCCCCACTCCTCCACGATGGGCAGTTCTTCAGCCACGTGAGCGCGGCGGCCTTGCACGGCCCCCCCGTGCCCACCTGGGAACACGAGGCACCACTCGACGTCGCGTCCATCGCGCCGGCACGCGCGCCTCGAGGATCGGGCGTGCGTGGGCATCAACTCGACGGGGACCACTGGGAGGTCGTCGCCGTCGAAGGGCTGCCGGTACTGACCGCCGTCGATGCCTGGTGTCAGCTCGGAACCCGACTCCCCTTGGACGACCTGGTGATCGCCGGCGATGTGTTGCTCCGCCGCAGGCGACCACTGGCATCGGAGCAGCAGATCGTCCGCGGGCTGGCACGGATGAACGGCCGTCGCGGCGCGAAGCGGCTGCGGCTCGCGTTCTCGATGATGCGGCCTCGGACGGATTCGCCGATGGAGACCGCATTGCGCCTGCTGATCGTCCGCGCGGGCCTTCCGGAACCACTCGTCAACGAGGTCATCTCAGACGCCCTCGGACGGTTTCTGGCCTTGGGCGACCTGGTGTATCCCGAACAGCGGGTCCTCGTCGAATACGACGGCGGCACCCACTTCTCGGATGAACGGCAGATCTTCCACGACATCGATCGCCTCGACCGAGTCATGGCAGCGGGCTGGCGGGTCATCCGGGTGAATCGCTCGCACCTGACGGACCCGTCGCCCATCCTCACCGCCCTGGCTCGCGAACTGTCACTTCCGGCTAATCGCGGGGCGCCGGACTAGCGTCGAGTGACAGTTCGCGGGCTGGGTTAGGGGGTGGCCATGCGGACGACGTTGGCGAGGAGTCCGACTCTCGTCATGGGGCCGACACCACCGGGGTTCGGGCTGATCCACGAGGCGACCTCGGCCACGTCAGGGGCGACGTCGCCGACGACCCGGGACTTGCCGGTCTCGGGGTCGGTCTCGCGGCTCACCCCGACGTCGAGGACGATGACGCCGGGCTTCACGGCGTCGCGCGTGACGATCCCGGGGACGCCCGCCGCGGCGACGATCACGTCGGCGGTGCGGAGGATGTCGTCGAGTCCGACCGTTCCGGTGTGCGTCAGCGTGACCGTCGCGTTGTATTCGCGACGGGTGAGCAGCGGGCCGATCGCGCGACCGACGGTGACCCCGCGGCCCACGACGACGACGTGCTTGCCCGCCCAGCTGATCCCGTGACGTTCCACCAGCTCGATGACGCCCTTCGGCGTGCACGGCAACGGTGTGTGGATCGGGCGGTTCACGTTGAGCACGAGACGACCGAGGTTGGTCGGGTGGAGCCCGTCGGCGTCCTTCTCGGGATCGATGCGCTCGAGGATCGCGTCGGTGTCGATGTGCTTCGGCAACGGCAGCTGCACGATGTAGCCGGTGCAGCTCTCGTCGGCGTTGAGCTCGTCGAGGACGGCCTCGAGCTCCTCCTGCGAGACCGTCTCGGGCAGGTCGCGTCGGATGGACTCCATACCGACCTCGGCGCAGTCGCGGTGCTTGCCGGCGACGTACCACTGCGAACCCGGGTCGGAACCGACGAGGACGGTGCCCAGCCCGACCGAGATGCCGCGCTCCTTGAGCGCGGCCACCTCGATCGCGAGTTCGGACTTGATGGCGGCGGCCGTGGCCTTGCCGTCGAGGATCTGTGCGGTCATGCGCCGGCGCCCTACTGCTGGAGGCCGGGGTAGAGCGGGAAGCGCTCGGCGAGCGCCGTGACGCGCTCCCGGAGGGCTCCGGCCTCGGCACCGTTGCGCAGCGCGAGAGCGATGATGTCGGCGACCTCGGCGAACTCGGTGTCGCCGAAGCCACGCGTCGCGAGTGCCGGGGTACCGATCCGCAGGCCGGAGGTGACCATCGGCGGGCGCGGGTCGAACGGCACCGAGTTGCGGTTGACCGTGATGCCGACCTCGTGGAGGAGGTCTTCGGCCTGCTGGCCGTCGAGCTCGGAGGTGCGGAGGTCGGCGAGCACGAGGTGCACATCGGTGCCGCCGGTGAGGACGTCGATGCCGGCGGCCTTCGACGCCTCGGAGGTGAGCGCCTCGGCGAGGAGCTTGGCACCGCGGAGCGTCCGCTCCTGGCGGTCCTTGAACTCCGCCGTGGCGGCGAGCTTGAACGCGGTCGCCTTGGCGGCGATGACGTGCATGAGCGGTCCGCCCTGCTGGCCGGGGAACACGTTCGAGTTGAGCTTCTTGGCGAGCTCCATGTCGCGGCTCACGATGAAGCCGGAGCGCGGGCCGCCGATGGTCTTGTGCACGGTGGAGGACACGACGTCGGCGAACGGCACGGGCGACGGGTGGACGCCTGCGGCGACGAGGCCGGCGAAGTGCGCCATGTCGACCCAGAGCTTCGCACCGACCTCGTCGGCGATCGCGCGGAACGCGGCGAAGTCGAGCTGGCGCGGGTAGGCGGACCAGCCGGCGATGATGACCTGGGGCTTGTGCTCGAGTGCTTTGTCGCGGACGACGTCCATGTCGACGAGGAAGGTCTCGGGGTCGACGCCGTAGGAGACGGCGTTGTAGAGCTTGCCGGAGAAGTTGAGCTTCATGCCGTGGGTGAGGTGACCACCGTGGGCGAGCTCGAGACCGAGGATGGTGTCGCCGGGGGTGGCGATCGCTGAGAGGACCGCGGCGTTGGCCGTGGCGCCCGAGTGCGGCTGGACGTTCGCGTATGCGGCACCGAAGAGGCTCTTGGCCCGCTCGATCGCGAGGGACTCGGCGATGTCGACGAACTCGCAGCCGCCGTAGTAGCGACGACCCGGGTAGCCCTCGGCGTACTTGTTGGTGAGGACGCTGCCCTGCGACTGCAGGACGGAGACGGGCACGAAGTTCTCACTCGCGATCATCTCGAGGGTGTTGCGCTGGCGACCGAGCTCCTGCTCGAGGACCGCAGCGATCTCGGGATCGACCTCGGAGAGTGGCGCGTTGAAGGTGTCGGACAAGACTGGCTCCCTTTTGTGACAGAACGGATGTCGGTGATGTGCCGTTTCGGCCCAGGCGTGCGGCCGAATCCGCCCTTGTCTTCAAGGTGCAGGGTCGCTCCCCGATGGTGAACCATCTGAGGCGGAGCGGAACTCCGTCTATACGCCAGTTGCGACTGCTAGCAGCATAGCAACGGGACGCCCGATGCGCACCGTCCTGTGGAGGGGGCGGGCAGCGGCGGGGGCCGGTGTGTCAAGATGGCCCGACGCTTGTTCACCCTCCGAACAAACCCCGTTCCGGCGCCCACGATCCCGCGTCGCCGACGCTGAAGGAACCACGCATGAGCCTGCTGCCCCGCCCCATGTCGCAGACCACGGACGCCTCCGCTCCCCCGTTCCGGTTGTCGGCGGATTCGGTGATCCGTACCGACCCGTCGGCGGCGACCACGGCTCGGATCCTCGCCGAGGCACTGCGCGCCTCGACGGGCTTCGACCTCCCGGTCGAGACCACCGGCGCGGAGGAGGTGGCGGATTCGGCGGGTGCGGACATCGCATTGTCGGTCGACCCCCGCCTGTCCACGACGAGCGGGGCCTACCGATTGACCGCCGTGGCCTCCGGTGTCGAGATCGTCGGCGCGGACGCCGACGGGGTCCACCATGGCACGCAGACACTCAGGCAGCTCCTCCCGCCGGCCAACTGGGCATCGACGGCCGGCGCACAGGACTGGATCATCGCAGCGACCGTCATCGCCGACGCGCCGCGCTTCGCGTACCGCGGCGCGATGCTCGACGTCGCGAGGCACTTCTTCACGGTCGCGCAGGTGCAGCGGTTCATCGACCAGATCGCCGCACTCAAGCTCAACCACCTGCACCTGCACCTCACCGACGACCAGGGGTGGCGCCTCGAGATCGCCGGGTGGCCGGAGCTCACCGGGATCGGTGCGGCGACCGCGGTCGGTGGTGGTGCGGGCGGCTCGTACAGTGCCGACGACTACCGGGCGATCATCGAGTACGCCGCCGACCGCCGCGTCACGATCGTTCCCGAGATCGACGTCCCCGGACACACGAACGCGGTCCTCGCGGCGTATCCCGAACTCAACCCGGACGGCGTCGCTCGCGAGCCCTACACCGGCACGGAGGTCGGCTTCTCGAGCCTCGACATCCATGCCGAGTCCACCTACACGTTCCTCGACGACGTCTTCACCCAGCTCGCCGCGATGACCCCGGGCCCCTATCTCCACCTCGGCGGCGATGAAGCGCTCGCCACCCCCGAGGCGGACTTCCTCCATTTCGCCCGTCGGGTGTCCGAGCTGATCGCCACGACCGGGAAGACCGCGATCGCCTGGCACGAGTTCGGCGCGTCTCGGGAACTCGCCCCCGGCACCATCGGCCAGTACTGGAACTACGTCTCCCCCGAGGACGGCCACGCCGACAAGCTGCGCTCGTTCGTGGATCAGGGCGGGCAGGTCATCATGTCTCCGGCCGACGCCGCCTACCTCGACATGCAGTACCCCGGCGTCGCGACGGCCGGCCTCACCTGGGCGGACGGCCCCACGAGTGTCGAACGCTCCGCCGTCTGGGAGCCGACCGAGATCGTCGAAGGTGTCGGAGAGCAGGACATCCTCGGCGTCGAGGCCCCGCTCTGGACGGAGACCGTGGCCGACGTGCAGACGCTCGAGTTCCTCGTCTTCCCTCGGATCGCGTCCATCGCGGAGATCGGCTGGTCGGAGCGACGCACGCCGGACTGGAGCGACTTCCGGGACCGGCTGGCCGACCTCGCTCAGGGCTGGTCGGCCGCGGGCATCGCCTTCCACCGCTCCCCCGAGATCGGCTGGCTCGACTGATCCGGGCGACGGACGGGAAGGCGGCCGGGAGTGGCGCTCGCCCCCGAGCACCACTCCCGGCCTGTCGACGGGTACGCACGAAGGCGCCCCCTCCCGTCGAGATCTGCAACGTTTCGGGTCCGTTGCCCGATGCACACCGGCCGTGGCGCGCATCGTGGCCGTCCGAGGACGACCCAGCCGGGTCCCCGTCGCCGGGAATCCTGCTGTTCATCCTGAGAGAGTGCATCCCGAACAGGTCATGACGCGGTTTCCCGGAACAATCGGAACGGATCTTCCTCGGCGCCAGCGGCTGTCCGCGAGACACCCCGTGCCAAGATGAGGGATCGGCGTCATGATCCCGGTGCACCCGACTCTCTTGGGCGGGCACGGTGCCCGGTAGTGCGCAGCTCGCAGACGGAGGCATCATGAGCCTGGACACATCCCCGGCTTCATCGCTCACCGAGCGATCGGATGCCGAGCTCATCGAGCACACCCGCACGGGCTCGCAGGACGCCTACGCGGAGCTGTGGCGACGACACTCGAACGCCGGACGGACCGTCGCCCGGTCCGTCACCTCGAGCCTCGATCCCGACGACCTCGTCTCGGAGTCCTTCGCCCGCATCTATCAGGCGGTCCGTCGCGGGAAGGGACCCACCGGCGCCTTCCGCCCCTACCTGTTCACCACCATCCGGAACACGGCGGCCGCGTGGGGCCGATCGCGTCGGGAGACCTCGCTCGACACCCTGGACTCCTTCGAGGACCCGGACACGAACGAAGCCTCCTCGATCGAGGCCCTCGATCGCAGCCTGAGTGCCCGAGCGTTCCGGAGCCTGCCGACCCGGTGGCAGGAGGTGCTCTGGTACACGGAGATCGAGGCGATGACGCCTGCGGAGGTCGCGCCGCTCCTCGGGATGAAGGCCAACTCGGTGTCCGCGCTCGCCTACCGAGCACGCGAGGGGCTGCGCGAAGCGTGGATCCAGGCGCACCTGCAGGCCGTCGACGACGACTCGGAGCACGCCTTCACGATCAGCAGGCTCGGATCGTACGCGCGCGGGAACCTCTCCGCCCGGGACACGGCCAAGGTCGAGTCGCACCTGGACGCCTGTCAGCGGTGCACCATCGTGGCCGCTGAGGCGAAGGAGGTCGGCTCGCGCATGGCGCTCGTCCTCCTCCCCCTCGTCGCAGGCGCCGCCGGTGCGGCCGGCTACACCGCTTGGTTGCAGGCGAACGGCCCGTCGGCGAGCGCGGTCGCCGCGATGCCTGCCGGTGTCACCGGTGGGGTCGCATTGACGGCGCACCTGGGCACCTCGGTGGCGGCCTCCGGTGGGGTGGCGGCCTCCGGTGCAGCCGGTTCCAGTGGCGCCGCATCGGGTGCCGGTGCCGCGTCGGGTGCCGGCGCCGCGTCGGGTGCCGGCGCCGCGGGTGCTGCGGCGGCCGGTCTCTCCGGCGGGATCATCGCCGCGGTCGGTGTCGGCGTCGTCGCGGCGGTGACCGCCGCCGCGCTCGTCCTGGGTCCGGTGGTGTTCCCGCCGACCGCCGACACGCCGACCTCCGGCACGGCTGCTGGGCCCACCGATCCGCCCGCCGCCCCGTCCCCGGATGCGGCCCCGATCGCCGGCCCGACGCCGACACCCTCCTCCCCGGCACCGAATCCGACTCCGAGTCCGAGTCCGAGTCCGAGTCCGAGTCCGAACGAGGATGGGACGCCGGATCCCGTCGTGGTCTCCCCGCAGGTTCCGACGCCCACTGCCCCACCGGTCGCTCCGCCCGTCACCCCGGTCGATCCCGTCGACCCGACCGAACCCACGGCGCTCCCGGTGCCGACCATGGTCGCCGACTCCGGCGGTGGCTACCTGTGGCCCACGTTCAGCGGCACGGGAGCGGCCGGAGCCACCATCGACGTCCTCGACGGCGACCTCGTCGTCGCTTCGACGGTCGTGCCGGGGTCCGCGCAGCGGTCATCGGTCGCAGCCGCCCCGGTGACCGGGACCTGGTCGACAGGACCGGTCGTCCTCAACCGGTCTGGGACGTTCACCCTCACCGTGCGCCAGACCCTCGGTGACCAGGTCACCGAGTCCGCGGAACCTGCCGGCATGACGATCTCCGGGCCCTCGATCTCCGGATTCGAGACGATCCTGTCGTTCCGGATCCTCGAGCCGGACGCACCGATCGTCATCAGCGGCGCTCCGAACGGCGCGATCGGGTACACCCTCGACGGTGGTGACGAGCAGCGCGTCGCGCTCGATGCCGACGGTCGGGCGACGCTCACCGGCGCCGCCGTGGCCGGCGGGTTCCACGAGCTCAGCGTCTGGAGCGTCGACCCCGCGGACCCATCGCGCGTGGGACCTGCGACCTCCGTCGAGTACCTCTCGCTGACCGGACTCCTGAGTACCGAGTCCGCCGTCGATCCGGCGACGGCCCCGCTCCCGGAAGCGGTTCTGGACACCGCACCGGAGGCGATTCCCGCTCCGCTCCCTGTTCAGGCCGTCGTCGAACCGATCGCGGACCAGATCCCGGTGGAACCGGCTCCCGCGACGGAGCCGGACGTGCCGAGTACGACCGAGCCTGATCCGGCGACGGAGACGGAGACGCCGGTGGAGACCGCGCCCGACGTCACCGCGCCGCCCGATGGCGCAGACGCCTCACCGGCACCGACGACGGACGAACCGGCGGTACCGTAAACGGTCACGCTGAGCGCGTCCGCAGCGGCTCGTGCTCGATCAGACGGATTCGCGCCTGCGGGTGCGCAGCACGTCCGCGGCGAGGAGCGAGGTCGCGACCACGGCCAGGCACACGTACACCCACGGCAGCACGCCGAGACCGATCTCGGCGAGGAGCAACGCTCCGAGCGCCGAACCGCCACCGATACCCGTGTTGAACGCGGTCGTGTAGAAGGCGTTCGCGGTGTCGCGGATGCGCGGGCTCGCCGCGTGCAGGAGGCGCGTCTGCATGAGCGGCGGCAGCATGCCGAAGGCCGTCCCCCAGAGGAAGAACGCGACGAGTGCGCCCGGAAGCCACCCTGCTGAGAGGGCGAGGACGCTCACCATGGCGGCAGACACGGTCAGGGCGACGAACAGGCCGGTGGTCGCACGCCTCGCGAAGACGCTGCCGGTGAGGATGAGGCCGATCGCGCCCGCGACGCCGTAGACGAGGAGGAGGATGCTGAGCTGGCCGGCCGGGACACCGACCTCGCCGATGAGGAACGGTGCGATGTAGGTGTAGAACGCGTAATGGCCCGCCATGATGACGCCGACCGCGATGCAGACGATCGCGACCGGGATGATGCTCGGATCACGGCCCGTGGCACCCGAGGCTGCCGCGTGCGACTCCTCCCGACCGACGGGCGGCAGCTTCCACCACACGACGACGGCGCCGAGGAGCATGGCTGCGGCGAGCACGCCGAACGCGAGCCGCCAGCCGAGCGCGTGCCCGAGCGCGGTGCTGAGCGGGACGCCGAGGACGAAGGCGAGCGTGCCTCCGGCGATCGTCACGGACACGGCACGGGCGAGCTGTTCCTTCGGGACCAGGTGACCGGCGTAGGCGCCGACGACCGCCCAGAAGACACCATGGGCGAGCCCACCGAGCACCCGGGTGGCGACGAGGAGTTCGTAGTTCGGGGCGAGCGCGCCGAGACCCGTGCTCACGCCGAGGACGACGATGACGGCCACGAGCAACGCGTGTCGCGGCACACGCCTGGTGAGGTGGATGAGCGCGGTGCTGGACAGCACCACCGTGAACGCGAACACGCTGACGAGGAGCCCGATCTGCGACTCGGTGACGCCGAGCGAGGCGCTCATCTCCGGGAGGAGACCGGTCGGGATCATCTCGCCGGTGACGGAGAGGAAGGTGCCCGCCGCGAGCGCGATCAGGCCGACCCAGGGGAACGGCGGTGACGACGGCTTGGTGGGTTCGGCGGCGCGCGCCGAGGAGGGCGAAGAGGAGGTCATCGGATTGCTCCAACGATGGCGTTCACTCGTCGGCGGACGTGGCGGACGAGTTCGTCTACGCGCTGATGTGCGCGCCCAGGGTCAACCGACATCCGGCGACCGCGGACGAGTCTACCCGAGGCCGGGAATGCGGAGGGCTCGATCCGACGTTGCAGCTGACGTGAAGGTGACAGAGAGGCCGCTCATGCGCATTGCAGAACTCGCTGAACGAACGGGTGTCCCGGCCACCCGGCTCCGCTCCTACGAGGAGGAGGGACTCCTGGCGCCCGTGCGCGCGTCGCACGCGCCCGACGAGTACGAACCGTCCGCGATCGACCACGTCGTCACGGTCGACAACCTGTTCGACGCGGGGCTCACGACCCGTCTCGTGCGCGTGGTCCTCGATCTCGACGACGCACGCACCTCGCGTGCCGTGCCCGACTGCTCCCGCGCGACGGCCGAGTCGCTCCATGCGCAGATCGCCTCGATCGACGCCCGCATCGACTGCCTGAGGCAGAGTCGCGAGACGGTTCGGTCGTACCTGCGGCAGTCCTCCCACGCCGACCTCGTCGACGAGCGGTCCGTCCCTGCAGCTTGAGCGGTCGGGTCCCGGTAACCTGAGTCGGTGACGAACTCGACCGATCCCTCCGCTGTGCCATCGACCACGCACGAGCGCTCCGTCCACTGGGTGCTCTCGATCATCTGCGAGGACCGCCCGGGTATCGTGCACGCGATCAGCGGCGCGATCGTCGAGGCCGACGGCAACATCACCGAGAGCCAGCAGTTCTCGAGCGATGACACCGGGCGGTTCTTCATGCGGCTCCAGGTCGAGGCTGCGGTCTCGCGCGAGCGCTTCGAGGCGGCCATCGCGCCCGTCGTCGAACGGTACGGCCTCCAGTGGCGGCTCGACGTCGTCGGTCGCCCGCTCCGAACGCTCGTCCTGGCCTCGACGGCGGCACACTGCGTCAACGACCTGCTCTTCCGCCAGCGGGCCGGCCAGCTCCCGGTCGAGATCCCCCTCGTGCTCAGCAACCACGGTTCGCTCCGCGATCTCGCCTCCTTCTACGGCGTGCCCTTCGAGGCGCTGCCCGTGACGGACGCAGCCTCGAAGGCGGCGTTCGAGGCCAGGGTCGTCGAGGCCGTCGAGGAGCACGACATCGAGCTCGTCGTCCTCGCGAGGTACATGCAGATCCTGTCCCCCGAGCTCTGCGAGCGCCTCGCCGGTCGCGCCATCAACATCCACCACTCCTTCCTGCCCGGTTTCAAGGGCGCGAACCCGTACAAGCAGGCGCACGCGCGCGGCGTCAAGCTCATCGGTGCGACCGCGCACTTCGTGACGAGCGACCTCGACGAGGGACCGATCATCGAGCAGAACGTCGTCCGCGTGGACCACTCCCGCTCCCCCGCGGAGCTCGTCGCCATCGGTCAGGACGAGGAGAGCCGCACCCTCACCCAGGCGGTGAAGTGGTTCGCCGAGGACCGCGTCCTCCTCGACGGTGCGCGCACGATCATCTTCCGCTGACCCGGAGCGGGCTCGCGGCCACGCGCCGTAGAATCGTGTGGTGTCTGAACGAACTCCCGCCGATGTGAAGATCGGCCCCAACGAGATCCTGCGGTTCTTCCTCGAACTCTTCGCCTTCTTCTCGCTCGGCTTCTGGGGCGTCGCGGTGTGGCCGTTCCCCCTGAACGTGGTCGTCGGGATCGCCGCGCCGGTCGTGGCGATCATCCTCTGGGCGCTGTTCCTCTCGCCGCGCGCCGTGATCCGCATCGACCTCTACGGCCAGGCGGTCGTCGAGCTCCTCATCTTCGCGGCGGCGGCGCTCGCCTGGTTGCACCTCGGGCAGCCGATCATCGCGACCGTCTTCGCCGTGGTCGCCGTGGCCAGTGGTGTCATCCGCGGCCGGAAGCAGCTCGCATGACCGAGCTCCTGATCCACTCCGCCACCAAGGTCGACGTCGACGGCCACCAGGACGCCTTCTGGCTGCACGCGGTCGACGGTGTCATCCGCTCCACCGGTACCGGCGACGACTGGCGGTCCCTCCCCGTCGGCGACGACGCATCCGTCCAGGACGCACACGGCGGCCACCTCACGCCGGGGTTCATCGACCTCCACGTCCACGGCGGCGGCGGTTCATCCTTCGACGACGGACGCGACGCCATCGGACGCGCGCTCGCGGTGCACCGGGCGCACGGGACCACGAGGACGCTCATCAGTCTCGTCTCGAACCCGGTCGACGCCCTCGTCGCGAGTCTCGAGGGGATCGCCGACCTCGTCGCCGAGGATCCGCTGGTCCTCGGAGCCCACCTCGAAGGTCCGTTCCTCTCACCGGCCAAGAAGGGCGCACACGACCCCGGGGCGCTCATCGACCCGAGCCCGGCCGTCGTCGAACGCCTCATCGACGCCAGCCGAGGCACGCTCCGGCAGATCACGATCGCCCCTGAGCTGCCGAACGCCCTCGAGGCGATCCAGGTCCTCGTCGAGGCCGGCGTCATCGTCGCCGTGGGTCACACCGACGCCGACGAGGCACTGACGAAGACGGCGTTCGATCTCGGTGCCCGACTCGTCACCCACGTGTTCAACGCGATGAACGGGATCCACCACCGTGCGCCCGGACCGGTCATCGCCTCCTTCGCCGACGAGCGGGTCACGGTCGAGCTCATCCTCGACGGCGAACACGTGCACCCCGACGTCGCCAAGCTCGCCTTCGAGCAGGCCCCGGGCCGCGTCGCACTCATCACCGACGCGATGGCCGCAGCCGGTTCCTCCGACGGCCGTTACCTGCTGGGAGCGCTCGAGGTCCAGGTGACCGACGGTCTGGCGCGGCTCGTGGAAGGCGACTCGATCGCCGGCTCGACGCTGACGCTCGACCGGGCGCTCCGACTCGCCATCACCAGCGGTGTCGCAGCGGACGCGGCGGTCGGTGCGCTCACGAGCACCCCGGCCCGTGTCCTCGGCCTCGCCGACCGCTTCGGACGACTGGCCCCGGGATACGCCGCGGACGCCGTCCTCCTCGACCACCAGTGGAACGTCCAGGCGGTCTGGGCCGACGGATCAGCCCTGCCACGATGACGACGCCGACCGTCCTCGACGCCCTCCGTGACGCCCTCGGCGACGCGGTCTCGACGACGGAGGCCGTCCTCGCGGACGCACGGTCCGACAAGTCGGGTCACGTGTCCGACGCCCCACCCATCGCCGTGGTCTCCGCACGCTCCATCGAGGACGTCCAGACGGTCATGCGGATAGCCACCGCGACCGGGACGCCGGTCGTGACGCGCGGCGCCGGTACCGGACTGGCCGGCGGTGCACTCGGCGGCGCGGGCGAGGTCGTCCTGTCGACGCTCGAGATGCAGCGCGTCCTGGAGATCAACGAACCCGACCTCCTCGCGGTGGTCGAACCGGGCATCATCAACGGCGCCTTCAACGACCTCCTGCTCGCCAGGGGGCTCTGGTTCGCGCCCGACCCGGCGAGCCGCGCGATCTCGACCGTCGGTGGGAACATCGCGACCGGCGCCGGTGGCCTGCTCTGTGCCAAGTACGGCGTGACGCGCGACGCTGTGCTCGCCCTCAAGGTGGTGCTGGCCGACGGACGACTCATCAGCGTCGGGCACCGGAGCGTGAAGGGGGTCACCGGCCTCGACCTCACGAGTCTCATGGGCGGATCCGAGGGCGTCCTCGGCGTCATCGTCGAGGCGACCGTCCGCATCCGTCGCGTGACGCCGGGCACCGTCGCGACCATCGCCGGGTACTTCCCGAGCGTCGTCTCGGCCGCGGAGGCCACCGCCGCCGTCACCGCATCCGGTATCCAGCCGTCGATCATGGAGCTGCTCGACCCCGTCGCGCTCGTCGCCGTGCACCGCTACCTGCAGCTGCCGATCCCGAACAACGGAGAGGCCCACGTCGTGATCCAGACCGACGGCCCGAACGCCGAGGCGGAGGCCGCCGCGATCCTCGAGGTGCTCCACGCCGGCGGCGGGCGTGCCGAGATGTCCACCGACCACGCGACGGGTGAGCATCTCTTGGCCGTCCGCCGCGCCCTGCATCCCTCGCTCGAGCAGTTCGGCACCCCGCTCATCGAGGACGTGTCGGTCCCCCGCAGCCAGTTGGCGGCGATGTTCACGGCGATCGGCGAGATCGAACGCCGCTACGGCATCTCCATCCCGACGGTCGCGCACGCGGGCGACGGCAACCTCCACCCGAACTTCGTCTTCGAGGGTGTCGAGGTACCCGACCTCATCTGGCAAGCCGCCGACGACCTCTTCACCACCGCGCTGCGGCTCGGCGGCACCCTCACCGGCGAGCACGGCATCGGCCTGCTCAAGAAGCGCTGGCTCGGCGACGAGCTCGGCGAGGATCAGCTCGCGCTCCAGCACGGGATCAAGCGGCTCTTCGACCCGAAGAACCTCCTCAACCCGGGCAAGATGTTCTGAGGCCCTTCGACAGGCTCAGGGACCGGAGGCCGGCTCAGGGACCGGAGGCCGGCTCAGGAAGCGGAGGCTGGCTCAGTGGCCGGCGACCGGCGTCCGGAGGCGGGCCCAGGGGCCGGAAGCGGCCGGGAACGGCGACAGGCTCAGGGTCCGGACGGATCCGGTCCCTGAGCCTGTCGAAGGGCGTTACGCGAGCGAGGCCTGTCGGGCGACGACCTGCGCGAGCACCGCGGGAGCCAGCGGATGCTCGGGAGCGAGGCCGGTGACCTCCTCGACGAAGGTGCCCGGCGCGAGCTCGTGGAGCTTCGCCTGCAGGTGGACACTCTGCTCGTCGTCGGCGACGTCGAACTCGAGCGCGGCACCGATGGCCGAGACGAGTGCGTCGTGGGCCATGCCGCGCTCCGCGAGTTCTGCGGCGGGCCCGATGAACCGCTCGGTCCGGCTCAGCTTGCGCAACGGCTGCCGACCGACGCGCTCCACGGTGTCGGGCAGGTGCACGTTCGCGAAGCGACGGAGGATCGTCTCGCGATACTCGCGTTGCGCGTCGACGTCGAGCCCGTGCTTGGCGACGAGCAGCGCGGAGGTCTCCTCCAGCACCGCGCCGACGGCCGCGGCGATCGACGGCTCGGCGAGCGCTTCGGCGATGGTCCCGATACCGGCGCGCGCACCGAAGTAGGCGACGGAGGCGTGGCCGGTGTTCACGGTGAAGAGCTTCCGCTCGATGTACGGTGCGAGCTCCTCGACGAAGTGGGCACCGGGGATCGACGGCAGCGAGCCGTTGAACGCCGGGGTCTCGATGGCCCACTCGTAGAAGGTCTCGACGGTCACGTCGATGCCCTGCCCGGCGGGCTGGCCCGGGACGATGCGGTCCACGGCCGTGTTGGCGAACACGGCCCGGGTTGACAGCGACGCCCAGGCCTCGTCGCCGACCGCCTGGCGCACCTCGGTGGCGAGGAGGTCGGTGGCGTTGATCGCGTTCTCGCAGGCCATGACGGCGAGCGGAGCGGCGTCGGCCGGACGCGCGGCGATCCCACGCGCGATGACCGGGGCGACGAAGCGCAGGATGGTCGGCCCGACGGCGGTGGTCACCACCTCGGCGGCGGCGATCTCCTGGACGAGGGCCTCCTCGTCGGTGGCGCTGTTGATCGCGCGGAACCCGGTGACGACCGTGTCCTTCGCGCCGTCGCCCACCTCGTGCACCGTGTAGCTGTCGGCCGCGGCGATCGCATCGATGAGCTCGGCGTTGACGTCCGCGAAGACGACCTCGTAGCCGCCCTCGTGGAGGAGCAGGCCGACGAAGCCGCGCCCGATGTTGCCGGCGCCGAAGTGGACGGCTCGCATCACTCGTTGACCTCGCTCAGGAGCGCGTAGAGCTCCTCGGGCGTCTCGGCTGCGAGCAGCTTGGCGACCTCGTCGTCCTCGGAGAAGATGATGGCGATCTTGGAGAGGATCTCCATGTGCCCGCCGTCCTTGCCGGCGATGCCGACGACGAAGCGGACCTCGTCGCCGTCCCAGTCGATCGGGGTCTCGTAGCGGGTGAACGACAGGGCGGAATCACGGACCGCCTCCTTCGCGTCGTTCGTCCCGTGCGGGATCGCGAGGAGGTTTCCCATGTAGGTCGACACGGACTGCTCGCGGGCGAGCATGGCCTCGAAGTACTCGTCGGTCACGGCTCCGGCCGCTTCGAGGGCGTCGGCAGCGCGGCGGATGGCCTCCTCCTGCGTCACCGTCCCGGTGACGATGGTGATCCGATCCTGGGTCAGTACCTGCGACATGTCTTCCTCTGCATTCGTCGTGCGGGGCTCCGCCGGTGCGGTCCGGAGCCGGGTGTGGGTCGATGGATAAAGCCCGGGGCGCACGCCGTTCGCGTGCGCCCCGGGATCGTTCCGTTGCTAGTGTGCTCCCTCTCCGCGGAGCAACTCCACCACTTCGTCGTACTTCGGAGAGTTCATGAAGTTGTCGACCGACATGTGCACGGCACTCGGGGTCTTCTCCTTCGCGCGCTCCGTCAGCTCGCGCTGGGTGATGACGAGGTCGACGTCGTCGGCGAGGTTCGCGATCGCCTTGTTGGTGACGGTGATCTCGTCGATGCCGGCCTTCTTGATCTTGTTGCGGAGCACCGAGGCGCCCATCGCACTCGAACCCATACCGGCGTCGCAGGCGAAGACGATGTTGCGGATCGGTCCGCGCTCGAGCGTCGTGACGACGCCCTCGTCGACGACGTCCGCACCGGCTGCGGCGCTTCCGGCGGACAGGTTGCCGAGCACGCTCGACTTCTTGCCCTTGGCGGCTTCGGTCGCGGCGACCGCGGCCGAGAGGTCACCGGCGTTCTCGTTCTCGAGGTCGCGCTTCCGGCTGGCCCGCAGGATGATCGCGGAGATCGCGAACGAGACGGCTGCTGCGACGATGACCGACAGGATCACGCCGACGTAGCTGTCGGGCGCCGTCTGGATGAGGACGGCGATGATGCTGCCCGGCGAGGCCGGGGCGCGGAGACCCGTGTTGAACGCGACGTTCGTCGCCACACCGGCCATACCGCCGCCGATCGCGGCCAGGACCAGCATCGGCTTCATGAGCACGTACGGGAAGTAGATCTCGTGGATGCCTCCGAAGAACTGGATGATGACCGCGCCGGGGGCCGACGCCTTCGCGAGACCGATGCCGAAGAAGCAGAACGCGAGCAGGATGCCGAGGCCCGGGCCGGGGTTCGCCTCGAGGAGGAACAGGATCGACTTGCCGGTCTCCTCGGACTGCTGGACACCGAGCGGGGTCAGCACACCGTGGTTGATGGCGTTGTTGAGGAAGAGGATCTTGCCCGGCTCGATGAAGATGCTCGCGATCGGCAGAAGCGAGTTGGCGACGAGCCAGTCGACGATGCCCTCGAGGAAGCTGCTGAGCGCGGTGACGATCGGTGCGATACCGAAGAAGCCGCCGATGGCGAGGAGGGCCCCGAGGATACCCGCGGAGAAGTTGTTGACCAGCATCTCGAAGCCGGCCTTGATCTTGCCGTCCCAGATCCGGTCCACCTGCTTCATGAGCCACGCGGCGAGCGGGCCCATGATCATCGCACCGATGAACATCGGGATCGCACTGCCGACGATGACACCCATGGTCGCGATGGACGCGACGACGCCGCCACGCTCACCGTAGATCATGCGGCCGCCGGTGTTCGCGATGAGCAACGGGAGCAGATACGTGATCATCGGGCCGACGAGGCCGACGTACTGCGGGAAGGTCGTACCGTCGTCGGCCTGCGCGAGCGCCGTCGCGGCACCCTGCCAGCCGATGAGGTCGGCGTTGCCGAAGCCGCCGAGGATCCCGTTCGGGAACCAGCCGGTCGCGATGAAGAACGCGGTGATGAGGCCCCAGGCGATGAAGGCCGCGATGTTCGGCATGACCATGCCGGAGAGGAAGGTGCCGAATCGCTGTACGCCGACTCGTGCACCTCCCGGCTTCTTGGGAGTAGACGTCGTTGTCATGATGATGTTGCCTCTTTCATTTCGGGAGTCGTTGCAGCGGTGGCCGCTGCCCTGGCTTCGGCCGCACCGTCGGCGGCCAGTGCTGCTGCCGCGATGCGCCGGGCATCGTCGAGCGTGTACTGCTGGAGGGAGTGACGGACGTCGGCGAGCGCCGACGGTGACATGGACAGGGTGGTGGCGCCGAGTCCGACGAGGACGACGGCGAGGAGCGGGTCGGCGGCTGCTTCGCCGCAGATGCCGACCGGCTTGCCGTGGTGCTGGCCGGCTTCGCCGACGAGCTGCACGAGGCGGAGGACCGCCGGGTGCCACGGGTCCTGGAACGCGCCGACGGAACCGAGCAGGCGGTCCGCGGCGAGCGTGTACTGCGTGAGGTCGTTGGTCCCGATCGACGCGAATCCGGCGTGGGCGAGGACGCGGTCGGCGAGGAGGGCGCTCGACGGCACCTCCACCATGACGCCGGGCGTCTTGAGACCGTACTCGGCGGCGATCGCCATGAAGTACTTCGTCTCCTCGACGGTCGACACCATCGGGGCCATGACCCAGAGGTCGGCGTCCGTCGCGGCGTCGGCCTGGGCGAGCGCCGTGAGCTGCTCGCGCAGGATGTCCTCGCTCGCCCGCAGCGCACGGAGGCCACGGAGTCCGAGCGCCGGGTTGTCCTCGTGCGCGTCGTTGAGGAACGCCAACGGCTTGTCGGCTCCGGCGTCGAGGACGCGCACGACGACCTTCTGGCCGGGGAAGGCGTTCAGGAGCTTCTCGTAGTGCGCGCGCTGCTGCTCGACCGTGGGCGCGAGCGCCTGGTCGAGGAAGAGGAACTCGGTGCGGAAGAGGCCGACGCCCTCGGCGCCGAGCTCTGCGGCGGCGTCGGCGTGCTCGGCCGAGCCCAGGTTGGCGAGCAGCGGCACCGGGGTGCCGTCCGCCAGTGCACCGGGGACGACCGGAGCGTTCACGAGCGCCAGGCGGTCGGCGATGCGCTGCTCCGTGGCGGCGACGAGCTCGGGCGTCGGATCGACCGTGACCTCACCGGCTGCCGCGTCGACGACGAGCGTCGTGCCGTCGGTCAGCTCGGCCGCTCCGACGACGCCGACGATCGCGACGATCGACTTCTCGCGGGCGAGGATCGCCGTGTGCGAGGTCGGGCCGCCGTCGCTCGTGACGAGGCCGAGGACCAGGTCGAGGTCGAGGAGAGCGGTGTCGGCCGGTGCGAGGTCGCGGGCGACGAGGATGAACGGGTGGCCGGGTGAGGGGACGCCGGGGGCCGGCACGCCCATGAGGTCGGCGATGACCCGCTGTGACACGTCGTCGAGGTCGGCGGCGCGCTCCCCGAGGTAGCCGCCCATCGCGGCGAGCTGGTCGCGGAACGAGGCGAACGCCGCGTGGACGGCCCACTCGGCGGTCTTGCCGTCCGCGAGCCGCGTGGCGATCTCCTCGGCGAGGGTCGGGTCCTCCGCCATCATCGCCTGGGCCTCGAGGACGTCACGAGCTGCACCACCGGCGGCGGCGCCTCGGGCCTCGAGTTCGCGGGCGACCGCGGCGAGGGAGGTGTTCGCGCGTTCGGTCTCGGTCGCGAGGTCGAGGGTGCTGGCGACGTCGGCGGGCGCGGGGAGCGGGTCGGCCATGCGGGCCACCGGGCCGACGGCGATGCCCTGGCCGATACCGATGCCCTGGAACGCGGTCATCGGACTACTGCTCGTCATGGTCGGTCACCAGGAGCTCGGAGAGCGTGTCGAGAGTGCCCTCGGCTGCGGCGCCCTCGCCGTCGACGGACAGGGTCACGTAGTCGCCGTGCTCGACGGCGAGCGCGATCACGCCGAGGATGCTCGCCGCATTGACGGGCTTGCCGCTGCCCTTCGCGATCGTCACCGGGACCCCGGCGTCCTTCGCAGCCTGCGTGAACAGCTTCGCGGGCCTGGCATGCAGGCCGTGCGACGAGCCGATGCGGACGGTTCGAGTTGCCATGGGGTTACCTCCTGGTTGGTGATTGGATCGAGAGGACGAGTTCGAGGGCTCGCGCGCCACCCTCGACGCCGAAGACGTCGCCGGGCAGGACGGCGACCGCGGTGCCGGTGGGCTCGGCCGCTGCGCGCAGCGCGGCCTCGTGGTCGGCGAGGTGGGCGCCGACGAGCAGGACGTCGACACCGTCGAGGGCGATCGTGCCGCCGAGGACCTGCGATTCGGCACCGGCCGCGACGGAGACGTCGATCGATCGGTCGGCTGCCGCGCGACGCAGGCGTTGGGCCATGAACGTGCTCGACGCACCCGCGCCGCAAATCACCAGGATCTTCATCGAACCTTCTCCAGAACCGCCGATTGCCTACCAACCCATCATTCCGTCGCGCCCGTCGTGGCTCCACCAGAAGCTCTTCCGCCGGGGCGGAAAGGTCGTCGAACGCGCGGAAGCAGCCGGGAAGGTGGTTGACTCGGTGGAGCGGTTCGCCCGGACCGCGCGACGGCCGACCGACGGAGAGGGCATCGTGGCACGCGAGAAACACGACCGCATGCTCGGCTACCTCGCGGGACGGGACGGCTGGACGACGGCCACCGAGGTCGCGGAGGTGCTCGGCGTCACACCGCGGAGCGTGCGCAGCTACGTCACGGCGGTCAACACCCGCACGGCACCGCACGACGTCGTCGAGTCCGGGCCGAACGGGTATCGGCTGAACGCCGACGGCTACGCGGTCTACCGGCGACGAGCCGCATCGGCGTTCGAATCGGAGACGCCCCGGGATCGGCTCTACGGGCTCGTCCGGCTGCTCATCAGCGCCCCCTCGGGGATCGACGTGCATGAGACGGCACAGCGGCTCCACGTCAGCGAGTCGACCGTCGAGGGCGACCTGGGCCGGGTCCGTGCAATGCTCGCCGACACCGCCCTCACGCTCGACCGTTCCGGATCGACGGTGACGATGGCGGGCGGTGAGACCGAGCGGAGACGGCTCCTCAGCCGCATGTTCCGCGACGAGACCGACCGCGGCATCGTCGAGCTCGAGGCGCTCCAGCGCGCGTTCGCGCCGAACGAGTTCAGCCCGTTCAAGGGCGAGCTGCTCGAGGCCTTGACCGCGCGCGGGTACTACGTGAACGAGTACGGCATCGCTAACGTCCTGCTCCACATCGCGATCGCCATCGACCGGGTCACGAAGGACCGTCCGGCGGAGCCCGCCGACCACGCTCCGCGCACCCCGGAGGTCGAGGCGGTCGCGGAGGATCTGGCGCGGCTCGTCGACGCTCACTTCCACGTCGCGCTCGGCGACGGCGACCTCGTCTACCTCAGCTACCTGCTCGTGACGCGGGTGGTGACGCCGGGCAGTGGGGCTCCCGCCGAAGTCCTCGTCGACGACTACGTCAACCAGGACGACCTCGCCGCCGTCCGTCAGGCCGTCGACCGTGCCGGCCGAGAGTACCTCGTCGACCTCTCCGACGAGGACTTCATCGTCCGGCTCACCCTCCACGTCCAGAACCTCATCCGTCGTGCACAGGACCAGTCCTACTCACGCAATCCGCTGACCCGCTCGATCAAGACCTCGTACCCGATGATCTACGAGCTCGCGGTCTTCATCGCCAGCCAACTGCAGCGACACGGCTCGATCATCATCAACGACGACGAGATCGCCTACATCGCGATGCACGTCGGTGCCCAGCTCGAGCAGAAGGCCCGCAAGGAGGCTCTCCTCGGTTCCACGATCGTCTCCGCCGGCTACTACGACATGCACGAGGTGCTGCGTCGACGCGTCGAATCGCAGCTGGGCGACGTCCTCGACGTCCGATCCGTCATCACCCGCACCGATGTCGACTGGGCCGCCATCGACACCGAGCTCGTGCTCACGACGATCGAGCCACCGGCCCCTGCCGACGGCATCGTCGTCATCCAACCGTTCCTCACCGCGGCCGACGTGGAGCGCGTCCGGAGTGCGGTCAGCCGCGTGCGGAGGTCGTCCCGTTTGTCGGAGATCACCGACGAACTGCTGCAGTACTTCCACCCGGACCTCTTCCTCCGGAACGCGCACGCCGAAGACGAGGAAGGCATGATCCGCCTGCTCGGCGAGCGCATGATCGCCCAGGGGATCATCGACGAGAGCTACCTCACCGCGGCGATCGAGCGGGAGCGCATGTCGTCGACGGCGTTCACCGACACCTTGGCCGTGCCGCACTCCATGGCGATGACCGCGCACTCGACCGCCATCGCGATCGCGGTGAACGAGACGCCGATGGAGTGGGGCGGAGCGCGCGTGAGCGTCGTCGCACTCGTGGCGTTCAGCGAATCGGGTCGCGCTGCGTTCCAGACGGTCTTCGACCAGTTCGTCGAGGTGTTCTCGGAGCGCTCGAGCGTCGCCCGGATCATCCGCCGTTCCGAGGACTTCGCCGGCTTCATCGACGAGCTCGTGCACGTCATCGACGGCTGATCAGCCGTCGAGCCGCCCCGGTCACCGAGCCGCCCTGGTCACCGAGCCTGTCGAGGTGCTCAGACGTGTTCGGTGACCACCACGGCGGTCGTACCCGGCTCGAGTGCCTCGAAGACGTGCGGCACGTCCCCGGCGTGGGCGAGGTAGTCCCCCGGACCGAGTTCGACCTCCTCGCCGACGGGCCCGATGGACGCGCGACCGGTGCTGAGGATCCAGTGCTCGACGACGCCCGGCATGTGCGGCTCCGAGCGCCTCGGCTCCCCGGGTTCGACGACGATGCGGTAGATGTCGCGTCGGGCGTTCGGCGGGCAGGCGGACAACACCGTCGCGACGTAGTCCGCCCCGGACGCGGCGAGGGTCGGCCCCTCACCGGCACGGATGACCTGGACCGGCCGTCGCACCGGCTCGACCAGGCGGGCGAAGGGGACGTCGAGGGTGACGCTGAGCGCCCAGAGGGTCTCGAGACTCGGGTTCCCGAGCCCCGCCTCCAGCTGCGAGAGGGTGGACTTCGCGATCCCGGCTCGACGGGCCACCTCCGCGAGTGAGAGGCCGGTCCGCTGCCGCTCGCGGGTCAGCGCCGCCGCGACCGCGGCGTGCGGTGCTCCGTCGTCGGATGGTTCGACCTGCGTCATGCGTTCGCTCCAAGGTATTACGCGTTCGATTTGACGAACGCTTCGTGCGCGTTCAATATAGTGTACGTGCGTTCGATATGGAGTCACCTCGGTCGGCCGACCACGCGTGCCATCGCGCTGGTCTGCGTCGCCGACGGACTGGTCGGCATCTCCTACGGAGCCGTCGCCGTGCACGCGGGCATCCAGCCCTGGGTCGTCCTGGCGCTCGCCCTGCTCGTCCTCGCCGGCGCATCGGAGATCCTGTTCGTCGGGATCGTCGCGGCCGGCGGGAGTCCGCTCACCGCAGCGCTGGCAGGGCTGCTCGTGAACGCCCGTCACCTGCCGTTCGGCCTCGCGATCCATGAGGTCGTCGGCACGGGCTGGCGCCGCGTGCTCGGTACACACCTCCTCAACGACGAGTCCGTGGTCTTCGCGCTCGATCAGGACACCCTGGAGCGGAAGCGCGCCGCGTTCTGGGCGTGCGGCCTCGGCATCCTCCTCTGCTGGCCGGCGGGCGCGGCACTCGGAGCCTTCGCCGGCACCGTGATCGAGGACACGGACGCCTTCGGACTCGACGTGATGTTCCCCGCAGTGCTGCTCGCCCTCATCTTCCCCGCCCTCCGCGAGCGCCGCACACGCCGAGCCGCACTCGTCGGCGCGCTCGTCGCCGTCGCCGCGACGCCGTTCCTCCCCTCGGGGATCCCCGTCCTGTTGTCGCTCGTCGGCCTCCTGTTCGGCTTCGGCCGGAAGCAGCCGAAGCCGGAGGTCACCGCGTGAACCAGTCGATGCTCGTGCTGGTCGGGGTCCTCATCCTCGCCGTGGGCACCTACACGTTCCGCCTGGCCGGGCCACTCCTGCGCACCCGCGCCGAGGTCTCGGAACGGGTCGAGACCCTGCTCGCGGACGCCGCCATCGTCCTGCTCATGGCGGTGCTCACGACCACGGCCCTGACCCAGGACCAGCACTTCGCGGGATTCGCACGACTCTCGGGCGTCCTGGTGGCCGGCGTCCTCGCCTGGAGGAAGGCACCGTTCGTCGTCATCGTCCTCGCGGCGGCCCTCACCACGGCACTCCTCCGACTGGGGGGCGTCGCCTGAGCCGTCAGATACCTTGCCAGGCGGGCTTGTTGGCGTACGCGTAGCGGTAGTAGTCGGCGTGCTGCAGCTCGGACGCCGCCGCTTCATCGAGGACCACCGTGGCGCGCGGGTGCAGCTGCACCGCCGAACCGGGGAGGTTGGCGGAGAGCGGTCCCTCGAGCGCAGCGGCGATCGCAGCCGCCTTGCCGGCGCCGAAGGCGAGGAGGACGAGGTGCCTCGCCCGGAGGATGGTGCCGAGACCCTGGGTGATGCAGTGCATGGGGACGTCGTCGATCGAGTCGAAGAACCGTGCGTTGTCCCGGCGGGTCTGCTCCGTCAGGGTCTTCACGCGGGTGAGCGAGGCGAACGACGAGCCCGGTTCGTTGAACCCGATGTGGCCGTCGGTCCCGATGCCGAGGATCTGCAGGTCGACGCCACCGGCGGCCTGGATCGCCGCTTCGTAGTCGGCGCCCGCGTGCTGGATGGTCTCGGCCGCACCGTTCGGCACCTGGATGCGCTCGGGCACGAGGCCGAGCGGCTCGACGACCTCACGTGTGATGACGGAACGGTACGACTCGGGGTGCCCGGCCGGCAGACCGACGTACTCGTCGAGGGCGAACCCTCGCACCTGCGAGAGGTCGAGGCCGCGGGACCGGGTCGCGAGGGCCTCGTAGACGGGGAGCGGGGTCGAACCCGTCGCCAGCCCGAGGACGGCGTCCGGACGCTCCTCGATCAGGGAGACGATCGCCTCCGCGACGAGGGCGCCTGCGGCACCACTGTCCCCCACGATCACGACTTCAGCCATGCGACGGTTCTCCTCTTCCCACGAGCGCTGCGCCGATCGCCGCGACGGGGGATCCCGTCGGCACGAGGCGCACGCGCTGTTCCAACTGCAATGATGCGACGAATCGAGACCCGGCGGCGGATTCGGCCAGAGCCTCGCGGATGACGGCGAGCAGTCGCTCGCCGAGAGCGGTGAGTCCTCCTCCGAGGACGATGTCGTCGGCGTCGACGGTGAGGGTCAGGATGCGGACGGCCGCGGCCGCACCGTGACCCAGGCGTGCGCGGAGGGCGACGGCCCGCGGGTCCCCGGCG
Organism: uncultured Plantibacter sp.; assembly: GCF_963518075.1. NCBI lineage: Bacteria > Bacillati > Actinomycetota > Actinomycetes > Micrococcales > Microbacteriaceae > Plantibacter > uncultured Plantibacter sp. The sequence continues at coordinate 280,631 of NZ_CAUQHZ010000003.1, forward strand.
TCGGCGTGGTCGAAGAGGTCGAGCACCGGCAGGGCCACGTCGGCTCCCCAGGCGGCGGAGACCGCACCACCGGCGGCCATGGTCTCGACGCACCCCCGCTGTCCGCACCCGCAGCGGTCACCGAGCGGATCGACGGACAGATGCCCGACCTCGCCGGCGACCCCGCTCGAGCCCCGCCAGAGCCGGCCGTCCGTGACGATACCTGCGGCGACGCCCGTGCCCAGATTGAGGTAGGCCATCGTGCCGGAACCGTCGAGCAGCTGCCAGGCGCCGAGGGCGGCCGCCTTCACATCGTTCTCCACGGCGACCGGGACCCTGAGTCGCTGGGTGAGGATCGCACCGAGCTCGAGTTCCTCCACGTCGAGGTTGACGGCGTGGGTCACCCGACCGGTGCCCGGGACGGTCAGCCCGGGGATGCCGACGCCGACCGAGGTGAAGGCGTCGATCGGGCGCGCGACGGCGTCGGAGAGCCGACTGACGGCCTCGACGGCGGTCTCGACGACGGCTTCGGGCCCGCGTCCCGTGACCAGCCTGAGCCGATGCAGGAGCGCGCCGTCGTCCGTCACGACGACGGCATCGGTCTTCGTGCCGCCGATGTCGAGTCCTACCCTCACGCGCTTCGTCTCCGGAGGGCGTCGTGGCGCGTCTGCATGCTGTGGTTCCTTCGATCCGTGGAGCGACCCGCTCGCACCACCGGTTTGTTCGCCAAGCTTACAAATAAACTGGGCTCGCGTCCATGTCGGCGACGACCACGCACCAGCGTCGGACGGCGTCCGCCTGCGGGTTGCGGGCTCCACCGGGTAGCCTGGAGGCCGACCCGCAGCGCGCGGGCGGGCCCGCCACGGGCACCGAACACGGGGGAATCACACCACCATGAAGAAGAACGCAGCAGCATTCCTCGGCGCGATCGCCGTCTCTGGCCTGCTCCTCACCGGTTGTGCCGGCGGCGCCCAGAGCAAGGAGGATGCGTGCAAGCTCATCCAGTCCGAGGTGACGGAGTCGGCTTCGCAGCTGCAGTCGGGCCTGAGCTCGCTGTCCTCCGACCCCGAGGCGGCCGTCACCCAGCTCGACGACTTCTCCGGAACGTTCAAGGCTGCGGCCGACAAGGTCACGAACGATGAGGTGAAGACCGCGGCGAACGACTCGGTCAAGGCACTCAACGACTTCATCGACGTCGCGAAGACGGCTGTCGACGACCCGCAGAACGTCGACCAGACCGGGCTCACCGATTCACTCACGAAGCTCCAGGACGAATTCACCACGCTCGGCAACACCTGCAGCCTCTAGCTCGACACGACTGACGACGGGCCCCGGATCGGCTGATCCGGGGCCCGTCGCCGTCTCCGGGCCGTCGGCTACTTCACGGATCCCTCGGTGAGCCCGCCACGCCAGAAGCGCTGCAGCACGATCATCGCGATCGCCAAGGGGATGATCGACAACAGTGCGCCGCCGGTCGTCAGCTCGTAGAACTCCGGCAGGCGGTCGACCTGGCTCCGCCAGTTGTTCAGGCCCAGGGTGATCGGGTACAGCGTGCTGTCGGACAGCATGACGAGTGGCAGGAAGTAGTTGTTCCAGATCCCGACGAGCTGGAAGAGGAAGACGGTCACGAGCGCGGGCGTGAGGATCTTCAGCCCCACGGTGTGGAAGATCCGCAGCTCGCTCGCGCCGTCGATCCGTGCGGCCTCGATGAGCGAGTCGTCGATCGTCGCGTCGGCGTAGATCCGGCAGAGGAACAACCCGAACGGCGAGACGAGCGACGGAAGGAGCACCGACCAGTACGTGTTCGCGAGCCCCAGCTGACTGAAGAGCAGGAACAGCGGGAGTGCTGTGGCCGTCCCCGGCACGAGGACCCCGCCGAGGATGGTGCCGAAGACGAGGTTGCGCCCGCGGAACCGGTACTTCGCGAGCGCGTACCCGCCTGCCGCGGCGAGGTACGTCGCGATGAGGGCTCCCACGCCCGCATAGAGCACCGAGTTGCCGAACCAGCGGACGAAGATGCCGCCGTCGTAGGTGAGTACCTCGTGGAGGTTCGACCACAACGAGAACTCCGAGCCGAGGAGGAAGCCGTTGCTGCCGAACAGATCCTCGGTGCTCTTGGTCGCAGCGATCACCACCCAGTACACGGGCACCAGGAAGTAGACCGCGACGACGACGAGGATGCCCGTCACGAGCACCCGCATCCCCCTGGACCCACCGGGGCGCCCCTGCTGGTCGCTCAGCCGCTGGGCTCGCTTCGACGAGGTCGCGGTCGTGATGCTCCGGGTCTCGCTCATGATGCCCTCCTCGACGTCAGCCGCAGGAAGATGAACGACAGCGCGAACGCGACCAGGGCGATGAGCACCGCCTGCGCTGCGGCGACGTTGTAGTCGTTGTAGGCGAACGCGGTCGTGTAGGCGCTGAGGTTCGGCGTGTACTCGTTGTCGATCGCGGGCGACACGGTCTGCAGCACCTGGGGCTCGGCGAAGAGCTGGAGCGTGCCGATGATGGAGAACACGGTCGTGAGGATGAGCGCCGGCCGGATGAGCGGAAGCTGGATGCTCGCCGCGACGCGGAACGGCCCGGCGCCGTCGACCTTCGCGGCTTCGTAGACCTCGCCGGGGATGGCCTTCAACTGGGCGACGACGATCATCATGTTGTACCCGGTGTAGGTCCAGGTCACGATGTTGGCGATGGACCAGAGCACCGTGCCGGCGCCGAGGAAGTCGAGCTCGATCCCCATTGCCCCGGCGATGTCGATGATCGGGCTGAGTCCCGGGACGTAGAGGAACGACCAGAGGATCGTCGCGATCACGCCGGGGATGCCGTAGGGCAGGAAGTACACGGCCCGGAAGAACCCCGGCCACTTCGCGGAGGCGGACTCGAGGAGGAGCGCCAGCAGGGTGCACAGCGCGATCATGACCGTGACCTGCACGACGCCGAAGAGGAGCATCCGGCCGATCGAGGCGATGAAGTTGCCGTTCTCCAGGGCCTGGGCGTAGTTGGAGAACCACGCGAACTCGGTCGTGACGCCCTCCTCCCCGAAGACACCCTTCCGTGAGACACGGACGAAGCTGCTGCCGACCGCGACGATGATCGGCAGGATGAAGGTGAGGACGAAGAGCGCCAGGAACGGTCCGAGGAGCATCCACGGAGCCGCGACCGAGGTCCGGCGTCGGCGCTGCGACCCCGACCGGGACGGGTCGTCCGCCACTCCACGCGCCGGGCGTTCCGTGAGGGCGCTCACGACGCCGCCTCGATCCGGAGGCCCTTGTTGCGGAACGCGGTGATGACGTCGCGCTGCCCCTGGACCACGGCGTCCACGAGGGTGCCGCCCGAGGCCTTGGCCCGGAACCCGTCGGCGAGGATGTTGAAGGTCTGCTGGGTGAGTGGCCACCACTGCCACTCGTTGTTCTGTTCCTTGGCGGCCGGCACGAAGACCTCCTCGTTGTAGTTCTGGCCACCGAAGAACTCGCTCGGCTGTTGTCGGCGCGAGCCGATGTAGGCGTCGTTCGGCGACCACCCGATGCCGGAGTGCTCGATCATGGCGTCGATGCCGGCGTCGCTCGTGGTCATCCACACGGCGAACTCGAGCGCCTCCCTCGGGTGGGCGCTGTTCGCCAGGACGGCAGCCGTGGACCCGCCCTGGAAGGTCGAGCCGTACCCCTCGCTCCCCCACCGGGGCAACGGCGCGACCCGCCACTTGCCCTCGGCCCCCGAGACGCCCTGCAGGAGGGCGTCTCCCCAGCTGGCTCCGGCGAGCGACGCGATCGAGTCCTTCGCCGCAGCGGCGAACCAGGCCGGTGAGAACTGGCTGTAGGAGGTGGTCATGACGCCGTCGTCGATGGCCCGGTCGAAGAACCTGGCCGTCTCCAAGGTCGCGTCGTCCGTCATATCCACGATCCACCGGTCGCCGTCCACACGGAACCAGGACGCGCCGGCCTGGGTCGCCATGGCCGCGAACCATGACGCGTCGTCGAGGGCGAAGCAGTCCAGATACATGTCGGCGTCGCGCACCGCCCCCGCCACCTGGAACCACTCGTCCCAGGTGGCCGGGGCCTTCGCGCCCACCCGGTCGAGCAGGTCCGGGCGGTAGTAGAGCGCCATCGGACCGGAGTCCTGTGGGATCCCGTAGACCCCGTCGACGTAGGAGACCTGGTTCCAGAGGGTCTCGTTGTACCGCGACGCGACCTCGTCCGCGCCGTAGCGCCGGAGGTCGACCAACCCGTTCACGAGCAGGAACTCGGGGAGCGTCCGCATCTCGACCTGCGCGAGGTCCGGACCACCACCCGCGGCGAGCGCCGAGTACAGCTTCTGATACCCGCCGTCGTTGCCTCCGGGGATCCAGACCGCCTCGACCTGCACGTTCGGGTGGTCGGCGTTCCAGACGTCGGCGACCTTCTGAAGGTCCTTCAGCCAGGCCCAGTACGTGAGCGTGATCCGTTCACCGGCGGCGGCCGGGGCGATCGTCGGACCGGTGTTCGGCGACACCGTCCCCGGGGTGGAACAGCCCGCCAGGAGTGCGGTCGCACCACCGGCTGCAGCCCAGGCCAGCAACTGTCTTCTCGTCATCGGTGACATCGATGGTCCTCACGTCGTCGTCGAGGTGGTCCATCGACGCTAACACGACCGTCCGGGCCGGCGTCGTGACCCGAACGACGGACGGGGCCCGGGAGCGTGTGCTCCCGGACCCCGTCCGTGTGGTGCCGGTACCGGTCAGGCCGACGTCATCAGGCCAGGCGCGCCTTGAGGTTCGCCGAGATGGTCTCGAGGAACTCCTCGGTGGTCTGGTAGGCCTGGTCGGAGCCGACGAGGAGCGCGAGGTCCTTCGTCATGGCACCGGACTCGACCGTCTTGATGACGACGTCCTCGAGGGTCGCCGCGAACTCGATGAGCTCCTGGTTGCCGTCGAGCACGCCTCGGTGCTGCAGGCCACGGGTCCACGCGAAGATCGAGGCGATCGGGTTCGTCGACGTGGGCTTGCCCTGCTGGTGCTGGCGGTAGTGGCGCGTGACGGTGCCGTGTGCGGCCTCGGCCTCCACGATCTTGCCGTCGGGCGTGGCCAGCACGCTCGTCATGAGGCCGAGCGAGCCGAAGCCCTGAGCCACGGTGTCGGACTGGACGTCGCCGTCGTAGTTCTTGCAGGCCCAGACGTAACCGCCCTCCCACTTCATGGCCGAGGCGACCATGTCGTCGATGAGTCGGTGCTCGTAGGTGATGCCGGCAGCCTCGAACCGCTCCTTGAACTCCGCGTCGAAGATCTCCTGGAAGATGTCCTTGAACCGGCCGTCGTAGGCCTTGAGGATGGTGTTCTTCGTGGAGAGGTACACCGGGTAGTTGCGGTTCAGGCCGTAGTTGAGGCTGGCACGCGCGAAGTCGCGGATCGAGGCGTCGAGGTTGTACTGCACCTGTGCGATGCCGTCGCCGGGCGACTGGAAGACCTCGAACTTCTGCGGCTCCGAGCCGTCGTCGGGCGTGAACTCGACCGTGAGCTTGCCCTCGCCCTTGAACAGGAAGTCGGTCGCGCGGTACTGGTCGCCGAACGCGTGGCGGCCGATGATGATCGGCTTGTTCCACCCGGGCACGAGACGCGGGATGTTCGAGATGATGATGGGCTCGCGGAAGATGACGCCGCCGAGGATGTTGCGGATGGTGCCGTTCGGGCTCCGCCACATCTTCTTGAGACCGAACTCCTCGACACGTGCCTCGTCGGGGGTGATGGTCGCGCACTTGACGCCGACGCCGTGCTTCTGGATGGCGTGCGCGGCGTCGATCGTGATCTGGTCGTCCGTCTCATCACGCTTCTCGATGCCGAGGTCGTAGTACTCGAGGTTCACATCGAGGTAGGGGTGGATGAGCGAGTCCTTGATGAACTGCCAGATGATGCGAGTCATCTCATCGCCGTCGAGTTCGACGACGGTGCCTTCGACCTTGATCTTCGACACTGGTTGTCCTTTCTGATGCCGCCCTGAGCCGAGCGGCCTACGGAGGTGCGCACGCGGTGGAGTGCTCCGCATGGCATGGAGGAGACCGCATCCGAAAGGTGGACGGCACGGCCACGCCCTAGCTTACAAGACCTGCCAGGTCTCTTGACATCGAGACAGTTGGATCCGACGGCACCCGGACGCCCCGCTCCCCGCCTGTGGGTCGGCCGTGGATGTCGCCGCGAGGAGCGTGTCGGCGGTCCGACGGACTATCCGCGGTCCGCCGGACAGGTTAGCCTGGGCTCATGGCTGAGCTGCGTCTGGAAGAACTGTCCGCATCGACGATCGTGGCGGTCAACGCGCTCACCATGAAACCCGGGCAGGAGCAGTTCATCGCCCCGGTGTCCTACGCGGTCGCGGCCGCGGTCGTGAACCCCGCCACCTCCTGGCAGCGCGTCATCCTCGACGGCGACGAGGTCGTCGGATTCATCTCCGCCAACTTCGACCACGAGTCGGCGCAGGAGGAGTTCCGCTCCGCCCTGTGGCGCATCAACGTCGACGCCGACGACCAGGGCCGCGGCGTCGGCCGGTTCGCGGTGGCCTCGCTGATCGAGGAGGCCAAGCAGCGCGGCTTCGACCACGTCAACGTCATCTACGAGCCCGGCGACCTCGGTCCCGAGGCGTTCTTCCTCCGCGTCGGGTTCTCCCCCGTCGGCGAGACCCAGTACGGCGAGACCATCGGCAGCATCAGCCTCTGAGACGGTGAGCGGGTCGTCACCGACGGACTCGGCTGAGGCGTTCGCCGAGGCCGTGCTGGCCGTCGTCGCCGACATCCCCGAGGGCTGCGCCCTGAGCTACGGCCAGGTCGCGTCCATCATCGGGTCGAAGTCGGCGCGCGGCGTCGGTCGCGTCATGGCGCAGTACGGGCACGCCGTGCCCTGGTGGCGGGTCGTGCGGTCGGGCGGTATCCCTCCGACGGGGCACGAGGATCGCGCCCTCGAACACTACGAGGCCGAGGGCACACCGATCGTCCCGATGAGCGGCGGGCGGTACCGCCTGGGTCGCGAGGCACTGCTGTACTGACCGTCTTCGCGCCCGATCAGCCGGGAAGGTGGATCGAGACGACCGTCCCGGCACCGACCGGGCTCTCGACGCGCATCGTCCCGCCGACGGCGTCGACCCGGTCCGCGAGACCGCGCAACCCACTCCCCCGCGCAGGATCGGCGCCGCCTACACCGTCGTCCGCGACCACGACCCGGAGCCCACCGTCGGGGTGGTCGGAGACGACCACTTCGCAGCTGGACGCCCCGGAGTACTTCGTGACGTTGGCCAGGCACTCCGAGACGACGTAGTAGACGGTCGCCTCGATGAGCTGCCTGGGCCGCTCGCGCAGCTCGACGGTGACCTTGGTGACGACGGTGCACCGACGCCCGAGTTCGGCGATCGCCGGCACCAGTCCGCCCTCGGCCAGGAGCGCCGGATGCAGTCCTCGGGCGAGTTCGCGGAGCTCCTTGATGGCGCTCGCGAGCTGATCGATGGTGGTCTCGAGGCCGTCGGCCAGGACGAGTTGGCCGTCGGCGCGTGCAGCGTCGCTCGCCATCCGGAGTCGTAGTGCGACGGAGAACAGCTGCTGCTGGGAACCGTCGTGCAGGTCGCGCTCCGCCCGCCGTCGCGCTTCGTCGGCCGCCTGCACGATGCGCAACCGCGATCGGCTCACCTCGCGCAACGAGTGGCGGAGTTCAGCGGTGAGTCGTTCGTTATCGATCATGATGCGCAGCGACGCCGACACCGACCGGAGCAACTGCGGATTGTCGAGCAGAGCCGCGTCGTGCTCGATGTACACGAGCGGCGCGTCCGCGTCGCCGACGCTCGACATCGCCCGACCGCGTGGGTCCCGGTCGGTGGTCCGCTGCGATCCCGGCCAGACGAGCCGGGCGGTGCGGTCCCCGAGGACGGTCTTCACCGCACCGTCCCAGCGGTCGTGACCGGTCTCGCTCAGCTGTCCGGTCTGCACGAGGTCGACGGCCCTGGCGCGGATCGTCCGCATCCGGATGAGACCCGTCGCGTACGCGGCAGGGACGAGCACCACCGAGAACGCGTTGAGGTCCTCGACGACGAGCCGGAGGTGCTCGGGCCATCCCCCCAGGCGGACGAGGGACCACGCCACCCCGATGACGAGCCACAACACGAACGCGACCGGCATGATGAAGGCGACCTGTCTGGCCGCTCCGCTGCTCCGCGCCCACCGCAGGAGCACGACACCCGCGACCACGACCGCGAAGGCCCCCATGACACCCGCGTGGACCCGACCGAGCGCGTCGGCCACGTCTCCGGTCGCGAGGACGGCGTACCGACTCCGCTCGTGGCTCGCGTCGAGCACGTGGTTCGGCGTCACCAGGAGCGTCACGATCGCATAGGTGACGAGGTAGACCGAGGCGGTGATGACGAGCCGCCGATCGAAGCCGCGCCGCAGCCGGCCGGCCGGGAAGGCCAGGGCCAGCCACACCAGCGCGACCCCCGGGAGTACGGAGATCGACATGAGGAGCGGCCAGAGCCAGCCCGCGTGGACGCCGTACGCCCACATGTAGGCCGTCTCGGCCAGCGCGTACCCGACGATCACCCAGCCCGGAGCGGCCGTCGGAGCCAGCCACCAGATCAGCCCTGCCGCCACCAGCGCCGCGAGGTGGCCGACCAACCAGGGCAGACCGTTGCCGTCGGCGATGCCCGGCTGGACGACGCCGAACACGACCGACAGGACGCACACGAGTGCGGCGGCGAGCAGGATGCCGAGTCGCAGCGGCCACGGCAGGCGCCCACGGCCGGCCGGTGCCGGGATGGGCAGCGAGGTCGCCCGTCCGTGTGGGCGACCGTCAGCCATCCGTGTGTTCCAGCCATCGCACGACCGCGAGGACGCGGCGGTGGTCCGCCGGGGAGTCCTCGAGTCCGAGCTTGGCCAGGATGCGGCTGATGTGTGCTTCGACGGTCTTCAGACTGACGACCAGCGCCTTCGCGATGCCGGAGTTCGACCGTCCCTCGGCCATGAGGGTGAGGACTTCGCGTTCCCGCTCCGTGAGGTGGTCCAGGCCGTCGGAACGGGTCCGCTCCGCGACGAGGAGGGAGACGACCTCGGGATCCACGACGGACTCACCCGCCGCCACGCGCTCCACGGCGTCGACGAGTGTCCCGGAGTCGGCGACGCGGTCCTTCAGCAGGTAACCGGTGCCACCTCCGGAGCCGAGCGCGCGGACCGCGTAGGAGGGTACGGCGTACGTGCTCAGCAGGAGCACCCCGGCCGCGAAGCCCGACGCCCGCAGCTGCTCGAGGGCGACGATGCCCTCGTCGGTGTGGGTGGGCGGCATCCGGATGTCGAGCACCACGGCGTCGAGCTGCAGCCCCGCGTCGATGCGGTCGACCAGGTCGACCGCCGACCCGAACGATCCGACCACGGCGTGACCACCCGCCTTGAGGATCTGCGCGACACCCTCACGGAGGAGCACCGCGTCGTCCGCGACGGCGACACGCAGCGAACGCGGTTCCTGACTGGTCATCCGCTCATTGTGGCAGGTCGACGAGACGAGGTGTAGTGCCCACGGGGTCACTCCGTCACCGGAGGACCCCGTGGACACGCCTGCGCGGCCCGGGTCAGCCGACCGAGGACCGCCAGGCGGCGTGCATCGCGGCGAACCGACCCGTGCCGCCGATGAGCTCCGCTGGCGCGCCGTCCTCGATCACCCGGCCGTGCTCCATCACGAGCACCCGGTCGGCGATCGCGACGGTCGACAACCGGTGCGCGATGATGATCGCGGTGCGGTCCGCGAGCAGGGTCTGCAACGCCTCCTGGACGAGTCGCTCGCTCGGGATGTCGAGCGAGGCGGTCGCCTCGTCGAGGATCAGCACGGCCGGATCCGCGAGGAACGCCCGCGCGAACGACAGGAGTTGCCGCTGGCCGGCCGAGACCCGACCACCGCGCTTGTTCACGTCGGTGTCGTAGCCGTTCGGCAACGCCTCGATGAAGGTGTGCGCGCCGACGGCCTTCGCGGCGGCGGTGATCTCCTCGATCGTCGCGTCGGGCTTACCCAACGCGATGTTGTCGGCGACCGAGCCGGAGAACAGGTAGGCCTCCTGCGTCACCATGACGATCGCCCGACGGAGGTCCTTCGGGTGGAGGTCGCGCAGGTCGATGCCGTCGAGGCGCACCGCACCGTCGGTCGGGTCGTAGAACCGACTGACGAGCTTCGCGAGCGTCGACTTGCCCGCACCGGTCGTGCCGACGAGTGCGATGGTCTGCCCTGCCGGGATCTCGAGGTCGAATTCCGGGAGCACCACCCGGTCGGCGGCGTACGCGAACGTCACGTCGTCGAAGGTGATGCGTCCCTGCGACGTCCACAGGTCGACCGGCGCGACCGGGTCGGGCACCCCGGGACGCTCCTCGAGCACGCCGGAGATCTTCTCGAGCGCCGCAGCGGCCGACTGGTAGGAGTTGTAGAACATCGCCATCTCCTCCATCGGGTCGAAGAACCGCCGCGTGTAGAGGAGCGCCGCGAGCAGCGCTCCGATCGCGAGCTGTCCGTCCGCGACCCGGAACCCGCCGACGAGGAGCACCACGGCGACGGAGACGTTGCCGATGAACACCAGTCCGGGATCGAACACCCCGAACAGCTGGATGACCCGGGCGTTGGTGTCGCGGTACTGCTCCACGAGCTCGCCGAACGCGCGCTCGTTCCGCCGCTCCTTCCGGAACGCCTTCACCGCACGGATACCGGTCATCGCCTCCACGAAGAACACGATGAGCTTCGCCGACCGGACCCGCGACTCGCGGAACATCCGCTGCGAGCGGAGCTGGAACCAGCGCGTGAGGACGAACAGCGGGATGAGTGATCCGAGGAGCACCAGACCGCTGACCCAGTCGACGAGGACGAGGGCCGCCGCGGTGAACCCCATGTACAGCACGCCGGACACGAGCTGGTTGATCCCGGAGTCGAGCAGCTCGCGAATGGAGTCGAGGTCGCTCGTCTGCCGGGAGATGATGCGACCCGAGGTGTAGCTCTCATGGAAGTCGAGGCTGAGCCGCTGCGTCTGCAGGAACACGCGCTTCCGCAGGTCGATCAGGATCGCCTGGCTGATCCGAGCGGCGAGCACGGTGTACCAGGAGATCAGCGTCGCACCGGCGGCGCCGGTCAGCAGGTACGCGCCGACCACGAGGAAGGCCGGCATCCAGTCGGCGCGTTCCAGGACGGCCGGGAGGGCGCGGTCGATGCCGAGGGCGATCAACGCGGGCCCGGCGACCTGGGCGGCGGTCGACACCACGACGATGGTCATGGCGGCGATCACGCGCAGGCGCAGGGGCGCGAGCAGCGATCCGAGCAGGCGCAGCGAACGGCGCCGGATGTGCGCGGACTCGTCACGGGTGAGGTCGTCGCGCTCCTCACCCTCCACTCCGTGGACGGTCGTCGGCGGGGTCACAGGTTCACCTCCTGGCGGTTGGACTCTCGTTCGTCGTCTTCCAGACTCGAGATCACGTAGCGGTAATGGGCGTTGTGCTGCAACAACTCACTGTGGCGACCCACGGCGGTGATGCGACCGTCCTCCAGGAGGGCGACGCGGTCCGCCAGGGTGACGGTGCTCGGCCGGTGGGCGACGATCAGGGCCGTGGTGGAGGCGAGCACTCGGCGGAGTGCCGCTTCGACGAGCGCCTCGGTGTCGACGTCGAGCGCCGACAACGGATCGTCCAGCACGAGCACCTCCGGCCGCGCGGCCACCGCACGCGCGAGTGCGAGCCGCTGACGCTGCCCACCGGACAGGCTGAGCCCCTCTTCACCGACCAGCGTCTCGACGCCGTTCGGCAATTCGTCGACGAACCCGGCCTGGGCGATGTCGAGCGCCTCGCGCAGGATCCGATCGGCCTCCGCGGAGTCGAGGTCGATGTCGTCCCGCCCGAGGAGGACGTTCTCCTTGACGCTCGCCGAGAAGAGGGTCGCATCCTCGAACGCCATCGCGATGTGCCGGCGCAGGTCTTCTCGGGTGAGCGCCCGGATGTCGACCCCGTCGAGCAGGATCCGCCCACCCGTGACGTCGTACAGGCGGGTGGTCAGTGCCGTGATGGTCGACTTCCCGGAACCCGTCAGACCGACGAGTGCCATGGTCTCCCCCGGCTCGAGCCGGAGGTCCACGCCGTCCACCACGTCCGCGTAGCGGTCGGGTGCGTCCTGGTAGCGGAAGTGCACGTCCTCGAACACGAGCTCGCCGCGCGGTTCACGGATGCGTTCGGGGTGCTCGGGGTCGGTGATCGTGTTGACCGAGTCGATGACCTCGAAGTACCGGTCGGTCGCCGTCCGGGTGTCGAAGGTCATCGCGAGCAGGAAGCCGATCGACTCGATCGGGAACCGCAGGATCGTGGCCGTCGCGAAGAAGGCGAACAGCTGACCGACGGTGAGTTCTCCGATCGACGCGAGCCAGACCCCCGCCAACAGGCAGAGCGCGAAGGCGACGTCCGGCAACAGGACGAGCCAGAACCAGATCCCCGCGATGGCCTTGGCCTTCTCGATCTCGGTCCCCCGCAGGTCCTCGGCGCGCGACGCGAAGCTCCGCAGGGCGTGCTTGCCGCGACCGAAAGCCTTGAGCACCCGGATGCCGTGGACGGACTCCTCGACGGCGGTCGCCAGGTCACCCGCCTGGTCCTGGCTGCGCCGGGCGATCACCGAGTACCGCCCCTCGAAGGTGAACCCGAACACCCACACGGGGATGGCGAGCGCGATGAAGATGAGTCCGAGCAGCCAGTTCCAGGTGAACAGGATGACGGCACCGATGACGATCGTGACGCCGTTGACGATCAGGAGCACGAAGCCGAACGAGATCCACCGGCGGATGAGTCCGAGGTCGCTGACGGCGCGGGAGAGCAGCTGTCCGCTCTGCCAGCGGTCGTGGAAGGTCACGGGGAGGTCCTGCAACTTGGCGAACAGCGCATTGCGCATCCGTGCCTCGACGTGGGTCCCGGGGGTCAGTACGAACCAGCGGCGCAGCGCGATCATGACCGCCTCGAGCACACCGAGGGCGAGGACCACGAGCACAGCCGGCCAGATCTGCGCGGAGTCGCCGGTCGAGAGCGGACCATCGACGAGCGCCTGCAGCACGAGCGGGATCGCGAGGGCCACCAGGCCGGCGACGAGCGCGGCGACCATGCCGAGCACGATCCGCGGCATGGCGGTCTTCGCGAAGGGGTAGATCCGCATCAGGGCACGGAACGTGCTCTGGCGCGGTTGGACAGGACGGCGTTCATCGCCGAGCGGAGTCATGACGGGGATTCCTTGCGAGAGCGTCGGTGACGTCGATCACCGACGGGATGATGGTCGTGGAACGGCCGGACGGCGAGGTCGCAGTGCGAGGTCGCAGCATCCGGTGACGGGCCCGGACGAGGCCGGACGGATGGTGAGGTGGACTGCCTGGCGCTCGTGCTAAGCGTCGGCGTCCGCTGCGGCGGCGCGTCCGGCTGGCGCCAGGACGGCCACGGGGCGGCGGCTCGAGGCGGAGCGGGCACGATCGACCGTCGGCGCGAGCGCGGTGTGGTTCGAGAGCGTCATGGCATCCTCCTCATCCTGTTTGGCGAGAGCCGCGGGCCGGGTGTACAGGTCGCACTCGAACGCGGGCGGCGACCGATCACGGTGAACGAGGTTCGGCGCAGCAGACCAGACTATGGGAATCGGCCATCAGCCTGCAAGGGATCCATGCGGTTGCACGCACCGGTCCGAATTGTCCCGTCGTCAGGAGATCGGTTCGTCGACGATGCCGACGAAGGCTCCGATGCCGTCGACCTCCCGCCGACGCGCTCCCTCGGGCACCGGCGGCAGCTCGTCGGCGCCGTGCCAGGAACAGGTCACCATCGAGAACTCCGGCCACCACTTCTTCGGGCGGAGCGTCTCGCTGGTGCCGCAGATCGAGCACCGCAACTCCACCCAGACCGGCCGTTTCCCGGTCCGGTTCGCGCGGGACTGCACGTACCAGGCGGGCGGGTCGGCGAGGAACGCCGCCAACTGGTCCGCCGACCAGAACGGCGGGATCCCGTGGTGTCTGGCCATCTCGAGCGGGATGTCCAATCGCTGCGCGACGGTCCTCCGGCTCAGATCCCGACCGCCGCGCGCTCCAGCCTGCTGCTCCACGATCGGCTCAGCTGACCCGCACGGACAGGCAGGTCACGCAGCCCTCGAGCTTCTCGAACTCGCTGATGTCCACCTGGACCACGGTGTAGCCGCGGTCCTCGAGCAGCGCAGCCGTCTTGGGAGCGGCTGCGGAGATGAGCACGGTGTCCTCCGCGAGTTCGACGACAGCGACGCCCTCGCGCTCGGGCACGACGAGGTGGCGACCGAAGAAGGACGGGTCCTCGACGAGGTCGGGGTGGACGAGCACGGTCCCGTCGGGAAGCGCGGTGACCGTCGACTTCAGGTGGAGGGCGGTCGTGACGGGGACCGCCACGACATCGAACCCGAGCGGCGCGAGGATGGCTCGGAGCTGCCGGACGCCTTCGGCGTTGGTGCGGCCGCTGCGACCGACGTAGACGGTCGTGCCGACCCGGAGGACGTCGCCGCCCTCCAGGGTGCCTTCGCCCTCGATCCGGTACACCCGGAGGCCGAGCTCACGGGCGGTGGTCTCGGCTGCGACGACCTCGGGGCGACGGCTCTCGGCGCCCGGTCGGGTCACGACGGCGACGTCGCCGATCACGATGACGGCGTCCTCGATGAAGACGGAGTCCGCGAGCTGCTCGGCCCAGGAGACCTCGGTGGTGTCCCAGCCGGCGGCGTCGAACGCGGCGACGTAGGCGTCCCACTGCTTGTCGGCGAGCTCGGCATCGATCGGCGTGCGCTCCAGGTGCGTCACGAGGCCTTCGGCGAGGTTGGAGGCGGGCATGCGCACGAGCGCGATCCGGCGTCCGTCGTCGAGCACGGCGTCCTGCGTGCGGACGACCATCCAGTACACGGGGTATCCGATGAATGCCGCGGAGAGCGCGACGACGACCACGAAGACGAGGTTGAGGCTGACGAGCGTCGCGACGATGCTGCCGAGCACGGTGCTGTCGATGGGCTGCCCCGTCGTCGCCACCTGGACGATGAGGCCGAGGAGCGCTCCGATGACGGCGAGGGCGGCGCCGCCCAGCAGGGCGAGGAGTCGGTACCGGTAGAGGCCGACGACGCCCACGATCAGCAGCAGCACGAAGGTGATGATCGTGCTCTCGAAGAAGTACGGGCTCGCCTGGGCGAAGATCGTCCCGGCGAACTGGTAGCCGACGAACGTGACGAACATGACCCCCAGGAAGCCCACGACGATGGTCGCGACGGCGGCGGCGGCGGATGCGATGAGCTTGCGGCTCCAGGTGGCAGTCATCCGACAACCGTAGCCCAACGACACAGCGGCGTCTGGCCACGTGGGCCCGACGCCGCTGGGAGATCACCAAGAGCCAGCCCAGAACCCCCACAGGGGCGGGCGGCACGGCCTAGTGGAAGAAGTGACGCTCCCCCGTGAAGTACATGGTCACGCCGGCGGCTTCGGCCGCAGCGATGACCTCTTCGTCGCGGACGGAACCACCGGGCTGCACGACCGCGCGCACGCCGGCGTCGAGCAGGACCTGCAGGCCGTCCGCGAACGGGAAGAAGGCGTCCGAGGCCGCGACGGAGCCCGCCGCGCGGTCACCGGCTCGGCTCACGGCGAGGTGGCAGGAGTCGACGCGGTTGACCTGGCCCATCCCGACGCCCACGCTCGCGCTGCCCTTGGCGAGCAGGATGCCGTTGGACTTGACCGAGCGGCACGCCTTCCACGCGAAGATGAGGTCGAGCAGGGTGTCGTCGTCGGCCGGTTCGCCAGTGACGAGTGTCCAGCCCCTGGCGGTGTCCTGCGGGTCGTCGGCGAAGCGATCCGCGTCCTGGTAGAGCAGGCCACCGGAGATCTGCCGGACCTCGCGGTCCTCACGCACGAAGTCCTCCGGCAGCTGCAGGAGACGCAGGTTCTTCTTCGTCTTGAGCACCTCGAGCGCGGCGTCCTCGAAGCCCGGGGCGACGAGCACCTCGGTGAAGATCTCCTTGACCGTCTCGGCCATGCCGAGGGTCACGACGCGGTTGGCTGCGATGACGCCGCCGAAGGCGGAGACCGGGTCGCACTCGTGCGCCCGACGGTGGGCCGAGGCGATCGGGTCGGGTGCCTTCGGGTTCGCGAAGGCGATACCGCACGGGTTCGCGTGCTTGATGATCGCGACGGCGGGGTTGGCGAAGTCGTAGGCCGCGCGGACCGCCGCGTCGGCGTCGACGTAGTTGTTGTACGACATCTCCTTGCCGTGCAACTGCGTCGCCTGGGCGATCCCGGCACCACCCGGACGGACGTACAGCGCCGCGGCCTGGTGCGAGTTCTCGCCGTAGCGCAGCACCGCCTCGCGACGACCGGTGACGGTCAGCGTGCTGGGGAAGGCGTCCATCTCGGTCGTCTCCGTGCTCGCGAACCACGCGGACACCGCCGCGTCGTACGAGGCGGTGTGGTCGAAGGCCTGCGCGGCGAGCGAGCGACGCTGAGCGAGCGTGGTGCCGCCGGCAGCGACGGCCTCGGTGATCAGCCCGTAGCGTTCGGGAGAGACGACGATCGCGACGTTGGCGTGGTTCTTCGCCGAGGCGCGCACCATCGCCGGCCCACCGATGTCGATCTGTTCGACGACGTCGTCACCGGCGGCGCCGCTCGCGACCGTCTCGACGAAGGGGTACAGGTTCACGACGACGAGCTGGAACGGCTCGATACCGAGCTCGGCGAGCTGGGCCTCGTGGGATTCGAGGCGCAGATCGGCGAGGAGTCCGGCGTGCACCGAGGGGTGCAGGGTCTTGACGCGACCGTCGAGCGACTCGGGGAACCCGGTGACCTCGGACACGTCGGTCACCGTGTGGCCCGCACCGCGGATGGTCGCCGCAGTGGAGCCGGTGGAGACGATCTCGACGCCCGCCGCGGCGAGTGCGCCGGCGAGCTCGAGCAGCCCGGTCTTGTCGCTGACCGAGATCAGCGCCCGGCGGACGGGGACGAGGTCGCGTTCGCGGTAGAGGCTGTGGTCGTGGCTGGGACCGCTCATGACTGGGGTGCTCCTTCTGCTGGCGGGCGGGACGCCGTGGAGAGCGCCTCGAGGTCGATGGTTCCGGTGGCGAGGTCGCGGACGGCCTGGACGAGCAGTCGACGCTCCACCGGCTTGATCCGCTCGTGGAGGCTGTGCTCCGTGTCGTCGGGCAGGACCGGGACACGCTCCTGCGAGATGATCGGACCCGCGTCGACACCGTTGTCGACGACGATGATCGATGCCCCGGTCTGCGAGGCGCCTGCCGCCAGTGCGTCCCGGACGCCGTGCGCTCCCGGGAACTCGGGGAGGTACGCGGGGTGCGTGTTGATGATGCGCGGCGAGAGGGCGTCGACGACCACGGGTGGCAGGAGGCGCATGAGGCCGCTGAGGACGAGGACGTCCGGGTTCCAGACCCGGATCTGCTCGAGGAGGGCTGCGCCCCACTCCGCCCGCGAGCCGAAGGACGAGTACGGGACGGTGAACGACGGGATGCCGAACTCCTCGGCGTGAGCAAGGCCGTCAGCCTCCCGATCGGCACCGACGGCGATGACGCGAGCGGGGAAATCCGCGTCGCGTGAGGCTTCGAGGAGGGCGCGGAGATTGGATCCGCCACCGGAGATCAGCACGACGAGTGACAGCACCAGAGCATCCTATCGGTCGCGGGCACCCCGGCCGCTCGGCTGGGCGTACAGCTCCGGGAGGCGGTCCTCATCGGCCAGATGCGTCGGACCGGCCGCCATGCCGACCACGGCCGCGATCCCGACCGTCAGCGTGGTCCACAGGCCCGTCGCCCAACCGTTCGGGCCGACCTCGATGAGTCGACCTGGGCCTGCCGCGCCCGCCGAGAGGGCGGCGAGGACTCCGACGATGATGCCGGCGGTGACCCCGACGCCGAGACCGACGACCGCCAATCGTGTGAGCCCGCCACGCCCGTCGAGGTCGACGAGCAGACGACGGCGCAGCACCACGGCGGCGGCGAATCCGATGACGACCGGGACCACGAGGACCGCGAAACCGAGTGGGCTCTCCCCCGTCGGGATGGCGCCGAGGACCGGCACGGCCGGCATGGGCCCGGCGAGCGTGCCGATCGGTGAGATCGCCGTGCCGCTCCCGATGGCGAAGCCCGCGCCGGTGATCCAGCTCATGGCCCAGATCACGAGGTTCGGGAGGTACAGGAGTTCGGCGCCGGTGACGATCGCACCACCCAGGACGCCGAACTGCGCGCTCTCGTGCAGGGAGATGATGGCACCGTAGCCGACGGCGATGAGGATGGCCGCCAGGACCGCGGAGACCGCCACCAGTCCCGTGGCTGCGAGCGCTCCACCACGCAGCGCCGCGACGATCATCGACCAGGTCCCGTCCGGCATCCGGTCCCGCATCGCGCGGAGTCCGTCGAGGATCGGATCGGCCGCGTCCTGCTCACGGAATCGGACCCACAGAGCGGCGACCACGACCCCGCCTGCGAAGCGCACGGTCGGCGCGAGGGTCCCCTGGACGATCGAGGGACGCACCGCCGGGTGGAGGGCGGTGAGGGCCACGAGGAACGAGAGCAGGGCGAACACGAACACCGACAGCACGACGGCACCCTGCCACCAGGTGCTGCGCGCCGCGCGGGCCCCGGTGCGCAGACCGAACAGGACCGTGCCGATCGTGAAGGCGAGGGGCGCCAGGGAGACGAGGAACGGCTCCATCCCGGCGGGCAGTCCGAGTTGGGTGATGAGGGCCGTGTCGAGGGTGATGCGCATGCTCGAGCCGTTGCCGAGCGCCCAGATGTCGACGGCCCCCCGCCAGAGCGCGGCCGGGTCGACGTCCAACTGGAAGTGCAGGGCCCACAGGGCGAGGAGTGGGACGAGTGCGACACCGATGCCGATGGCCACGGCGAGGGTGGCATCGAGGGCGGCGAGGAGGGCGACGGTCAGACGGTTCATGCGCCTTCGACCCTACCTGGAGCCGCGCGTGCGGACGGTCAGGCACACGGCGTGCGTGGGCCGAAACGCCACGACGCGACGCCCGAACCGGGCGCCGCGTCGTGGTCGCAGTCGAGCTGCGGGTGTTACAGCGAGGCGATGATCTCACGCATGAGGTCGGCGGTCTCGCTCGGCGTCTTGCCGACCTTGACGCCGGCGGCCTCGAGGGCCTCCTTCTTCGCCTGCGCGGTGCCTGCGGAACCGGAGACGATCGCGCCGGCGTGGCCCATCGTCTTGCCCTCGGGCGCGGTGAAGCCCGCGACGTAGCCGACGACCGGCTTGGTGACGTTCGCCTTGATGAAATCGGCCGCGCGCTCCTCGGCGTCGCCACCGATCTCACCGATCATGACGATGGCCTTGGTCTCGGGGTCGGCCTCGAACGCGGCGAGCGCGTCGATGTGCGTCGTGCCGATGATCGGGTCGCCGCCGATGCCGATCGCCGTCGAGAAACCGATCTCGCGCAGCTCGTACATCATCTGGTACGTGAGGGTGCCCGACTTCGACACGAGGCCGATCGGACCCTTGCCTGCGATGTTCGCGGGCGTGATGCCGACGAGGGACTCACCAGGCGTGATGATGCCGGGGCAGTTGGGGCCGATGATGCGGGTCTTGGAGCCCTTCGACTGGGCGTAGGCCCAGAACTCGGCGGAGTCGCCCACCGGCACACCCTCGGTGATGATGACGAGCAGCGGGATCTCGGCGTCGATGGCCTCGATGACCGCGTCCTTGGTGAAGGCCGGGGGCACGAAGGCGATCGACACGTCTGCGCCGGTCTCCTTGATGGCCTCGGCGACCGTGCCGAACACGGGCAGCTCGACGCCACCGTCGTGGGTGACGGTCGTGCCGGCCTTGCGGGCGTTGACGCCGCCGACGACCTGGGTGCCGGCCTTCAGCATGAGCGCCGTGTGCTTGGTGCCCTCGCCTCCGGTGATGCCCTGGACGATGACCTTGGAGTCCTTGTTGAGGAAGATTGACATGCTTGTGCGATCCCTTACTTCGAAGCCAGCTCGGCGGCCTTGTCGGCGCCTTCGTCCATGGTTGCGGCGAGCGTGATGAGCGGGTGCGCGGCGGCGGCGAGGATCTCGCGGCCTTCCGCGACCTTGTTGCCGTCGAGACGGACCACGAGCGGCTTGGTCGCTGCGTCACCGAGGATCTCGAGCGCCTTCACGATGCCGTTCGCGACCGCGTCGCAGGCGGTGATGCCACCGAAGACGTTGACGAACACGCTCTTCACCTGGGCGTCGCCGAGGATGACGTCGAGGCCGGCTGCCATGACCTCGGCCGAGGCGCCGCCGCCGATGTCGAGGAAGTTGGCCGGCTTCACGCCGCCGTGCTGCTCGCCCGCGTAGGCGACGACGTCGAGCGTGGACATGACGAGCCCAGCGCCGTTGCCGATGATGCCGACCTCGCCGTCGAGCTTGACGTAGTTGAGGTCGTTCTCCTTGGCCTTGAGCTCCAGGGGGTCCTCGGCTGCGGTGTCTTCGAGTTCGGCGTGGTTCGGGTGACGGAAGGCGGCGTTCTCGTCGAGCGAGACCTTGCCGTCGAGGGCGACGATGCGCCCCTCCTCCGTGAGGACGAGCGGGTTGACCTCGACGAGCGTCGCGTCCTCACCCTTGTAGACGTCGTAGAGCTTCACGAAGACGTCGGAGACCTGGTCGACGAGCTCCTCGGGGAAGTTCGCAGCCTTCGCGATCTCGACCGCGGCCGCCTTGTCGACACCGGTGAGCGGGTTCACCTCGATGCGCGCGAGCGCCTCGGGCTTCTCGACCGCGAGCTGCTCGATCTCCATGCCGCCCTCGACGCTCGTGAGCGACAGGTAGGACCGGTTGGCGCGGTCGAGCAGCACCGAGAAGTAGAACTCCTGGGCGATGCGTGCGCCGGCCGCGACCATCACGCGCTTGACGACGTGACCCTTGATGTCGAGTCCGAGGATGGACTTCGCCGCCTCGTAGGCCTCGTCGGGGGTCTTGGCGACCTTGACGCCGCCGGCCTTGCCGCGGCCTCCGACCTTCACCTGGGCCTTGACGACGACCACGCCGCCGAGACGCTCGGCCGCGGCCCGCACCTCGTCCGGGGTGTCGGCGATGATGCCGGCGAGGACCGGCACCTCGTACTGCTCGAACAGGTCTCGTGCCTGATACTCGTAAAGATCCACGTGTCATTCCCATCCGCGCTGCGCGCGTTCCGCTGTGATTGTCGTGGCGATTTTCGGCCGCGCGTTATCTCGGCGGCGAGAGAAAAAGGGCCAGTGACGACTCTACCCCCAGCGCTGCGCCGCAACCGGACGTTCGCAGTGAACGACTAAGGTCGGGTCCATGACCGGCATGGCGGACCTCGCTCGCGAGGGCATCCTCGTCGCCGGCGCCGGACGGGCCATCCTGCTCCAGATCGCGGACCCCTCGGTCGCAGCCGGGGTGGCGCGGCACAGCGACTTCGGCTCCCGTCCGCTCGACCGGCTGCACGCCACCCTCACCTTCGTCTACGCGCTCGCCCTCGGTACGCCGGACGAGCAGCGGAGCGCGGCCCGGCGGGTGAACCACGCCCACGCGCCCGTCCGCGCTCAGCCGGGCGAGGCCGCCCCGGGGTACTCGGCCTTCGACCACGACGCGCAACTCTGGGTCGCGGCCACGCTGTACGACACCGCCGTCCAGGTCTACGAGCTCGTGTTCGGCCCGCTCGACGAGGAGTCGCGGGAGCGCCTGCACCGTGAGTACGCGATCGTGGGGACGAGCCTGCAGCTCCCGCCCGACCGCTGGCCTCCGACCCGGGCCGCGTTCGACGAGTACTTCGCAGCCCGGGTCGCGGGACTTCACGTCACCGCGGAGGCACGCCGCGTCTCGGTCGAGCTCATGACCGCGCGTGCGGCGCCCCTCCCCGTCCGGTGTCTGCTCCCCCTCGTCCGACTCGTGACGGCGGGACTGCTGCCCGACGGATTGCGGAGCGCCTACGGGTTCCGTTTCACACGCCGGCAGCAGCGTCGCTTCGCGCGGCGGGTCGCCGCAGCGCGGGCCGTCTGGCCGCGTCTTCCGCAGCGATTGCGCGCGGCACCCTCCGCCTGGTACCTCCGGGCGATGCGAGAGCGGGATCGCACGGACGCGGCCCGCCGCCTCGGCTGACGACGTTCCAGGACCGCCCTCCACAGCACACTGGTGGAGCAGTCCCGTCCACATTCGGGTCCTCGCCCGGCTGACCGAGGTACCGCGGTTCGCACGATGGGGGCATGACAACACACCACCTCCCCCAGACCGGCCGCCTGCTCGGCGGCAGACCGCGGATCGTCCGGCTCCTGACGGCCGTCCCGATCCTGCTGACGCTCGTCCTCGGCATCGTCCTCGGCGGCGCCACCGCGTCCTCCGCCCTGACCGCGACCGGCGCCGCCTACGGCCACCGCGACGCCTCGAACGGCCGCTGGCTCGGCTCGTGGGCCTTCGACGACGGGACGGTCGGGTTCTGCATCAACCTCGACCTCCCGATCCCGCCGGGTCACGCCTACGAGCACGTCGACGGATCATCGCTCGGCTGGTTCACCCCTGAGGACGCCGCCCGTTTGGCCTACCTCTCGCGACACTGGGGTGCCAGCCAGGACGCCGACGAGGCGGCTGCTGGACAGCTCGCCACCTGGATCATCACCGGCCTGAACGGGTGGACACCGGCGCAGATCGCCGCTCGGGCGGGAGCGAGCGCCGACCGCGTGCTCTCACTGGCCCATCAGATGCTCGCCGAGGCCGACGGACCCGGCGGCGCGAGTCGGGGAGCGAGCGCCACCATGTCCATCGAACGCGGCGAGGACGGATTCGACCTCGTCCGAACGGAACTCGCCGTCGACTTCGTCTCCTCCGGCGTCACCACCCTGCCACCGGGTACCCACACCGGGACGGTGACCCTCGACGGTGCGACCTTCGAGGACGGCACCTCCGAGCGGATCGTCGGGAACGGTGAGAGCCTGCGGATCCTGCCGAGCACCGATGCCGCCGTCGTGGCGTTCTCAGCGAACGCCACCTTCGGTGAGCTGCCGTACGGGTCGGGCCTCACGATCGCTCGAAGCGCCGCCAACGTGCAGAGCGTCCTCATCGCCCGCCCGATCACGGTCGCCGCCGGGGCGAGCGCCGACCGAGAGCGCCCCACACCACTCCCCTTCCAGCCGGTCGTCGTCACCACCACCTCGCACGCGACGGCGACACCGGGAACCGAGATCGCCGACCGGCTGTCGGTCGGGATCGCGACCGACTCGGGCCTCGCCGCGGAGTGGGGCCTCATCGGACCGGAGGGTGGACCGTACACACCGATCCCGGTGACCGTCCGCAGCCAGCTGCTCGGTCCGTTCGCGGAGCGCCCGGTCGAGGCACCGGAGGTCCCGCTCGGAGCACCGGTGGTCTGCGAGGTCGAGACGCTCGTGGATGCAGGCCCCGGCGAGTACACGACACCGTCCTGCGTCCTTCCCGAGGACGGCTACTACGTCTGGGTCGAACGCATCGAGCCGAGCGACACCCTGCCGGAGAACGGCGGCGCGATGATCCGCCCCTGGCGATCCGCCTTCGGGGTCGCGTCGGAGATCACACTCGCCTCGACCCCGACCGTGCCCGAAGCGCGCCTCGCCGAGACCGGCGCCGACGACCACTCCCTGCTCACGGCCGGCTCTGCGGCGATCGGGGCGCTCGCGCTCGGCGGCATCCTGCTCGCTCTCCGTCGACGGATCACTCCGAGTGGAGCGGGTGCGACGCTCAGCGCACGTCGAGGAGGGGTGCGAGCTGGGCGCGGTCGACGTCCAGCCACGGCGCCGCAGGGTTCACGATGATCCCGGTGATGCCCTCGTCGCTCCGGAGCGCAGCCGCCAGTTCCGCGGCGGTCACGGGATACGCGTCGTCGCCGCGGCCGAGCGCCGCGATCTCGATGGGCGAGGTGAAGACCTCGAGCAGGCGGCGGTCCCCGAGCCGGGTCTCCGCGATGCCGACGGTCTTGCGGTTACCCTCCTCGTCCATCTCTGCTCGTCCCGCCACGAATCCGCCGTGTGCGGCGAGTGCCGCCACCAGCTGCTGGAGGGCATCGGCGTCGCGAGGCTGGGCGAGCGCCTGCTTGGCGAGGTCGTTGTTCCGGCCGTCACCGAAGAGGCGGACGATGAGTGTCTTCGGGACGACGGCACTCGCCTTTCCGTCGGCGGGGTTCAGCACGATGCCGGCGTAGCCTTCGCCGGCCGCCTGACGCAGCGCCCACACCGCGTCCACCGCGACCCCGGAGACGGGGCCCTCGGCCGTCCGCGTCTTCTCGAGCTCGCGAGGCGAGGTGAAGGCGAGGAGGTAGACGGCCCCCTCCGGGTCGCGGTGGACGCCGAGCGGGACGCGTCCCGCGGCCTTGTCCTCCTCCGAGACACCGTCGAGGCTCGTGGACAGCAGGAGCTTGCCCTGGATGCTCTGGCGCAGGACATGCATCATCGCACGCTCGTCACCGCCTTCGGCCAGGGCCGTGAGCGCCTGGGCGAGGTCGACGTTCGTGTCAGGCTCCGCGGCCGCGGGCGCCGGAGCGGCCGCCGGGGCAGCCGGCACCGATACGGGGGCCTCAGGTGTCCGTGCGGCGGAACTGACCGTCGTGACCGAGATGGGAACGTGCGGAACCGGTTCGGCGACCGCGGGGGTCGTGTCCTCCTCGGTTTCCCGGGCGGAGGTCGCTGCCTCCGCCGCTGCGGATCGGGCATCGGACGCGTTGCGCTTGGAGAACAGAGCCATGATGCCTCAGCCTAGAGGCTTCGCCAGGACTGGGGAACCTGATGCCGCCGGGGACGGCCGACGGGACAGGGGGTCACTCCACCTTCTCGATCGGGGCGATCTTGATCAGCAGCTTCTTGGCTCCCGCCGACTCGAACTGCACGTGGGCGATGCGTTTCGCGCCCTCGCCGGTGACGGCGTTCACCCGCCCCACACCGAAGTCCGCGTGGGAGATGCGGTCGCCGGGGACGAGCTCGAGATCACCGTTGTCGCGGACCTTCGCCGTGATGCGGTTGGCCCAGGCCGTCTCCGGCTTGCTCGAACCGCCGGAGAACCGGGTGTCGCCCGCGGAGGCTCCTTCTGGGAGCGAGCGGACCGACCAGCGGTCGCTCGAAGGGGCGCGGCGGGCGTTCAGGGCGCGAGACTGGGTTCCACCACGACCGTTGACGTTGCCGGGCGACTGACGCCACTCGATCAGTTCGGCCGGGATCTCCTGCAGATAGCGGCTGGGCATGGCGACGGCCGTCTCGCCGTACTGGGCACGAGTCATCGCCAGGGAGAGGTACAAGCGCTTACGGGCGCGGGTGATGCCGACGTAGAACAGGCGCCGCTCCTCCGCCGGGCCGCCAGGCTCGTTCGCCGACATCCGGTGCGGGAGGAGGTCCTCCTCGATGCCCGTCAGGAAGACCGCATCGTACTCGAGGCCCTTCGCCGTGTGCAGGGTCATGAGCGACACGCTGCCCGTGGCGTCGTCGAGGTCGTCGGCCGCGGCGACGAGCGAGACCTCCGTCAGGAAGTCGACGATGCCGCCGTCGGGGTTGTTCTTGGCGAACTCCTTGGTGACGGCGATGAGCTCGTCGACGTTCTCGGCGCGTGCCTCATCCTGCGGGTCGCGACTGTTGCGCAGCGAGTCGAGGTAGCCGCTCTTCGTCATGAGGAGCGACAGGACGTCGC
The DNA here is from genome assembly GCF_963518075.1 of uncultured Plantibacter sp. NCBI lineage: Bacteria > Bacillati > Actinomycetota > Actinomycetes > Micrococcales > Microbacteriaceae > Plantibacter > uncultured Plantibacter sp. The sequence goes on from NZ_CAUQHZ010000003.1 coordinate 306,222, forward strand.
CGACCGCGGTCGCGGACGCCGTCGGGCGGTCGGCCGCAGCGGCGTCGTCGAGCGCGGCCTGCGCTTCGTCGAGGAGCGCCGACAGCTGCAGGATCGCGCTCGTGACCTTCGGCCCGAGCCCGAGGGCGTCGGCACGCCGCATGGCCTCGCGGAAGGTGACGCCGTTGTTCTCGGCGAAGCTCGCGAGTGCCGTCTCCGTCGCCGGTCCGATGCCACGCTTGGGCGTGTTCAGGATGCGCCGAAGCGCCATGATGTCGGCCGGGTTCGCGACCGACACGAGGTAGGCGAGGGCGTCCTTGATCTCGGCGCGTTCGTAGAACTTGGTGCCGCCCATGATCCGGTACGGCAGGGCCGCGCGGATGAAGATCTCCTCGAGCGCACGGGTCTGGGCGTTCGTGCGGTAGAACACCGCGATGTCGCTGTAGGCCGTGCCGGCGTTCCGGAGCTTCTCGATCTCGTCGGCGATGAACTGCGCCTCGTCGTGGCCGGAGTACCCCGTGAAGCCGACGATCTTCTCTCCGTCGCCGACGGCCGTCCAGAGCTTCTTGTCCTTGCGGTCGAAGTTGTTGGAGATGACCGCGTTCGCGGCCGAGAGGATGTTCTGCGTGGAGCGGTAGTTCTGCTCGAGCAGCACCACCTTGGCACCCGGGAAGTCGCGCTCGAACTCGGTGATGTTCCGGATGTCGGCCCCGCGGAACGCGTAGATCGACTGGTCCGAGTCGCCGACGACGGTGAGCGAGGCACCCTCGGTGCGGGTGATGGCGAGCTGATCCGTGCCGGCCTCGGGCGCACGCGTGAGCTCCCGGATGAGCGAGTACTGGGCGTGGTTGGTGTCCTGGTACTCGTCGACGAGGATGTGGCGGAACCGCTGCTGGTACTGCGCGGCGACGTGCGGGAACGCCCGGAAGAGGAACACCGTCTGGCTGATGAGGTCGTCGAAGTCGAAGGCGTTCGCGTCGGCCAGCGCGCGCGTGTACTTCCGGAAGACCTGCAGGAAGACGAGTTCCTGCGGGTCGTTCGTGTTGATCGTGCGGGAGTACGACTCGACGTCCGACAGCTCGTTTTTGAGCTTCGAGATCTTCGCGGAGGTGTTGGACGGCGTGAAGCCGTACGCATCGGCCTCGAGCTCCTTGATGATCCGCTTCAACAGGGCGCGTTGGTCGCCGCTGTCGTAGATCGTGAAGTTCTTGGTGAAGCCGAAGTGCTCGGCCTCGCGCCGGAGGATGCGGACGCAGGCGGAGTGGAAGGTCGAGATCCACATGCCCTGCGCGGCCTGGCCGACGAGCGCCTGCACCCGCTCACGCATCTCGGCGGCGGCCTTGTTGGTGAACGTGATCGCCAGGATCTGGCTCGGCCAGGCCTCCCGCTGCTCGAGCAGCAGCGCCACGCGGCGGGTGAGCACACTCGTCTTGCCCGATCCGGCACCGGCGACGATGAGCAGGGCCTGGCCCCGGTACTCCACCGCGATCCGTTGCTGGGGGTTGAGCCCCTCCAGCAGCCGACTCCCGCCGGCACGCTCGTCGGAGGACGACTCGGGGACGGTTGCCGTGGGCCAGCCGACGATCACCGGTTGCACGGCGTCGGCGTTCGAAGAAGGAGAGCTCGCCATATCGCCTGCAAGTCTAGGCGCTGCCTCCGACATCGCTCGGCCGAGCACCGCCGTCGCGGTGTTCCGCCCGCTCGCCGGCCGCGGACCGGGCGGCGACACCGAGGTCGGCCTGGTCGACGAAGCAGCCGTCGACCCCCGAGGAGAGCACCAGGACGAACTCCTCGAGCCAGCGGCCGACCGCCGCCGGATCGGACCCGTCCCGGAAGGGTGGCGCGAGGAACCGGTTCTCGGGGCGGAGGGTCCAGGTGTAGACGCGCAGGCCCACCGCGTGGGCGCGCTCCACGAGGTCCGTCGGGTGGGCGCCGTCGTCGTCGAGGTCGATGAGCATCGCCTTGTCCACACTGATGGCGTCGACCTCGAGGGCGAGCGCCGCGAGTCCGGCGTCGGTCATCGCGTCGGCGTAGGACGGGGCCGAATCCCCCAGCCGGGCGACGAGGTCGCTCGGCCTGCCGGACCGCTCGATGAGGTACACGAACTCCGCCTGCACCCGACGGGCCTGCAACGCCGTGAGGACCGACTGCTCGAACGACTCGATGATGAGCGGTTCGGCATCGGGATCGGTGCCGAACCCCAGAGCGGCGAGCTCCTCGGCCAGGAGTCGATCGAGTGGGAGTCCGATCGAAGCGAAGTAGTCGGCGTGCTTCACCTCGGCCACGACACCGACGGGTCGTCGGTGCGCTTCGGCCGCGCTGCGTACGACCTCGACGAGGTCGGCGAACCGCAGGATGCCCTCGGTACCGTCGAATCCCGCACTCACCGTCCGCACCTCGGGGATCCGCTCACGCGCGGTCAGGGTCGACAGCTCGGCCCAGGTGAAGTCCTCGGTGAACCATCCGGTCAGCTCGTGGCCGTCGACGCGCTTCGTCGTCCGCCGGTCGGCGAACTCCGCCCGGGCGGCGACGTCGGTCGTCCCGGAGATCTCGTTCTCGTGTCGGACCACGAGGACGCCGTCCTTCGACGCGACGAGATCGGGCTCGACGGCGTCCGCACCCAGCGCGACGGCCAAGCGGTAGGAGGACTCGGTGTGCTCGGGGCGGTAACCGGGAGCCCCGCGGTGTCCGATGACGAGCGGGTTGGGCAGGGAGTCGATGCGCACGCCATCAGCCTAGGACGACGCTCCAGCGTGCGCGCAGGGTGCCGGCTGTCAGCCCGCCGCGAACATCGGCGCCCGTTCGGGGTTTTCCACGCGCGACCCGGCTGATTCAAAGGGAACTCGGATACTCTGGGTGTCAGCAGCGCCGCTTGGCGCGACACAGCCTCCACGACTGAGAGTAGGAATCAGCCATGGCCCTCGACAATCCCGCGTTCTCGAAGAACCCGGCATTCGCGAAGCAGGGAGGCGGGACGCTGCAGGCAGCTCAAGCAGCGAACCCCTCGCTGACCGCCGAACAGCTCCGCAAGATGTACGAGCAGCCCACCGCACCGGCGGGCGTCGGCACCGCCGACCGCATGACGATCGAGAACACGCTCGTCAAGACGCTCGGCTCGTTCGCCGTCCTCGTCGTGTTCGCCGTCGTCTCCTGGATGTGGACGACCTCCCTCCTGCAGGCAGGCAGCGGCTACGCCCTCCCCATGATCATCGGCATGATCGGTGGTCTCGGTCTCGGGCTCGTCAACTCCTTCAAGAAGGAGCCGGTCCCGGCGCTCATCCTCGGGTACGCCGTCTTCCAGGGACTCTTCGTCGGCGGCATCTCGCGCGTCTTCGAGGCGAACCCGGCCTGGTCGGGCGTCGTCGTCCAGGCGGTCCTCGCGACCCTCGCCGTCGTCGGCGTGACCCTCGCGCTCTTCGCGAGCGGCAAGGTCCGCGCCTCCAAGAAGCTGACGAAGGTCTTCCTCGTCGCCATCATCGGCTACGGCGTCTTCCAGCTCCTCAACCTCGTGCTCATGTTCACGGGCGTCCTGAACAACCCGTTCGGCCTCTACGGCGCGACGATCTTCGGCATCCCGCTCGGGATCGTCATCGGCATCTTCGCGGTGCTGATGGGCGCGTACTCGCTGGTGCTCGACTTCGACTTCATCCAGCGCGGCGTGCAGAACCGCGCACCCGCCAAGTACGGCTGGACCGGCGCCTTCGGCATCATGGTCACGGTCATCTGGATCTACGTCGAGATCCTGCGTCTGCTGGCCATCTCCCGCAACTAGCAGCGCACGCACGGCAAGGCCCGTCCCGTTCGCGGGGCGGGCCTTCGTCGTCCGAGGAACCGGCCGGTCGCGCTACTGCCCTTCGACAGGCTCAGGGACCGAACCCCTCGCACCGGGCACCATCCCCGATCCCTGACCCCCCCGGTCCCTGAGCCACCCACCCGGTCCCTGAGCCACCCACCCGGTCCCTGAGCCTGTCGAAGGGCGCGGACGACGAAGGCCGCCCCGCGAACGGGACGGCCTTCCGATGCTTCAGGGAGTGATCACTCCCACTCGATGGTCCCCGGCGGCTTCGACGTGACGTCGAGCACGACGCGGTTGACGTCCTTCACCTCGTTGGTGATGCGGTTGCTGATGCGCGCGAGAACGTCGTACGGCAGGCGGGTCCAGTCGGCGGTCATGGCGTCTTCAGACGACACCGGTCGCAGCACGATCGGGTGACCGTAGGTGCGGCCGTCGCCCTGCACACCCACGGAACGGACGTCCGCCAGCAGGACCACGGGGCACTGCCAGATCTCCTGGTCGAGCCCGGCCGCGGTCAGTTCCTCGCGGACGATCGCGTCGGCGTCGCGGAGGAGGTCGAGACGCTCGGCCGTGACCTCACCGACGATGCGGATACCGAGTCCGGGACCGGGGAACGGCTGACGGCCGACGATCTCCTCCGGGAGGCCCAGCTCGCGGCCGATCGCCCGGACCTCGTCCTTGAACAGGGTGCGCAGGGGCTCGACGAGTTCGAACTGGAGGTCTTCCGGCAGGCCGCCGACGTTGTGGTGGCTCTTGATGTTGGCCGTGCCGGATCCGCCTCCGGACTCGACGACGTCGGGGTACAGCGTGCCCTGGACGAGGAAGCGGACGGGCTCGCCTTCGCTCTGGGCCTCCTTGACGAGGTCGATCTCGGCCTGTTCGAAGGACCGGATGAATTCGCGGCCGATGATCTTGCGCTTCTGCTCCGGGTCGCTGACACCGGCGAGCGCCGACAGGAACTGCTCGCGGGCGTCGACCGTGACCAGCCGGACACCGGTCGAGGCGACGAAGTCCTCCTCGACCTGGCGCCGCTCGTCCTTCCGGAGCAGGCCGTGGTCGACGAAGATGCAGACGAGCTGGTCGCCGACGGCCTTGTGCACGAGCGCCGCGGCGACGGCCGAGTCGACACCGCCGGAGAGCCCGCAGATGACCTTGGCGTCGCCCACCTGGGAGCGGATGCGGTCGACCTGTTCGGCGATGACGTTGCCGCTGTTCCAGTCGGCCGGAATGCCCGCCGCCCGGTGGAGGAAGTTCTCGAGCACCTGCTGGCCGTAAGCGGAGTGCTTGACCTCGGGGTGCCACTGGACGCCGTAGAGGCCGCGTTCCGCGTTCGCGAAGGCGGCGACCGGAGTCGAGGCGGTCGAGGCGAGGACCTCGAAGCCCTCGGGGGCCTTGGAGACGGAGTCGCCGTGGCTCATCCAGACGTTCTGCTCGGTCGGGACGCCGTGCAGGAGGGTGCCCGGGACGTCGACGACGCTGGTCGCGTCGGTGGCGCCGTACTCCCGGAGACCGGTGTGCGCGACCTCTCCACCGAGCTGCTTGGCCATGACCTGGAAGCCGTAGCAGATGCCGAAGGTCGGGACGCCGAGCTCGAGGATGCCCTCGTCGAGCGACGGAGCGCCCGGCTCGTACACGCTGGACGGGCCGCCGGACAAGACGATCCCGACGGGGTTCTTGGCGGCGACCTCGGCGGCGGACACGGTGTGCGGCACGATCTCGGAGTACACGCCGGCTTCGCGGACGCGACGCGCGATCAGCTGCGCGTACTGCGCACCGAAGTCGACGACGAGGACCGGTCGGGCGGCGGTCTGCTCCGCTGCGGCGGCGGGGGCGGTTTCACTCACTGCATGGACTCCACGGGTTCGGCGGCCGCTGCTGCTTCGCGGCCGGAGAGGTAGCCCTTCACTTCCCGCGGGATGCGGCTCTCGAAGAAGAAGGACAGGAACGGGATGATGCCGCCGAGCGCGAGCCAGAGCAGACGCAGGACGTTCCACCGCATGAGGCTCCAGAGCCGGAACGCGGCGAACAGGTACACGACGTAGAACCAGCCGTGGATGATGAGGATGCCCGTGCTCAGGTTGACGGCGGTGGCGGTGCCGGAGGGCACGAAGGCGAGGAAGCCGTAAGCACCGCCGAGTTCGAGCTCGAGGCCGAACGCGTACTTCATGAGCATCTCGGCGCAGAGCGACAGGAGCAGCACACCGGTGATGGGGGCGGCCACCTGGTAGAACTTCAGCGCGCCTCGGATCGCGGGAAACGTCGACGGTTTCGGCTGGAGGGGCATGCCCCCATCCTACCCGCGGCCGCCAAGCGACCGGACATCACGGACGGAGCGCTGCGGCCTCCTCCTCGGCGTCCTCGAGCTCCTCGATCTCGCGCTCCCAGGCGTCCTTGGCGAGCCGGAACCACAGGAACACGGCGAAGCACGCGAAGACGACCCACTCGGCCGCGTAGAAGATGTTCAACCAGTTGAGCTGGATCTCCTGGCTGGGCGCGGGTGACGAGATGGGCTCGAGTCCGTCGACGGCCACGTCGTCCACGACGAACGCACTGAACACCCGCAGGCCGTCGGCGTCGTTCCAGCGGTTCAGCAGCGCGGCGACCGACATGTTGTCGAGGTCGGTCGGTGCGGCGTCCGCTGCCGGTTCCTCCGGGCCCTCAGGCGGGTTCAGACGCCCTTCGAGCTCCACGGCACCGGTGGGGGCGTCCGCGTTCAATGCCTCCGCGACACGGTCGGCGGTCTCGCGATCCTTCGTCCACCCGAGCGCGACGGCGAGACCGGCCTGATCCGGGCGGTCGGTCGCGAGGTGGCCCGTCACCCAGTACCCGAGCGTGCCGTCGTTCACCCGGTTGCCCACCACGAGGTAGTCCTCCGGCACCCAGGTGCCCGAGACGCTCACCCGTTGTCCGGCGTCCGCCTCTCGGATGCCGACGCCCGGTTCGAGGACGTCCGCGAGTGGCCGGACCGATTCGGTCTCGGTCGGCACCACCTGCCCGGATTCGATGGCGCGTGCGAGCTGCCACTGCCCGAGCGCGGCGAACGCGCCCGCGACGGCGAGGCAGAGGACGAGGACGCCGATCCACCGGGGACGCAGCATGACGGAGCGGAGCGTCGGACGGACCTGTCCGTGGTTGTCGGGGCCTGGTGCCGACGGGGCGGTGCTAGTAATCGGGCTCTCGCTTTCGTGCTGGTGGTTCCTGGTCGTTCATCGCCTGTTCGACGAGTCGGTCGATGGCCGCCTGATCGGTGTCGACGTCCGTCGTGCCTTGGTCGTCGCCCGCACCCTCGACGAGCGCGATGGACTCCTGCGCCGTCGTGTCCACCTGCTCCACTCGGCGCGCCTTCCGGCGACGCGGACGCAGGATGACGGCGCCGATCTGCTCGGACCGGCCTGCGACGATCGGGCCCATCACCGCCATGATGAGCACGTAGAGCCCGGCGAACGGTTGGATGAGCGGGTTGAGCCCTGCGCTCAGCGAGAGCGTCGCGAGGATGAGGGCGAATTCGCCGCGATTCTGCAGGATGACCGCGGCGTTGATCCCCGCTTGCGGCCCGAGTCCGTTGAGCCAGGCGACGAACTGACCGGCCAGGACGTTGAGGACCACCGTCATGAGGACAGCGAGGAGGACCGGGACGAGGACGCTGCCGAACTTCGTCGCGTCGAGCGCGAGGCCGAAGTTCAAGAAGAAGAACGCACCGAACACGTCGCGGAGCGGGATCGCGATCTGCTCGATCTTGTTGCGGAACCGGGTGGCTCCGAGGACCAGCCCGATGAGGAAGGCGCCGATCGCGTCGGTGACCCCGAGGAGCTCGCCGATACCGCCGAACGCGACCGCGAGGCCGAAGAACAGGATCGTGAAGAGCTCGTCGTCCTTCGTGCGGAACAACCGCGACACGAATCGGCCGCCGAAGCGCGCGATCGCGAACATCACGAGGATGAACGTGAACGCGATCGCGAGCTTGCCGATGACCGGCCACACCTCGGTCTCGCCGCTCAGGACGACTCCGACGATGGCGAGGTAGATGGCGATGAAGATGTCCTCCACCACGGTGACGCCCAGGATCATCGGGGTCTCGTCGTTCGTCAGCCGTTTGAGCTCGATGAGGAGCTTCGTGACGATCGCGCTCGAGCTCGTCGCCGTGATGCCGGCGATGATGAGCGCCTCTCGCGTGCCCCACCCGACCAGGAACCCGAACACCAGCCCAGCGGCCATGTTCACGAGGATGTAGGAGCCACCTGACACGATGAGTTTTCCGGCGTTGCCGAAGAACTCGTCCTGATCGAACTCCAGACCGAGGTTGAACAGCAGGAGCACGAGGCCGAAGACGGCGATGAGTTCGATCTGCGCGCTGGCGAAGTCGAGCGGGAACCAGCCCGTGTACGGACTCGCGAGCAGGCCGACGAGCATGTAGACGGGGATCGACGGGAGGCCGATCAGCTTGCCGAGGCGGCCGAGGATGTAGGCGATGACGAACAGGACGCCGAGGATGAGCAGATCCTGGCCGAGGTGGGGGTTTTCGGTCGCGGCGTGCAGCATGCCTACCCTCCAGGCGGAGCGTCGACGGCGACCTTCTTGACGGCGCCCGAACGGAAGTAGGCGAAGGCCTTGGCGACCTTCTCGGGACTGCCCGCGACGACGAGGGTGTCTCCCGGGAAGACCCGGAAGTCCGCTGCCGGGGCCGGGTTGGCGGAGTCGCCACGCACGACGGCGACGACGGTCAGTCCGACCATGCCTTTCTCGGCGGGGTTCCCGAGCGGCTGCCCGGCGATGTGGTCTTCGTAGTCGACGGTGAACCAGTCGATGCTGAGGCCGGGGATCTGGTCGAGCGCGCTGAGCGACTCGGTGATCTGTGTGCCACCGAGGAGTTCGGCCAGCGTGTGCGCCTCGTCCTCGTTGAGCCGGAGCGACACCTTGCCGGCATCGGCACCGTCTTCGTGGTCGGCGAAGGTGATGAGGTCGCTGTGGCCGGACCGGTGGGCGATGACGCCGACCTTGCCGCCGTCGTCCGTGACGAAGGTGTGGAGCACACCGACCCCGGGAAGTTTGACCCGCCGAACATCCACCATGGCTGTACTCCTCAGGCTTGTTGTGGCAGTCCTCCTAGTCTATCCGCCACACCTGGCCCGCCCGCCCGAGGCGCCCGCAGCCGTTCCGCTGCGGGCGATCACCGCCGGTTCAGGCCCCCGGGACGATGTCCGGTGCCTCCAGGCGCACGCGATCCGCCGCTTCGTCGTTCGGCTGCTCCTGCGACGCCCGCTCCGCGGCGACACGCTTCAGGTAGTAGGAGACCTCCTTCTCGATGCGCTCCTCGTCCCACCCGAGGACCCCACCCATGAGCTTCGCCGCGACCGGGGCCGCCGAGACACCGCGGTCCCAGGCCTCGATGGAGATCCGCGTCCGACGGGCGAGGACGTCGTCGAGATGGAGGGCGCCCTCGTGGGAGGCCGCGTAGACGATCTCCGCCCCGATGTAGTCGTCCGCTCCCGGCAGTGCTTCGGCGAGCGTCGGGTCGTCCTTGATGAGGTCGAGCAGCTCGTCCGTCAGGACGCCGTAGCGGTTCAGCAGGTGCTCGATACGCGCCGTGTGCACCCCGAAGGCCCGCGCGATCTTGCCCCGCTTGTTCCAGGCCGCCTGATACCCCTCGGCTCCGAGGAGGGCGATGTTCTCCGTCGCGCTCGCCGGGATCTTGCCGTCGAGGGCGTCCACCGCGGCGTCGATCGCGTCCTTCGCCATGACCCGGTACGTGGTCCACTTGCCACCGGCGATGACCACCAGTCCGGGGACGGAATGCGCGACCAGGTGCTCGCGTGACAACTTCGACGTCTGCTCCGACTCGCCGGCCAGCAGCGGACGGAGGCCGGCGTAGACGCCCTCGACGTCCTCACGGGTGAGCGGGACGGCGAGGATCTTGTTGACGTGCTCGAGCAGGTAGTCGATGTCCGCCGCCGTCGCCGCCGGATGCGCCTTGTCGAGGTGCCAGTCCGTGTCGGTCGTGCCGATGAGCCAGTGTCGGCCCCACGGGATGACGAAGAGGACGCTCTTCTCCGTGCGCAGCAGGAGCCCCATGTTCGATTGGAAGCGGTCGCGCGGCACGACGAGGTGTATTCCCTTCGACGCGCGGACCTTGAACTGGCCCCGCTCCCCCACCATCGACTGCGTGTCGTCGGTCCACACGCCGGTCGCGTTGACGACCTGCTTGGCGCGGATCTCGAAGCGCTCGTCGGTCTGCAGGTCGTGCGCCTTGACGCCCACGACGCGCTGACCGACCTTGATGAAGCCCTCGACCCGCACGCGGCTCGCGACGTGCGCGCCGTAGGCCGACGCCGTCCGCGCGAGGGATGAGACGTACCGGGCGTCGTCGACCTGGGCGTCGTAGTAGGTGAGTCCGCCCACGAACGCGTCCGACTTGAGACTCGGGATCGAGGTCAGGACCTGACGCTTGGACAGGTGCCGGTGGTGCGGGACGCCGGGCGGACGGCCGCCGGTCCAGCTGAAGAGGTCGTAGAGCAGCATGCCGGCACCGATGTAGAGGCGCTCGAAGACCGGCTTGTTGAGCGGGTACAGGAACCGGACCGGCTTCACGAGGTGCGGCGCGATGCGCTGCAGCAGCAACCCGCGCTCGATGAGCGCTTCTCGGACGAGTCGGAAGTCGAGTTGTTCGAGATACCGGATACCGCCGTGCACGAGCTTCGAGGACCGGCTCGAGGTGCCGCTCGCCCAGTCGCGCGCCTCGAGCAGACCGGTGCTGAGTCCGCGCGTGACGGCGTCGAGCGCTGCACCGGTGCCCACGATGCCACCACCGACGACGAGGATGTCGAGCTCTTTCGACTTCAACGCTTCGATCGCGGCGTCGCGCTCCTCCATCCCCAGCTTGGTGGAACGTGACACGTTGTTGTGGGTGGTGGCCATCGTCGAACTCCGCTCGCTGGAACCGCCCTCGCGATGATCCTGCCGGAGGCAGGTGCTCGTCCACGAGGCTCTGCCTCAGAGGCTAGTCGGCGCGATGCGACCCGACAACCGCTTGCGGAAGCGGCTCGCTTCCGGCAGGGCTAGGCGCCCTGGTACGGCGCGACGACGACCTCGACCCGCTGGAACTCCTTGAGGTCGGAGTAGCCGGTGGTGGCCATCGAGCGACGGAGCGCGCCGATGAGGTTGGCCGTGCCGTCAGACTTCGGCGACGGGCCGTAGAGGATCTCCTCGAGCGTCGCGACGGTCCCCACCTCGACACGGCGTCCGCGCGGCAGGTGCAGGTGGTGCGCCTCGGCACCCCAGTGCCAGCCACCGCCGGGTGCGTCCGTTGCGCGGGCGAGTGCGGTGCCGAGCATGACGGCGTCGGCCCCCATCGCGACGGCCTTGACGATGTCGCCCGAGGTCCCGAGACCGCCGTCGGCGATGACGTGCACGTAGCGGCCGCCGGACTCGTCGAGGTAGTCGCGACGCGCACCGGCGACGTCGGCCACGGCGGTCGCCATCGGGGCATGGATGCCGAGCGAGGCCCGCGTGGTGGAGGCGGCGCCGCCACCGAAGCCGACGAGGACGCCGGCCGCACCGGTCCGCATGAGGTGCAGGGCTGCGGTGTACGTGGCCGCGCCACCGACGATCACGGGGACGTCGAGTTCGTAGATGAACTTCTTGAGGTTGAGCGGCTCCTGGTTCTTGGAGACGTGCTCCGCCGACACGGTGGTGCCGCGGATGACGAAGAGGTCGACACCTGCGGCGACGACGGTCTCGTAGAGCTCCTGCGTGCGCTGCGGCGAGAGGGCAGCGGCGACGGTGACTCCGGCCGCGCGGATCTCGGCGAGCCGGGCCGTGACGAGCTCGGGCTTGATGGGCTCCGAGTAGATCTCCTGCATGCGCGCGGTCGCGCGGCCGACCGGCAACGACCGGATTTCGGCGAGCAGCGGCTCGGGGTCTTCGTACCGCGTCCAGAGGCCCTCGAGGTCGAGGACGCCGACGCCGCCGAGCTGGCCCATCATGATCGCGGTCGTCGGCGAGACGACGGAGTCCATCGGTGCCGCGAGCACCGGGATCTCGAACTGGTAGGCGTCGATCGACCAGGACACCGAGACGTCCTGTGGGTCGCGGGTCCGCCGCGACGGGACGACGGCGATGTCGTCGAACGCGTAGGCGCGCCGTGCGCGCTTTGACCGGCCGATCTCAATATCCATGCTCACCGCACCAGCCTACCGGTCAGGTTGCACGTGGACCGTGTCCAAGGCTCACACCCAGTGGCCCGAGTGATATACATGAAGATCACTTCGCTGCCTGGAGCGGATGTGAACGGTGAAGAGAGGATCACATGGGTGGTCGGTCTGGAAGCGTTCGGCGACCCCTCACTCGGCGGGAGGGACGTCGGGAGAGACACTCTCGTATTCCTCGAATCATGTGCACGAGCATCTTCTTCGGAGCTGCGACGTTCGCGATCATCGCCGTGATCAACCGTCTCGATGTCGCGGCCGCTGTCCTGGGCGCGACCGTCTTGGCGCTGGTCGCCATCCCGGCGTGGGCCGTGCTGAGACGTATCGATCACCGACTGGAGCGCTGACCTGATACGCGACGGTCCGGCAGGCGGAAGCCTGCCGGACCGTCGGTGTTCGTGCGGGTGCCTACTTGCGGTAGTTCGGCGCCTCGACGACGATCTGCACGTCGTGCGGGTGCGACTCCTTGAGGCCCGCGGAGGTGATGCGGACGAACTTGCCCTTGGCCTTCAGCTCGCCGATGTTGCGCGCGCCGACGTAGAACATGGACTGACGCAACCCGCCGATGAGCTGGTACGCGACGGCCGACACCGGGCCGCGGTAGGGCACCTGACCCTCGATGCCCTCGGGGATCAGCTTGTCGTCGCTCGGCACGTCGGCCTGGAAGTAGCGGTCCTTCGAGTACGAGGTCTTCTCGCCTCGCGTCTGCATGGCTCCGAGCGATCCCATACCGCGGTAGTTCTTGAACTGCTTGCCGCCCACGAACACGAGGTCGCCGGGGCTCT